>CAYRNA010000012.1:30262-37565 GCA_964425555.1 uncultured Spirochaetales bacterium
ATAACACCTGGTCGCGCAACACTTACAGTAACCGTTATTTTTTGCGGTTGTCTCACGATTTCAATCTCACTGATATCAGCACGAGAAGCTTCTTTGTGATTAAACAAAGCTTTACGAATTCTTATATCTTCGTGAAGAACTTCTGCGTATTCCCGATTTGGTACACACCACTGTGATTTCCACGTTTTATTAACACCTAAGCGAAAGGCTGTAGCATTTACTTTTTGTCCCATCGTTACTTACTTCCCTTACTTCTATTTTCATCTAATTTGACATAGATGTGAGAGGTTCTTTTTAATTGTATGTCAGCTTTACCACGGGCACGTCGCCAAATTCTTTTTTGACGAGGTCCGTCGCCTATCATGATGCCTGATACATACAAGTTTTCTTCATCAATATTGGCATCGCTCGACTGAGCATTTGCCATAGCAGATTTGATCACATTCTTAAGCAACAAAGCACTTTTGTTCGGCATATTTGTCAGCACAGACAACGCATAGGTACAGCTTTTCTCTCTCACTAGATCTGCAATAGGTCTAATTTTACGAGGTGCCATCTTTTGATGATAAGCAATAGCACGGTATCCATCTTTCCAATAGGAGTAATCTAAATCACCCTTTCTTCTACTTTTCTTTCCCATCTAAATAACCTACCTCTTGCCTTTCTTGTCAGACTTAGCGTGACCTCTAAACATACGTGTCGGTGAAAATTCACCCAACTTGTGTCCAACTAAGTTTTCAGTGATGAAAACCGGTACAAACGTTTTACCGTTATAAACCGTAATAGTCAAACCTACCATACTCGGTATAACTGTAGAAGCCCGAGAATAAGTCTTGAGGGGCCTCTTGTTATTTTCTTTTACTGCTTTGGTTATTTTTTTATATAAGCTTTGTGCGACAAAGGGACCTTTTTTAATAGATCTAGACATTATTATCTCCTACCTTTCTTTTTCGCTATAATGAATCGGGAAGAAGGTTTTTTCTTATCTCTCGTTTTATAACCTTTAGTTGGCATACCCCAAGGAGAAACAGGATGTCGACCTCCAGAAGTTTTACCTTCACCACCACCATGAGGGTGATCAACAGGGTTCATAACAACCCCTCTCACTTTAGGTCTACGACCTAACCAGCGAGAACGACCCGCTTTACCTAGGCTAACATTCAAGGATTCTTCGTTTCCGACAGAACCAATGGTTGCAAAGCATTTAACGTGTATCATTCTTGTCTCACCAGAAGGTAAGATAAGAGTGGCGTAGTTATTATCTATAGCAACAAGCTGGGCACTAGCACCTGCACTTCTTGCTAGCTGAGCACCTTTTCCAGGAACAAGCTCTACATTGTGAACTATACGTCCTAACGGTATTTCACCTAAAGGCATGGCGTTACCAACCTTTATTTCAACACGTTCTTTTCCACTCACAATATCGTCACCGACTTTAAGGAGTTTAGGCGAAACGATGTATCGTTTTTCTCCATCTTTATAATGGATCAAGGCGATATTCGCAGATCTGTTGGGATCGTATTCGATATGAGCAACCGTACCCGGCACTCCAAATTTATCCCGTTTAAAATCAATCTCTCTGTACTTTCGTTTTACACCACCACCACGACGGCGCACACTGATTCTACCACCAGCACCACGTCCAGCTTTCGAGGATTTACCTTTTGTCAAAGACCTCTCATAGCCAGTTCTTGTAATCTCGTCACTTTTTAAAAGGCGAGTAGTACGCAAGGAAGGCGTTGTTGGTTTAAATTTTTTAATAGCCATTAACTTACCCTAGACCCCTTCAAACTTATCTATCGCTTTACCTTTAGACATACAAACAATGGCTTTTTTCCATGATCTGCTTTTACCTTGTCCACGACGGAAAGTAGTTTTTGAAACGGGGCGATTGTTTTTTACTCTACCCTTCACATTAATAATTTTACATGCTTCAGGTTTTACAGAATAAATAGTTTCTATTGCTTGTATTATGTCTCGTTTTGTTGCACGAGGAGAGACTTCAAAGACATATTTCTTTTTGTCACCTTCACGCAACTCTGTACTTTTTTCAGACAACACAGGCCTTAATATTACGTCATAAGCATTCATGATTTTACTCCATAAAGTTCGTTCAATCTTGCTACGGCATCTTCTGTAATACATACAAAGCGACCGTAAAATAAATCATGAACTCGCAACCTATCGCTATTCAACATAGTTAGATTGGGAATATTACGTCCCGCTCTTTTAATTGAAGGCTCTTCACCTGTGTAAACAAGGACTGCTCTTTCTTTTCGTTTCGCACCAAGAGAGGTTAAAATATTAACCATTTCTTTGGTTTTTCCAGATTCAATAACAATAGGTTTTACTATTTTAAAACTTTTATCTTCTTGAGCCGCTTTCATGGACAAAACTGAACGAATAGCTAAACGTTTCATTTTTTTAGGAATGGAGTAACTATAGTCACGGGGTTGAGGGCCAAAAATGACACCACCACTTCGCCATATCGGAGATTTTTTATCTCCCACACGAGCATTACCCGTTCCTTTTTGGTTCCAAGGTTTTTTTGTACTACCTTTAACGTTGGCACGATTCTTTACAGAAGCTGTACCTTGACGCATGTTAGCAAGTTCATTTTTAATCGCTTCGTAAATACAGCCATCGCTGACTTCTATACCGAAAACGCTATCGTCTAAAACTATTTTTCCAGACGCTTTACCATTATAATCAAATACTTTCTTGTCCATCATTACCTCTTCTTTGCATTCCGCACTAACACGGTTGAGCCTTTAGGGCCAGGCAAAGCGCCTTTAATAAGAAGTAACTGATTAACGCTGTCAACTTTCACTAACTCAAGGTTTTGAACAGTTACTTGTCCTCCACCCATGCGTCCAGCCATTTTCTTGCCTTTAATCGTACGCCCAGGAGTAGTTGCCATACCAGTACCACCCGCAGCTCTATGGAATTTAGAACCATGTGCAGCAGGACCACCATCAAAGTTATGTCGTTTCATAACCCCTTGGAAACCCTTACCTTTAGACTTTGCGACAACGTCAACAAAATTAACATCTTTTAGCAATTCAACACCAAACTTATCTCCTGCTTTAACATCTACATCAAAATTACGCATTTCCATGATGTCTCGAGCGGGGTTTTCTAAGTTAGCTTTTTTTATCTGACCTAAATCAGCTTTTGTTACATTTTTTTCTTTGCGAACTCCAGAGCAGATAACAGCGGCTACATAACCATCTCTTTCTACTGTTCTAAGAGCAAGCACGGCATTGGACTCTACTGACACAACGGTAACAGGTATTAAGTCACCATCGCTATCAAAAACTTGAGTCATACCTTCTTTCTTTCCAATCAATCCTAGCATCAGATACCTCTATTGGCGAATTTCTACGTGTACGCCTGCGGGGAGCTCTAATTTCATTAGCGCTTCCATCACAGCGGGGGCTGGATCAACAATATCTATCAATCTTTTATGAGTTCTCATCTCGAACTGTTCTCTTGACTCTTTATTAACAAATGTCGAACGATTAACCGTAAATTTATTAATACGAGTAGGCAGAGGAATCGGTCCCAAAACTGTAGCGCCTTCTTGTGTGACTGCATTCACAATAGAACTTGCGCTTCGGTCTATTAGGCTAATATCAAAACTCTTTAGCCTGATTCTTACTTTTTCCATGTCGTTTCCATTTAATTCTTTTTGCGTGAAAACACCGCGAGGCATTTTCACACAAAAAATTCAATTGACTTTATTCTATAATTTCTATTACTTGACCACTTGCAACGGTTTTACCACCTTCACGAATAGCAAATTTCAAACCTTTGTCCATCGCAATAGGATGAATCAGTTCAATAGTCAACTCGGTGTTATCACCAGGCATAACCATTTGCTTGTCAGCAGGAAGTGTTACTGTTCCTGTAATATCTGTTGTTCTGAAGTAGAACTGAGGACGGTAACCCGTAAAAAATGGATTGTGACGTCCACCCTCTTCTTTTGTCAAACAATAGATAGTAGCTTTAAACTTAGCATGAGGAGTAATAGAACCTGGCTTAGCCAAAACTTGACCACGCTCTACCGCATTTTTATCAATACCACGTAAAAGTAAACCAGCATTGTCTCCTGCTTCACCTTCGTCTAGTTCTTTGTTGAACATTTCTACACCAGTAACGATTGTTTTCTGTGTATCACGTATACCAACGATGGCAACTTCTTCACCAACTTTAATACGACCTTGTTCAATTTTCCCTGTAACAACGGTACCACGACCAGAGATAGAGAAAATATCCTCAACAGGCATCAAGAAATCTTTATCTAATGCACGTTCAGCTTTTGGAAAGTAGCTATCCATAGTATCAAGTAATTCTTGAATACATTTGTTTGCGTCTGCATCAGTAGGATCACTCATTGCTTTAAAGGCAGAACCTTTAATGAAAGGAGTTGTTGATGAATCATAACCATACTGATCAAGAAGCTCTTGAACTTCAAGCTCAACTAATTCAACCAATTCTGGATCGGCAAGATCCATTTTGTTCATAAAAACTATCAAACGCTCGATACCAACTTGTTTTGCCAACAAGATGTGCTCACGTGTTTGAGGTTCTGGTCCACTGTCTGCAGCAACTAAAAGTATAGCTCCATCCATTTGAGCCGCACCCGTGATCATATTTTTGATATAGTCAGCATGGCCTGGACAGTCAACGTGAGCATAATGTCTCGTAGCTGTTTCATATTCAACGTGACGGGTATTAATAGTAATACCTCTTTCTCGTTCTTCGGGAGCATTATCAATATCTTCATACTTCATAACGCCGCCACCGTTTTTAGCGGAGCAGTAACCTGAGACAGCTGCAGTCAAGGTAGTTTTACCATGATCGACGTGCCCTATTGTTCCAACATTAAGATGATCTTTATCACCTCTGACAAACTTTTCTTTAGCCATTTTTATTCCTCCCACAGAATATAAATTTCTCTTTGTACCAGTTAATCTAATCTATTAAACTATTTACTTCTTAGATTTTTACCATCTAAAATGGGAGAAAGCTTTGTTTGCCTCTGCCATTCGATGTACTTCTTCTTTCTTTTTGTAAGCTGAGCCACCCTCGTTAGACGCATCCAACAATTCTGCACTCAACTTCTCTTCCATACTACGACCACTTCTAGTGCGAGCAGAATTTATCAACCAGCGAATAGCCAAAGCTTGACTTCTTTCAGGTCTAACCTCTATAGGCACCTGATAAGTAGCTCCACCCACTCTTCGCGATTTCACTTCTACTTGCGGCTTAACGTTAGTCACAGCCTTAATAAAAACCTTCAGCGGATCGTCATTTGTTTTTTCTGCAATAACATCCATTGCTTTGTAAAAATTGTTTAAGCTAACAGATTTCTTGCCATCATACATCATGCAAGAAACGAAATTGCCAACCAAGCGACTTTCAAAGCGAGGATCCTTTTGCGATTCTCTTTTTGTTACACCTCTACGTCTAGACATACAAAATCACTCCTAAGCCTTTGGCCTTTTTGTTCCATAATGGGAACGACCACGTTTTCTATCTTTAACTCCAGTTGTATCTCTGTTACCCCGTATAATGTGATAACGCACGCCAGGAAGGTCTTTTACACGACCGCCTCGGATAGCAACAACAGAATGTTCTTGTAAGTTGTGTCCAATTCCTGGAATATAAGCGGTTACTTCCATGCCGTTACTTAAACGAACACGTGCAACTTTACGTAAGGCAGAGTTTGGTTTCTTAGGAGTAACTGTCATTACCCTAGTGCAGACGCCTCTCTTTTGAGGGCAACTATCCAACGCCGGTGACTTAGTCTTGCTAACGCCAGACTTTCGACCTTTCCTTATTAATTGATTAATTGTAGGCATTAACCTAACTCCTTACTAAAATTCTTAAAAGAGACAATGCTCCCTAATTAACTATTCTCACTTTAAAGTAAACTATGGAACTATGCAAGTAATTTTTCTTAAAAAAACAAAAAAACCATCAACATTACTTTAAGTAGAGGCAAAATCTTCACACACAACCTTAAAAGGATGGCATTTAGAGATATATTCTATTCTTTATTGCTGAAAAACTCAAGATCAGAGGGCGTCTATTCTTGATGTTAAAAATATAATTATCTGAATGAGGATCTTTTGCATGCTCGTGAGCTTAATATTAAATACATTTAAGTCGCAACACGGTCAACAAAAGATCCTCAAGTGTTCTTTAAGCTTCCTAAAAGCGTTCAGTAATAAGATAGGGGAATTGGGGGAACTCTGAGAGAACTGGATATGCACTCAAAGGGGCTTTTTGCGCGTCTTTTCTCATCCACCTGTTCACGCCTTGATCCATGCCATAAGTAAGATTGCTATCGTGACTGTAATTCATCCAATGCCCCATTTCATGAAAGAACACAACAAACATCCCATTGGGTAAAGAATTCGCATTAGGCGGGGTAATCCATTGCTCTAGTAGGTCTACGTGCACAGAGATTAGATAGCCCCCACCTAGACCTATAGCTCCAGTATTTGAAAATAGTCTAAGGTCTATCCACTTGTCTTCGTTGATATAATCTTGATAGACTTGAGCTGCATCAAGAACTTCTCGACCTTTTCTAGCAACACCACCAATAGTATATTCCGATATATTACCACGCAAGCCTATCTCTAGTTTGTCATCCGCATCAACGGGCGTCGCCGAGATGGGTTCATAGAGCTTGCCACCACTTCTTTCAAAGCCTGCATGAAGAGCTGTAACCTGGGCGGCTGTAACGGTAGAATCCAGAGGATAAGTTGCGACATTGTTTTTGCCACTTTTTGTCACCATTGTATCTAAACCTTCAAAGTAATCCTTGAACTCTTTTGATGCAAACATAAGGGCGTAATTGTACATGAATTCAGCGTAGTGCTGACCATATTCTGCAGTAACACGCACCTTGAACTTCTCATCATCAGAGCTAGGCAGTTTACTTGCAATATCCCTGATAACCCATTTGATGGGACGCAGTGTATCAATTTCACGTTGATCTGCGGGTAAAAGAGTCGCACTACTGGCACTTGTTTGAATAAGGGTTCCGCTCTGAGGAGTAATTTCATAGCGCCTGAACTTACTGACATTAAATGTATCTGTCAGCTCTGTGCCATCTTCTAAAATTAGTTTTATCTTAATTTCGTTAAAATCACGAGGGCTTTTATTAGTGATAATCAAAGCTTGAGCGGACATTTCTATCTTGAATGTTTCATTCACTTTCCAGCCATCAAAATAAACAACTCTATCTGATAGCACTTCGTCTTTGGGTCGAGCGAACTGATCGATTTCT
>CAYRNA010000013.1:0-36359 GCA_964425555.1 uncultured Spirochaetales bacterium
GTTAGACAAAAAAAGACCTGTGAATCTCTGGACGTCGAATGATTCACAGGTCTCATAAACTATTAACTAACTGATTTATACTACGACACTATTTTAAAATACTTTAGCATCTTTCGTTAAATCATATTTCTTTTGCAACGCAGACATTTAAGCCAATGTGTTGACGTGATCTCCAAGTAATCCAGCTTGCTGTCCCATCTCTATATTAAAGATGGGGTTGTTCTCTTGATTGTCTATTTGCTTGCGGACATCTGCAAGTTGCGCTTCTATCTTCAGCATGTTATGAGCTTTTGTCATTGTTGAAGCGTCCGAAGAATACTGATCCAACAGTCGCTGATTTAACTCTACGAGTCTATTGACAAGGCTCAAAGAACTGATGGGCCTTGAAGGCAAGTTCGTATCTATGCCTGTTATGTTTTGGCCCGCTATATTTTGGGCTCTTATGTTCTGAGAGGGGGCTGAAGCGAGTTGAGCGGGTTCTACGGGTATTTGCATTCCTCTGCCTAAGGAACTTGAATTCAAAGCGGCATAATTTACTTGTGCCGAAGTCTGAGATACTGATGATACCATAATACATCCTTCCTATTTTCAACTGATTTTATTAACATCACATTAAAGGAGAGAAGAGAGCAACCGAAGATCTCAATCTCGCCAAAATCTATATAAAATTTCGACATAAAATAAAATTACTTAAGGGAGATTCGTGCGATTTATGTGAGTATTTCTCTCTTAGCTCTGCACAAAAATTGTACTTTTTTCGTATTTGACTCGGATTTGTTTAATTTTTATTATTTTTTTACTAAATTTTCATACATTCTACTAAGCAATACGGTAAAATTAATTTTCTATACAATAGTGACTAAAAAAATAATAATTGTAGGGAGCATTATAGTGAAACATCACATCAACAAAGTAATCTTTTCTGTACTCCTTTTCTCAGCACCTCTGCTGTTTTCGCAAGAAACACTAGAATTAACGCTTGAAGAATCGGTAGCATTGGCGAAAAGTCAGAACCTTGGTGTTCAGGCGCAAGCGAAAACGCTGAGTAGTACGAAAAGAACAGCCGATGGTTCGTGGAGTCGTCTCTTGCCCTCTATCACAGGAAGTTACGGACTGAACACGGCAAGCAGATTTATAGGCGAAGCAGATCCTTTGCCCCCTGGAGCCACCAGTCCTTACGACAACTGGAACTATACGGGAAGCCTCAACCTGAGTTTGCCTTTAAATGCCAACGTCATCCAAAGAATAGACAATGATAAATTGGGCTACGAGATTGGTACTTTCGATTATGACATTCTTGTTTCTCAGCTTGTGAGAAATACGCAAAATGGCTACTTTAATATTATTGCCCAAAAACTCAACTTGGGCATTTTGGAAAAAAACCTCCAAGCCTCTATCGATCGCTACGAGCAAACCAAGGTAAACTACCAGAATGGTCTCAGCTCTGAGTTGCAAATGTTGCAGGCACAGGTCAATAGTGAATTGCTGAAACCACAACTGGCAACGGCACAAACCACCTATGAAAACAACCTGCTCACGTTTAAGACCAACCTACAGATACCCGTAGACACCGTGCTCGTTTTAACGGATTCTATAGATAGACCTTTTGTGCACTTTGACGTCGATGTACTGACTGAAAAATACCTTCCGCGCAGTTTATCTTTGCACAAAATTGACACACAGATTAAAACATTGCGTAATACAAAAGCCATCCTTTTTGAGCAATCCTACACGCCAAGCCTCAATCTATCTGCAGGTTTAAATCCTGATTCATTGGATCCAGAAAACTTGGATTTAGGCTCAAGCTATTCTTTTGGTCTAGGATTTACCATGCCTTTAGATCCGCTCATTCCCTATTCACAACAAAATATCCAATGGAAAAATGCCGACGATTCTCTCAAGTCGCTTGAAATTCAGCGTCAGCAAACCAAGGATAACCTCACCACGCAATTGGCGAATGTGATTATGCGCATGGAAACGGCTATCACCAACGTTGAAACGTCTAACTTCCGCCTTTCCGTGGCAGAAAGATCCTATCAATTGACAAACGAGGCCTATCTCAATGGTCTGCAAGAATTACTGGATGTCCAAGATGCTCAGAATAGTTTTCTCAGTACAGGACAAGACGCTTTACAGCAAAAATATATTTATTTACAAACATTAACTGAACTAGAAGACATCCTCAATACCCCTATTACAGATTTATTAAACGACAAAACCACACTCTCAACTAAAAGCAACTAAAGGACTAACGAATGAACTTTAAAAAATATCTACTTATTATCAGCATGATCATGATATTGATGTCTTGTGCCAAGAAAAAAGGCGACGAAAAAGCCGATACGACTACTTCTTCAACAAGCGAAGCAAGCGTATCAGCTTCAGAAAGAATTTTTGCCGTCAACACAGAGAACATTTCAGCGGGATCTTTGGAAGATTACATCTCCATAGATGGCAATATTTTCTCGGATAACAGCATAGATGTGTATCCCGATACCAGTGGGCGTATCTCGAGTATTAACGTCTCGCTGGGCGACACCATACGACGCAATCAACTCATTGCCAGAGTCGATCCCTCTAAGCCCGGACTACGTTACGAACCCAACCCCGTCAGATCACCCGTGGGCGGAACAATTACAGCCATCAACCTTGACGTCGGAGCCTTTGCATCCCCTTCTACAGCTATATTTGCCGTTGGCGACCTTACTCGTTTAAAAATAGAAACCTTTATACCCGAGCGCTATGTTTCTTATATCAAAAAAGGTCTAGAAGCGGAACTCAGCCTAGAAGCCTATCCTGAAAGAACCTTTACAGCCACCATAGACGAAGTCTCCCCTGTTCTCTCTCAAACAACACGTTCCATGCGCATAGAATTGCAACTAGGCAAAGACGCCAAGGAATTCGCCAAAGTAGGAATGTTTAGTTCACTGAAATTGGTCATCAATAAAAAAGACGACATTCTCATTGTTCCTTCGGCAAGTATAGTCACACGTCGTGGTCAACAGCAAGTCTATGTTCTCTATGGTACAGACGATGAAGGCAACCAAACTGTCGCCGCAGTTCCCGTAAAAACAGGCCTAGAAATTGACGACTCCAGCGAAATTGTCGCTAGCGGTTACAAGGCACTCAGCACCATCAATCAACCCGCAGGTTATCAGCCAGACGAGCAATCTCCTGCGTGGCTTGGTCTCTCTCCAGGCGATGCTATCGTGACTGCTGGGCAAACACTGTTAAATGGTGGCAGCAAAGTTAAAATCTTCGGTTCTGACGGAGAGTAACAATGAGCATCACTAAATCAATTATCGCCAAACCCATCACAGTTCTCATTTCAACCATTCTGACCCTTTTTATAGGGGGCTATTTTATTCTGGGACCAGGTTTAGCCCTTGATATTTATCCTGAAATTGATATTCCCACCATTTTTGTTTCAACAACTTACACAGGAGCAGGGCCCAAAGAAATAGAAGACAGTATTACGAAAGTGCTAGAATCACAATTGGCCAGCATAGAAGGTGTTGATAAGATCACATCAACCTCATCTGAAGGAAGCTCTCAGGTACAGCTCGCTTTCAAGTTTGGCCAAGACCTCACAGAGGCGACGAACGAGGTAAGGGATAGCCTCGATTTCGTCAAAGATTTCTTACCCGATGAAGCCGACTCCCCCGTCATTTTCAAATTTAGCACATCTTTAATTCCCATTGTATATTTGGCTGTTAAAAGTTCTCGATCTCCCGAAGAATTGAGAAAATACCTTATTGATAACGTTCAACCCAGTCTCGAGCAGGTGAAAGGCGTCTCCACAACATCTATTATAGGGGGACGAGATAAAGTCGTTAGAGTAGAAGTCGACAGAAACCGTTTAAACGCTTATGATTTGACATTGAGTGAAGTACGTAATGCCATCATCTCTCAAAACCGCCAAGTGGGTGCGGGAAATGTCATAGAAGGCACGGTTAAATATTTAATTCGTACCACAGGTGAATACACAAGCATTGATGAAATCAAAAATACTTTTATTGCCAACAGAGGTTATAATGCCAACACCGCTTTAGGTCAAGCCTCAAACGGTACGGTTATTCGTCTTTCTGATATTGCTACCGTTTATGAAGGATACGAAGACCAAGAAGAGAATAGTCTCGCCTATATCAACGGTGAACCAGGTATTTACATCGCTATACAGAAACAATCTGGGAGCAATTCCGTTACCGTTGCCGATGCCCTTCTCTCAGAGCTTGAGAAGATCAATAAAAATTTACCCACAGACATACAGCTTTATACTCTCGTAGATACTTCAGAAGATATACGTGAGACAATAAACACCGCTTTGAGCTCAGCGTGGCAAGGTGGCGTACTCGCTATGCTCGTGCTTTTCTTCTTTTTAAGACGCATTAAACCCACTTTAATTATTGGAATTTCCATACCTATTTCTATCGTTATCACCATGTTATTCATGTTCTTTTCTGGTATAACGCTTAATATCATGTCCTTAACCGGCCTTGTTCTTGGTATAGGAATGATAGTCGACTCCTCTATTGTTGTCCTTGAAAATATCTTTAAATATCGTGAAAGAGGAACGAAACTCAGGCCGTCTATTTTGCTCGGGACACAAGAAATGTTGGCTGCCATTACGGCTTCAACCATTACCACTATCTGCGTGTTTCTACCCATACTTTTACTGAAAAATGAGCTTGACTTCATAGGCGCAATACTGCAAGACTTTGCTTTTACCGTCACCATTGCCTTGTTGTCATCCCTTGTTGTTGCAACGGCCATTATACCCGTTCTCGCTCTTGTATTAGATGTTTCTGCTACGAAGAAAAAAGAGAAAGCGACCTCTAATATTGCTAAAAAAACAAAACCCAATATCTTGGATAGAATAGATACGTGGTATCTTAAAATGCTCAAGAAAGCCCTCAAAAACCGTAAAACAACTCTCAATATAGCTTATGGGACTTTTCTTCTCGCAATTATAGGGGCCATACCCGTCGGCCTAGAACTTCTCCCCGCTACTTCTAGCACAACCGTAGCCGTGGATGTTCAGATGCCTCCAGGTACCCCGTTTGACGTAACACAAGATACCGTACTGCAAGTTTACCGTGAGGCTGAACAAAAGATAAAGGGTTACAAAAGTTTAGTCTATTCTGTGGGTGGAGACGGTTTCTTTGGTGGAGCTGACACCTCGAAAGGGCAAGTTATGATATCACTCCCCCCTTATGAAGAACAACAAGATAGCGACAACGATGTCAAAAATAAGCTGAGACCCTTGTTTGACACCATACCTGGAGCAGACTTCTCCTTTAGTGCAGGCTTTGGGCCTCCTAGTGGTGGATCAGCGACGCCCATAGATCTCATCTTGAAATCAGATGACTTAGATGCCTTGATCGCTACAGCCTACGAAGTGCGGGATATTATGAAAATACACGTGCCTGAAGCGCTGGAACCACAAATTTCCATCAACGATGGTCTACCTGAATTGCGTGTTGTTATCGACAGAAAACGAGCCTATAATTTAGGCGTCAACGTCAGTACCATTGCCACAGAAATTTCCACAGCCATTGACGGTGTCACCGCATCAAAATACAAAGACAATGGTGATGAATATGATATTAAGCTTAGGCTACAACCCTCTGATAGGCAGACCATCAATGACCTCGACGGTATTTTTGTGAAAAATGCCTTTGGTCAAAAGGTTGCCGTGTCAAATTTCGCCAACCTAGAAAAAAGAACAGGCCCTGTCAGTATTAGCCGAGAAGATAAAACCAGAGCAGTGCACATAACGGCTGCATTGGAAAAAGGTGCGGCGGTGACAACTGTCGGTAAAGACATCATGAAGGCCTTAGACCAATATCTTATCAAAGACGAAAAAGTCCAAATTAATCTAGCGGGCGATAGTGAAGATATAGCGAAATATATAAATATCTTTATCGTTATTTTGCTCATGTCCGTGGCGTTAATATTTGGTGTTATGGCGAGTCAATTTGAATCATTGAGAGGACCTTTTATTATTTTCCTCACCATCCCCTTATCTTTTGCGGGCGTTGTCTTTTTCTACCTCGTCGCCAACATCCCCTTTGGAGCGTTAACCGCCGTTGGGATACTTGTTCTGTCGGGCATTGTCGTTAACAATGGAATTGTCTTGGTCGACTACGCCAACCTCTTGCGTAAGCGTGGCTACTCTCTTATTGCCGCCTGCCTTGAAGCGGGAAAAAGCAGGCTCAGACCCATTCTAATGACAACACTCACCACTATTCTAGGCATGGTTCCGCTAGCATTCAGTAGTGGACAAGGTACAGAAATTACTCAAGCGATAGGTCAAACAACCGTGGGTGGACTTTCTGTGAGTGCCTTCTTAACCTTGTTCGTCGTTCCCGTATGGTATTATATTTTTAATGAGCGCAAAGAAAGACGACAATTGGGCATCACGAAACAGGAACATAACTACCAGACAAAAACATACTTAAACAGTGAAATGGGGAAATCAGATGTATAGAGTAGAAATTATGAGCAACCAATCTTTGGAAGAAGATATTAAGGAAGCTTTTGCACAAAATAACGTTGCAAAAGCCTTCACCATGATACCCAATGTCCAAGGACAAGGCAATTCTTTCCCCAAAGAAGGTAACGAAATCTGGCCCGAAGAAAACATATTATTTATTATTTACTGCGAAAAAGAAGAATTCGACCAATTAACTGCCGTTATTAATAATATCAAGGCAAAAAACAAACAAGAAGGCGTAAAAATGTTTTCTGTTAGCTATCAAGAAACTTGACAAAAAAATTAGTAACAATTATCATGTTTCTTAATGTATTGGGAGAAAAAAAATGGATGATACAAACGAATCTTTAGGTATATCACCTACAGGAACACCTTATAGAGTGTTACTTGTCGATGACTCTATCTTTGTAAAAAAGCAATTAAAACAGATACTACTGTCTGAAAATTTTCAAATAATAGGTGAAGCGGCCGACGGAAACGAAGCCGTAGATTTTTATCAGAACAATAAAAATGAAATTGATTTAGTCACCATGGACATCACGATGCCCAATAAAGACGGCATCACTGCCCTCAAAGAAATTATTGCTTTTGATCCCAGCGCAATAGTCGTTATGGTTAGCGCTTTAGGTAAAGAAGAATTAGTAAAAGAATCTCTATTAACAGGTGCGAAGAGTTACATTGTCAAACCTTTAGATCGTACAAAAGTATTAGATCGCTTAAAGAAGATTTTTAATCATTAAATTAGAGGATAGCACCCTCAAAACCCCTTGGCATAGGTATTCAATGTTTTATCCTTCGGTTGACTCGACCATGGATGAGATGCGTACTTATGTTTCTGAAAATAGAGAAGATTATCGGCATGGAGATTTTATTCATGCCGCTTTTCAATCTCAAGGCAAGGGTCGGCGAACGGGAAGAAAATGGCAAAGCCAAGCAGGCAAAAATATACTGGGTACTCTCTTGCTTAATCCTCACTCCTATAATTTCCCCATTACAATCTTACCTCTAGCTTTAGGACTGGCCGTTGTCAAACTCTTACGCAATATTAAAGGTATTCAAAATAAACACATCAAACTAAAATGGCCCAACGACGTCTTACTAAATGGTAAAAAAATAGCAGGAATACTCTGTGATCAAATCGATGGCTGGGTTCACGCTGGTATAGGTATTAACATCAATCAAATGCAGTTTGTTCTAGAGAAAAACATTTTCCCTGCCACTTCTCTTGCCCAAGAGCTAGCAAAACCTTTTGATATTTTGACTCTCACTTCTCAATTATTAACACACATTAAAGATATTGAAAAAATGACTTCATGGCACAGCGAAATAGAAACAATTTTATGGCGCTTAAATGAAAAAATTAACTACAAAGAACCCCTAGGTAGTATAGTAAAAGAAGGCATCTTAAGAGGCATTGGAAATATGGGAGAACTGCAGATAGAATCCCACAGTCAACTCAATACTTTTTTTGCGATAGAATTACAACCTGAACAAAATAATGGAGAAAAAGAATGAGCGATACAGCTAGTATAAACAACCTGATTATTCCTGGATTTGATGGAGATACAACAGAAGGTTTAAAAATTTCTCTACAAATTTCTAAAGAAGAAGCAGATGTTATCATTATCAACCTCAATGGCTACATTGACACCTATAATTCTGCCAATTTCCAAAAGAAAGTGGAAAAAATTATTCACGAAAATTTCACCAAAATTATTTTTGAATGCAGACACCTCAGATATATATCAAGTACAGCCATTGGTGTTTTTGCTTCTATTTTGAACTTGCTAGAAAGCAAAGAAGGTGATTTTGTACTCACCTACGTTTCTGAAAAAGTATTAGAAATTCTCAAAATACTGG
Organism: uncultured Spirochaetales bacterium; assembly: GCA_964425555.1. Lineage (GTDB taxonomy): Bacteria > Spirochaetota > Spirochaetia > SP-2023 > CAYRNA01 > CAYRNA01. Next base: position 8,357 of record CAYRNA010000013.1, read on the forward strand.
GCTTTGATAATTTTTTCCGTATCAGACCAACGATTGCAGAAGCTCACAATCACCTCAGAAATCTCAGACAGAAATCATCTTCTTCATCACATCAAGCCGATTATCCTGTCGACAACCTCGTCTTTCCTGTTTCCTTTAAATGCCCTATTTGTAGCCGTAATCTGCGTGTTCAGAAAGCAGGGAAATACAAATGTTCATCCTGTAAAACCGCTCTTCGTGTGACAGAATCGGCCTCTGTATCCCTCGCTTAGCTGTGAACGTTGTCATAACAGGAGGGGGAACTGCTGGACACGTTTTCCCCGCCATCGCCTTAATAGAAGCATGGCCCAAGGATATTAACCTTTATTGGCTCGGTTCAAGAAAAGGCATAGAAAAAAAAATCATTCAAAATTACCCGCAGATTCACTATGCGGCTATTCACACGGGTAAATTAAGACGCTATTTTTCATGGCGAAACTTCATCGACCCCATTTTCATCATACTAGGTGTCTTTCAAGCCCTGATATATTTAATGAAAATCAAGCCCCACTTCGTTTTCTCCAAAGGGGGCTTTGTCAGCGTTCCCGTCATTTTTGCAGCACGACTATTAAGAATACCCAGCTACACCCACGAGTCCGACATCATCCCCGGTTTAGCCACCAAAATCAACCTTAAATTTTGCTCTCACGTTTTCTTAGCCTACGAAAAAACCAAGCAATATCTCCCCTCGTCCGCACACAGCAAGATCAGTGTCTCGGGCAATCCCGTTCGTCAAGAATTTCTTGATAAAACACACGAAGACGCCCTAAAAAAATATTACCACATTGAGACAGATTTGCCTTTGATGATAGTTCTCGGTGGCAGTCTTGGTGCCCACAAAGTGAATCAATTAGTTCTTGCGGCACAAACTCTCTTAGAAGACAAAGTGTTTATACTTCACCAAATGGGCGAGAACAATTTCCAAAGTCAGCAAAGCTCTTCTTATCTGAGCGTACCCTATATACAAGAAGGTATGGCAGAATTATTATCACAGGCGCAAATAGCCATTAGTCGAGCCGGAGCTGGTGCCTTGTGGGAGCTTGCCGCAAGTCAAACCGCCATGATTTTACTCCCTCTGGGCAAGGCCACCAGCCGTGGTGATCAACTGCACAATGCCGCATTCCTAGAAAAAAACGACGCTGCCATTGTACTAGACGAAGATCATTGCTCCGCAACAGAACTCCAAAGCAACATAGACACCCTTGTAAATAACAGTCAACGACGACAAGAGCTTATTCTGAATGCCAAGGAATTGCTCCACTCTTCTGCAACACAATATATTAATAATATTTTATTTCCACAGTCTCCTGCCGATAATAGATAAAAGATATTTAACAAAGAGGATCTCTTTCAACTATTTACTATGAACCTACAATTTACAATTGCTGATATAATTTTTCTCGGACTTATTCTCATTCTCGCTATCCGTGGAGGTCTCAAGGGCTTTATCTTTGAACTTTTCTCCATTGTCGTTTTCTTTGTTGCCATTCTGATTGCCTCTCAATTTGGTTATCTGCTAGGGCCTCAATTTTCCAAAATCATAACCAGCCCCAGCCTCTTGCCTGTCGTTACTTTTTTGACCATGTTCGTCATCTCTTTCATCATTTTGCGCATAGTCGCCATGAGTACCTTGCGTATACTGCAGTACAACCAATTACTTTCAGTCTCCTCCTTGCTAGGATTTCTCCTTGGGATATTTCAGGGAATTTTGCTCTGCGGTTTTCTCATTTTTATCATACAAAATACAAACGTCTTTAACCTCAAGGCTTTCTTAGATGCGAGCGTCATTGCTCCTCATCTGGAAAGAATACAGCCGCTCTACAGTCAAGCCTCACGTTATCTGGGTTAAATATTGGCATCATGTTTGAAAATTTACTTCATCAGGATAAAATAAGAAAACAATTTCGTGACGATTGTCACGCCAACAAACTCCCTCAGTCTATTTTATTGAGTGGCGAAAGTTATAGTGGGAAACTCACTACGGCACTCGAATTGGCGCGTGTACTCAACTGCTTAAATGACACTGCCGCATGGAAATGCACCTGTTTGCATTGCGAAGAAAATAGAATGCTCACACAGTTCAGCACACTCTTAATTGGTTACCGAGATTGTCTGCCAGAAATTCGTATATGCCACAAAAATTTATCCGACACTTTTGAAGCAAAATTCTTTTTCATGCTCATTCGTGCCACCCGTAAACTCATTAGACGTTTTGATTTATTGATAGAAATATTAGATGACAAAAAGCTCAGAGAGATCAAAAAGAGAATCATTATTCTTGAAGAAACTCTCAATGACATTTCACCTTATACCAAAAAAGAAGTCGTAGTCAATGACAAAAAATCACTCAACGACAAACTAGAAAGCCTGTTGAAAACCAGTGAAGAATTGCAGAAAAATTTACCCGCTCTCATCTCTGTCGCTCAAATCAGGAAACTGATACAGTGGAGTCAGGAGACCTCGTCTGATGGCAAAAAGATAGTCATTCTCGAAGACCTTGGATTGCTTGACGAAGGCGCAAGAAATGCTCTGCTAAAACTGATAGAAGAGCCACCTCGTGGTGTTTACCTCATTTGCATCACCCACCAACCTTCACGTGTCATGCCTACCCTCCTTTCTCGCCTCAGAAATTATCACTTTAACAAGAGAACGCTCGAGCAACAGCAACAAATTCTTTCTGTCTTTTTTAACTGCAACGACGAATCGTCCTTATCTTTGTTTTTTTGCGACTTCCAAGATTATTCAAAAGAAATGATAGTCAACGACGTAGAACTTTTTATCGAACATATTTTTGCTGGCTCACCGTGGCTTGCCTCAAAAGAAATACCCGCTTTCACTAACAAAACCCACAAAAAATTTTTGTTCATGTTGGTCAAAAGTTTATTTGAACAGCTCGATCCCAACGACATTAAAATTCTCCATTATAAGCAAGATGCACTCAAACACATCGCCAGCGCCCAATCCAATTTAGAAGAATATGGGCAGAATGCAGGCTTGGCACTGGATAGTTTATTCATAGAATTGATGCGTTCATTCAAGCAATATTCTCCCCATAAAAACTAGGCTACCCTCCATGGACTTTCCGCAATCTTGGCAAAAACTCAACAAAGAAGGTCTGTTGCATTTATTAGGAAAATATCGCAGGGACAACGATTTATCGACCATTGTTTTTGATTCTTTGAGCAACGCTATTTTAGTTTGTGACAAAGAAAACAAGCTCACCCTTGTCAATAAAACAGCGTCTCGCCTCTTCCCCCTTCTTGCCGATGGCTTCAAAAAAAATACCTTTTTGTGGGATGTTCTCCCCGAAGAATCCTTGGCTGAACACATCAAAACGACCCTGCTCAAAGAAGATAAAATCGATTCGGCAGAATATATATGGCATCAGGATGAAACGGAAGGCAAGGATCATAATCCAGACAAAATTTTGCGCTATTCTTTATTGCCCCTTGTCCAAGATCAAAAAGTTGAAGGAAGCATTCTGTCTTTTTCAGATATCAGCGCCATTAAACAGATTGAACGCAAATTAGAACGCAGCGAACATCTCGCATCGTTGACCACAGTTTCTGCGGGATTGGCTCACGAAATCAAAAATCCGCTCTACGCATTATCCCTTCAACTCGATCTGACAGAAAGAAGGGTGCTCGCAGCCCAAAAAAAAGACAATATAGAGGACATTGATTTCTCTGCTATACTACATGGAATTTCCATTATTGAAGACGAAAGCGCCAGACTGAATACACTGGTTGGTGATTATCTTTCGGCGGTCAAACCTGTACAATTACAGCGGAAATCACATGATATTGTGGCCTTAATTCGAGAGGTGCAAGAATTAACCAAGCCAGAAATGGAACAAAATAAAGTAATATTAGACTGTATCTGCGAACAAAAAGAATATTACTTACTCTTTGATTTTAGTAGCATGAAACAGGTTCTGTTGAATCTTGTCAAAAATGCGCTCAATGCTTTAAAGGCAAAAGATGACCAGAGAGCTCTTTCTTGCAAACGTATTATTATAAGAATTTACGAAGAAAACCAGTTTCTTTGTATAGACATTATAGACAACGGCATTGGTATCAGCGAAGAGCAACTGAAGCATATTTTCACGCCTTACTTCACCTCAAGGAAAGAAGGAACGGGCTTAGGTCTGACTGTCAGTAGCAAAATTATTCACGAACACGGCGGCGAAATCATCGCCAAATCAAAAGAAAACGAAGGCTCACTTATGCGCATCATACTCCCCTATCAACATCAATCTGGTCAACTCTTAGAGTGGCAAGGATAACGCTATGAAAGAAAAAATTCTCATCGTTGATGACGAACAAAATATCAGAGAAGGCTTACAGGATTTACTGCAATTAGAAGGCTATGAAACCGAAGTTGCCCAGAGCGGTAATGTCGCCAAAAAAATACTTAACGAGCAAAGCATAGACTTAATTCTGTCCGACCTGCGTATGAGCGATGGCTCAGGCGAAATACTTTTGAGGCATGTCACGCAAAAATTTCCTGAGATCCCCATCATTATGATCACGGGCGAAGGGACAATAGAAGGTGCTGTAGAAGCCATGAGTCAAGGCGCTTATAGCTTTTTAACTAAACCTGTAAAAAATAAAGTTTTGCTTTCATTTGTTAGAAAAGCGCTCGATATCCGCAAAAAGACGCAGAAACTGACCCTTGAAAATAAAAATTTAAAGGCACAACTCAATTCTACTCGCCCTAAATCACAATGGGGAACAAGCCCTCTGATGAAGGAAGTGAGACATATTATTGAGCAGGTTGCCCCTACGACAGCCACTGTACTTATTACGGGCGAAAGTGGCGTGGGCAAAGAAGTTGCCGTTGACACCATACACGATCTTTCACCACGCAAAGACAAGCCACTGATCAAAGTACACTGTGCCTCATTCAGCGAAAACCTTTTAGAAAGCGAACTTTTTGGTCACGAAAAAGGTTCTTTTACTGGTGCTGATAAGCAAAGAATAGGCCGCTTTGAAATGGCTCACGAAGGCACTATTTTCTTGGACGAAATAGGAGAAATACCGCTGTCTACACAGGTCAAATTGTTGCGGGTATTGCAAGAAAAATCTTTTGAACGAGTGGGTGGAGAAAAGTCCATCGATGTCGATGTGAGAATCATTGCCGCTACCAATAAAAACCTCAAAGAGCAAATTAAGCTAGGGGAATTTAGGGAAGATTTATATTACAGACTCAATGTGATAGGACTGGAGTTGCCAAGCTTACGTGACAGAAAAGAAGATATCGCCTTGTTTACCCAAGAATTTCTTGCCGAATTAAAAGTTGCAAACAATACGCCCAAATTAAAAATATCTGCGGGGGCATTAAACGCACTGCAAAACTATAATTGGCCGGGAAATATCAGAGAATTACGTAATATAGTTGAATACATCGTGGTGATGACTAAAGGTGATGAGATTACCGTCCAAGACCTACCCGCAGAGATACGGGGCGATAAAGACCACGCTGCAGGCACCTATATTCCCATCAAAACACCTCTCTCTCAGGTTGAAAAAATGGTGATAGAAGCGAGTTTATTGCGTAATAACAACAACAAAAGCAAAACCGCTGAAGAGTTGAATATTGGCAGAAAAACTCTTCATAGAAAATTGGATGAATACAAAAAACAAAATTCTGATGAAGAGATAGAGTCCGCGACGAAATAGACTTAAGCCTGTAAGTCGACTAAAGTACGTCCTTTCACTTTGCCCTTTAAAATCAGAGATCCCAAAGATGGCAGTTCGGATAAACCCACAGTTTGAACAACTTCTTCCAGTTGCGCTAAAGGGAATTTCGCCGCAATGTAATCCCACACTTTAACACGCATGTCATAAGGTTGTAAGACGCTGTCTATGCCCAAGATGTTGACGCCTCTCAGCAAGAAGGGAATGATGCTAGCGGGTAAATTGCTACCACCAGCGAGACCCACAGCAGCCAAACTTCCGCCGTACTTGAGCTGGCCTAAAATACGTGCCGCCATAGCTCCACCAACACTGTCTATACAAGCGCTGTAAGCTTCCGATTCGAGCGGTCTTTTCACCACTTCGTTAATCTCTTCTCTCGCAATAATATTTTTCACGCCCAAACTATGCAGATAATCACTGTTCGCCGCATTTCCTGTGACCGCACTGACTTCGTAGCCCAATGAACTGAGGAACAGCGAGGCAATAGAACCCACGCCCCCCGTCGCACCCGTCACCAGTACAGGCCCATCAGTTGGCTTTAATCCGTGTTCTTCCAAAATTTCCGTTGCCAACACCGCAGTGAAACCAGCCGTACCCAAAATCATAGACTGTCTCGTCGTCAAATTCGCTGGCAGAGGCACGAGGAAGTCTGCATTCACACGTACTTTTTGCGAGAAACCGCCCCAATACATTTCCCCGACACGCCAGCCCGTTAAAATGACTTTATCTCCCGCCTTGTAGCGACTGTCATCTGAGCTTTCGACCGTACCAGCAAAATCGATGCCGCCAACGTGAGGATAATTTCTGACCAAGCCACTCCCAGACGACAGGCACAAACCGTCTTTATAATTAAAGGAAGAATACTCAACATTCACCAATACATTTTCAGCAGGCAATTGCGTAACTTCCAGCGATTCTACTTTTGCTTCAACTTCTTTCTCATTTATTTTTCTTACAACCAACGCTTGAAATGACATGACTATTCCCTTCCTTAAAAATTAAACACAGTAATAATATTGTATTATAATAAAAAAATTATATTATTCAGCTCCATAAATTGACCAAGGTAGTCAGATTTTATTATAATATTTACATTTACCATTGACCAATGCGGTCAACCTTGCTAGTATTATAAATTAATTATGTTAGAAATGAACTTTCAAGAAATACAAAATCCAACTCAAAAGAACCTGATAGCTTTTTTCAAGCTAGACGAAGACAAGCAAACCATCATACTCAATGCTTGTTTTGCTGCATTTAGCCAACCTTACAAAAATGTATCTACCAACGCTATCATTGAACAAGCTCAAATCTCGAAAGGAAGTCTGTTTTATTATTTTAAAAACAAAAAATATCTTGCTGATTTTCTCTTTTATTATTGTACAAATCACATGATCAAACACCTTCATCTTGAGACCTATGCTCAAGAACAAAATTTACTACTACGTATAAAAAAAATAGTGTTTGAAAAATTTATATTAATCCGCCGTTACCCCTCGTTCTTAGCAGCTTTCAGTCAAATTTTATCTGAAAAAGAATCTCTGATGACCAAAATGAGATCTACCAACGTTATCTCCAACCTCATCCACACTATATATTACGATAATATTAATGAATCTTTATTCCTAGAAGAAATTGATATTAAAAGGGCGTGTACGTTCATATTAAACTCATTGGAAAATCCAGACATACTTCAAGCGTTTATTGAGATCAAGAGTATTGAAGACATCACGATAATGATACAAGAACATCTGCGGTTTCTTGCACAAATTTTTTACAAACCAGAACACAGAGGAAGTATAGAATGAAAAAATGGTATTTCATTGCTTTAGGTTTATTTTTAAGCGTGCCATTGACAGCGAAAAGCGAAGTCAGCATCAGTATGGAACTATATAATACCTTTTATCAAGGTATAGATGATTGGTATTATAATGGCTACGGCAAAATAAAATTAGACTTCCAATCAACCGCCAACAGATACACAAAGGCCGAATTTGAAACGGACTTTTATCCCGTCGACGTGGGATCTGCTTCTCCCAGTGATACCAATAGATTTTATGTGAAACGCGCAGCCCTCAAAACACGATTGTTCGGTTCGCTCTTTACCGTAGGTAAAACACGCCTTTCTTGGGGCCCAAGCAATGCAGTTGTATTTAACAGTGGCGATGTCATTTTTGGCAGTCGCAACCCCTTCGTTGACTTCACGCAAGAAAATATACGCAGTAATACCACGTGGCTTTCTGCCGCGCAACTTCCTATTGGTTTGCTCTCTTTTGTCGAAGCTGTGATCTTGCCACCCACCAACTCTCTTGATTCTACTGGCAATGTCCCCATAGGCCTAACGCCTGCTGAAGCCGTCCCCACCATAAAGCAAGCCAGCGGTGGTGTCAGGGGCAAATTTAGTATAGGTAATTTTTGGTTAGAACCGGGTATTTATTACAAAGGACAAGAACAAACCCTCAATGATGACCTCGGTTTACGGCCTTACCTTTCATTTGCGGGAAATCTGGGCGTGGACTTTTATAGCGCCATCAGTACCGCCCTCGATTACACTGATACAAAGTTTAAAGAAGATGAAGATTACCGCATAGAATCCATAAAAAAAACCACCAACATGAGCCTTGGTCTCTTGCAACGTTTGACACTGCAAAATGCCACCATGACCTTGCGTTTAGAAGCGTTGGTGCAACCTTGGGCCAATTGGGAAGCGCAAGATATCAGCACATTACAAGCGACCGACGAAGGTTACGGTTTGCTTCTTTACCCGGAAATAACCTATTTGTATGGGAATAATTATGTCTATACTTTGCAGGCAATTATTTCACCCATAGACGCCTCCGCACAGTGGACAGCCACTGTGGGATGGTACATTTCTCAGGGCCTATATTGGGTCAATTTCTTATCTCTCAATAGCGGTGATAAAAATGACCTTTTTGCTTGGGATAGAACTAATTCGAGTTTGGATGTTCCAATCTATACTGGTAACGGAAAGTCTTTTACCAGTGGATTAAGATTTGTATATTAAAAATTTCATAATACAGGAGTTTGTATGATTAGTATTAAAAATGTAAAGAAAACCTACCACAGCGGAGATATAGCTGTTCAGGCTTTAAAAGATATTTCTTTGGACATTAACAAAGGAGAGCTTGTTGCACTGGCTGGATCTTCTGGTTCTGGAAAAACAACTTTGCTCAACCTTATTGGTTGCATAGACACACTTGATGCAGGAAGCGTTAGCATTAACGACGAAGCTGTCAGTGCCTATAACGAAGAAGAAAAAACCATTTATCGACGAGATAATTTGGGATTTATTTTTCAAAGTTACAACCTGATACCTGTTCTTACCGCTTTTGAAAATGTGGCTTTTGCACTAGAATTACTCAATTTGAGTGACGACGAGATCAAAGAAAGAACAATGAAGATTTTAAAAGAAGTCGGACTTGAAGGCAAGGAAGAAAATTTCCCGTCTCAACTCTCGGGTGGTCAACAACAAAGAGTTGCCATTGCCAGAGCTTTGGTCAAAGAGCCTAAAATTATTTTGGCTGACGAACCGACCGCCAACCTTGATAGTCGCACAGGCGATGACATCCTCGAGTTAATTCGTCAATTGAATGACAAATACCAGACCACGGTTATTTTGGCCACGCATGATGACAAAGTGATGAGCTACGCTAAGCGTCTTGTTCACATTGCTGATGGAGTTGTCTCAAGCGACAAACAGCAATAGGGGCATTTTCATGAATAAAAGGATACTCCTACTCGCTTATAAAAACTTGCTCCGCTACAAAAAACGTAGTATGATCACGGCAATGACCTTGGCATACAGCGTGTTAATGTACGTCATGATGGCATCTATTTTGACGGGAGTAAATACAGAGACAGAGCGCAATCTCGTCTCCTATGAAACTTCAGCGGTTAAGGTTATGACACCCGAAATGTACGAAGACCGCAATATCGCCCCTCTCGACTATACTTTTGATCCCAGTGAAATTGGCAAAACGCTCGATCAAGCCAATATAGCGTGGACAACACGAACCAATTTTGTTGGCGAAATCATACTCAACAGTACTGATTTTAACACAGACGGTTCTTTGTCTCTTATGATTACGGCTGTTGATGTAGTAAAAGACGGTGCGGTTTTTGCCACGGAAGACGCCATGGATCTCGATCTCAGTCAAGGAAGTTGGCTCGCTGCCAATAAGCCGCAGGTTATCATAGGCCAATGGCTGGCACAAGATTTAGGTGCAGAATTGGACGACGTATTTCTTGTTTCTACAAAAACGAAACAGGGTTACACGCAAGTGTTAGATTTGCGTATTGTTGGAATTGTCAACACTTCTAACAACATCATCAACAATTCTGGCCTTTATGTTTCCTCGCAATTTATCAACGAATATTTGCAGTTGGACAATACTGTAAGTGAGATAAATATTGCCAAGGATGCCACTTCTTCTAGTGCGAAAACCTTTGATAAAGTGCAGTCATTGCTAGCAGGTTTTAGCGCCGTAAAGGTCTATTCTTGGCAAGATATAGCGACCAGTTTTACAGAAGTAAATAATAGCAAAAAAAGTAGTGCGGCTATGGTATTAGCATTTATCGCTGTTATTGCGAGCATTGGTATTGCCAACACCGTTCTCATGAGCATTCTAGAAAGAGTGCGAGAGATTGGCATGCTTATGGCTATTGGGCTCACCAAAAAAGAAATGCGGGCGTTATTCATTACCGAAGCAACTCTTTTGGGAATAATGGGTGCAATCGCAGGACTTGCCATGGCTATTTGTGTCAATATATTTCTTGTTCAATGGGGAATAGATTATACAAAATTAATAGGGCCGTCATGGAACAATATCGATATGGGTTATAGAACTCAGTGGCTATTAAAAGGTGTGTGGCGATGGAGTATCTTTGTCATACCTACCGTTTTTTCTACCACATTTGCCGTCCTTATCGGTTTTTTAGCTACCGTAAAAATTAAAAAAATGCAGATCGTAGAATGTTTACGATATCAATAGAAGGAGTTAGAAATGACTTTATTTAAATTAGCCTCACGTAATGTGAAGCGCAATCTGAGACGCAGCATCCTTTCGGGTTCATGTATTACAATATCTATTATTGTTATTAGCTTTTTCATGGCTTTTATGAATGGTATGAAAAAAGATCTCACCGATAACACCATTAATTATGCGGCGGGAGAAATACGTATTAGAAACTTGGAATTCGCAGAAAATGAACGCTTTAATCCCATTCAATTTAACATAGATCACGCGGATAATGTCGTAGCATCTTTGGAAAAGCTAGAGGGCGTAAAAACAATTTTACCACGTATTTATTTACCTGGGCAACCCTATATAGCAAGCGAAAAAAGTAATCATAGCATGATAGGTATAGGCATAGATTTTGCTAAAGAAACGCCTTATTTAGGACTGGACAAAGGCGCTCTCATAGAAGGTGAGTTGCCCAGCAGTGGCAAGAGACAAGCGATGATTGGCTCTATTTTAGCCACCGACTTGGGCTTAAAAGTGGGTGATAGTTTCACGCTATTGGTGCAAACCGCTAGTTTAGGTAGCAACGCCATGACTTTTAACGTCAGTGGCATCTTTAATTTTCCCCTAGGCGAACAAAACAAAAACTATTTCTACACCTCTTTAGCCGATGCCCAGAAACTGATGAAAATGGAAGCTCTCTATGGCAGAAGTTCACGGGTGCAAGAACTGTTGGTACACAAGAACGAAGGCGTTGTCGATGCTCAGCTGACAAGCTCGCTAGCAACAACTTTACAGCAAATGAAAGAAAAGGGCGAAGTCAACTTTGATGCAGAAATTTTGCCATGGCAAAAAATTGCTACTTTGGGTGCCGTGCTTCCTTTGTTTGATATTCAATCTTATTTCTTTTTGGTGATTTTCCTACTATTGGGTTCTAGCGTTATGATTTCGTCTATGAATATGACAGTCTACGAAAGAATGAACGAAATTGGGATTTTGCGTGCCATGGGTATGACAGCCAAAAATGTCAGAAGATTATTCTTTAACGAAGGCTTCATTATCAGCCTCTATTCATCCGTAATCGGTTTGATTATTGGGATTTTTCTTGCAGTTCTTACAAGCAAATCGGGTATAAACTTGGGTCTTGATTCTACCGATCTCGGTATCAGCAATTTCATTTATCCTCAGTTAGACCTGCCTATAACATTCATTATCGCCTTTTTAAGTACGCTCATTGCCGTATTAACATCCTATATTGCTATTAAACGAGTAGCCAAAATCAAAGTAATCAATGCTATTAATGCGAGAGAAAAATAAAATCATCACAGGAGAAAAAAATATGAAAAAATATATTTTACTATTAACCCTTTTCTTAGGCTTGTTTAATTTACAAGCACAAGATATTACCACTATCATTAACACCATGGACAATGTTCAACGCATACCCAAATTTAAAGGTACGGGTTCAATGAGCTCGACAGACAGTTTTGGCACAAAAACAAGCACTTACACCACGTGGAACGAAGGCTCGACCAAATTTCTTCTTGAATTCACCAACCCCGAAGAACGTGGGCAAAAAATTCTGAGATTACCTGCAGGTATTTTCTTATTTTACCCCGATTCTGAAAGTACTATTCCTATTCAAGGAGCCGCCCTCAAGCAATCTCTTTTCGGCGATGTTTCTTATGAAGATCTGACAAATACACGTTCAACGTTAGAGAAATATGACGCAACGTTATTGGATCAAGAGACAAAAAATGGTATTCCTTCATGGAAAGTTGAGCTGAAAGCAAAGACTCGTGACGTGCCCTACCCTAAACAAATTTTGTGGATCAGCAAAGAAAACTATGTTGCCTATTATAGTGAATATTATTCTCTATCAGACAAACTGTTGAAAACAACGACAGTAGCAAGCGTCGCCAAACTCGGTGAGTACGTACTTGTCACAGAATCAACGGTCAAAGATGAACTCAAGAAAGACTCGAGCACTTCTGTCACAATCACAGATTATGAAATGGATGTGCCAGAGTCTGATAACATCACCTTTAGTAATAGAGATCTGTATTAATTAACTCCTCAACGAGATAGGTATACTATGTTAAAAAAGCTAATCATAATGGCAATGAAAAATTTGCTCCGCTATAAAAAAAGAACGCTCATGACGAGCCTTTCTCTCGCCATAGGAATTCTCACTTATATTTTGTTTCATTCTATTTTAGGTGGCGCCAATACGTCCTCTATTCGCAGTTATGTTTACTATGAAAGTTCAGCGGGTAAGGTTGTTACCGAGGCATATTTCAAAGAAAAAGAACTCTTTCCTGTAGAATATAGTTTTGATCCCACCGAACTAGGCCAAACCCTTGATGAAAACAATATATCTTGGGCAGGTCGTGTTGGTTTTAATGGAACTCTTGTTCTTAATGAATACGATTTTAAAACGGCAGGATCCATACCTTTTTCCTTTTATGGAATAGACGTGAATAACGACACCAACGTTTTTAATCTGCAACAAGATATGAAGGACAGTGAGGGAGAGTGGCTAGAATCCAATCAACCTCAGGCCGTTATAGGAAGTAACTTGGCGCATGACCTAGGAGCCGAACTAGGTAGCACCATTACAATTCTGACAAAGACTAAAACAGGCTTTAACCAGGCAATGGATTTAAGCATAGTGGGTATACTTACCACAGAAGATGCTTTCATCAATAGCAATGGTATTTATATTCCACTGGATTATATAAACACAGCCTTAGAAATGGGTGGTACTGTGACAGAAGTCAATATTCGTGCGAACTCTAGTCAGCCTAAAGCGCTTGCAAAGTATAATGCAAAGGTCAGCGACGTCGTCAGTTCTGTTGCCAATGTAGAATACCACCCTTGGAAAGATTGGGCGCAGGCTTATTTGGCCGCCAGTAAAACTGATGCAGATAGCTCCGCCTTCCTTTTGTTTGCAATTGCCATTATCGCCTGTATAGGTATCATTAACACCCAAATCATGGCTATTTTTGAGCGTGTACGGGAAATAGGCATCATGCTCGCTATGGGTATTAGCAAAGCGCAAATCCGTATGTTATTCCTTTTTGAAGGACTATTTATCGGTATTTTAAGTGCTGGTGTAGGTAGCATTCTTGCAGCTCTATTCAATATTTTCTTGGTGAAGAAAGGCTTTGATCTATCTTTTCTGCTCGATCACCTCAAGGACGGCGACATAGGCTATCGTTTAAGCTCTAGTATTTATGGAGTTTGGACTGTAGACATGTTCCTTTCCCCCATTATTTTCTCCATTATTCTTACCATGGCTGTCAGTTGGATAGCCACACGACGTATCAACAAAATGAATATCATCAGCTGTTTACGCTATCAATAAAAATGAAATGACAAATGGGTAGTACGCTCATTTGTCGCTTCGTTCTTGATCTTCCGCCGTTATTTAAATATATTTTGATCTATACAATAAAAAAATGACAAAGTAGACGACGATTGCGGTTGCTTTTGTCTGAAATTGAAAACGGTGGATATAAAAATGAAAGATCAAACAATTTTAACAGGCATTAAACCCACGGGAAGTTTGCACCTAGGAAATTATCTTGGTGCAATTAAGCCCACTTTGGCATTGGCGAAAAATCATCCCACCTATCTTTTTATTGCCGATTATCATTCTTTAAACACCGTTAAAAATCCCACAGAACTCAGAGAACTGACCTATCAAATGGCAGCGGCTCTCTTGGCTTGCGGACTAGACGCAGAGCAAACATTTATGTATTGCCAGTCCGACATCCCCGAAATATTTGAGCTTACACTGCTCCTCAATGCTTTCACCGCCAAGGGACTTCTCAATAGAGCCCACGCCTACAAGGCCCAAGTTGACAAAAACAATGAACTCAACAAAACCGCCGACGAAGGTATCAACATGGGACTGTTCACTTACCCTGTTTTAATGGCGGCAGACATACTCATGTTCAACGTAGACCTTGTTCCCGTCGGCAAAGATCAACAGCAACATATAGAAATGGCTGTCGATATGGCACAAGCCGTCAACAACAATTACGGTACCGATATTTTTAAGTTGCCTGCAGCCAGCATACAAAAAGAAATTGCCACCATAGTCGGTCTTGATGGCAGAAAAATGAGTAAAAGTTACAACAATACCATCCCACTTTTCAGCACAGAAAAAGAACTCAAAAAGCAAATCAACAAAATCAAAACCAATTCGCAAGAAATGGAAGAAGCCAAAGATCCCGACGAATGCAATGTCTTTGCGCTCTACAAACTTTTCGCCACGCCCCAAGAACAAAATGCATTGGCACAACGTTACCGTGCTGGCGGCATGGGTTGGGGAGAAGCCAAACAAGAACTTTTCCGTGTCGTCAATGCCGAATTAGCGCCCAAGCGTGAAATGTTTTACACACTCTTAGACAACAAAGATCATTTAGATAAAATACTGGACGAGACCGCACTCAAAGTGAGAAAAACAGCTCGCGCCAACATCAACAAAATTAGACAAATTATAGGAATTAGAAAATAATATGAAAACTCTTGTTTTTGACTTTGGCGGCTCCATCATCGTTCCCAACGAAATTGACACGGACTTTCTCAAAAAGTTCAGAACCTTTCTTTCGCAACGCTTAGAACAAGATAAAGACCTGAGGGCCATCATTGTTGTCGGCGGAGGTTCGCCCGCTCGTGTCTACCAAAATGCCTATAAAGCCCTGCAAGACCATGCCGATCACGACACACTTGACCGCATAGGCATTGCCGCCACCAAACTCAATGCTAGCTTGCTCGTTGCCCTTTTCGCCGAATACTGCGAACAACCCGTCGTCGAAGACCCCTCCAATCCTGGTGAATTTACAGGAAGAATTCTTGTGGGCGCAGGATGGAAGCCCGGATTTTCCAGCGATTTTGATGCCGTCTTGCTCGCCGAAAAATTTCAGGCGCAATCTCTGATGAACCTTTCTAATATCACCCAAATTTATTCTGATGATCCCAACAAAAATCCCCAAGCAAAACCCTATTCATCCATGACATGGGCTCAGTATGAAAAGCTCTGTGGCACAGAATGGGTTCCTGGCGCCAATTTGCCTTTCGATCCCGTTGCCACAGCTCATGCAAAAAAAATAGGTCTGCATGTAACGACCATGAACGGGCGAAACTTGGACAACCTCGCTAATTTTCTTGATGGCAAAGAATTTATAGGCACTGAAATTCATTAATTTTGACTGAGCATTTTCTCAGCCCAGATGAAACATGACAAAAGTTTCATCCAAACACTAAATCCAAAACGTCTTTCGTCGACAATTAATTTACAGAGAGATAGCATCGTAATGATTTCTCACAATCATTATTATCTCTGCTGTAAATTAATATAGAGAAATCAACTGAGGAGCTCAAAAATGAAAAATGAAAAAATTTTTTGTGCGAACTGTGCCAATTGTAAGGTCGTGAGATCTTATATGCTGGGAGACGGTAAGCAATATCAACTGCGTGTAAAATGCGACAAAGGTCATTGGCGTAAAAAATTGGGCGAAGAAAAGCTCTACAAATACTTTACACTACCCCGCCGCATCGTTGAAACATGCCCTGATTACACCTCTACAGGTGATGAAAAATCATTCATGAAAGAGCTTAAAGAAACATTGCCTATCAAAGACGAAGTTTACCGCACTCCATAATATTCATAAAAACTCTTTTTAAAGTCTGATTGTTGTCGCTTTAAAAAGAGTTTCATTGATCTATTTTTCTAGATCAATTTTCGCAGCAGTCCCTTTATCAAGATGTAAGGTTTGCGTTCTCAGAGCCACTTCGGCACCGTGCTTGACCACAATATTCACTATTTTGAGCAACACATCTTCTTTCACACTATGAAAAGTCGCCCAATCTGTCGTTTTTGTAAAAACGTACAACATAATTTCAAAAGAATCTTTGCTCAGTGTGATCAAATTAATCATAGCAATTTCCGTCTGTTCTAAATCGGGATGGTTCTGCACCATTGCTCTTATTTCTTGTAATATCACCGCAATTTCTCCCGCATCTTCATAGCGTATGCCAAAGGTTTCGTAAATACGCCTGTGTGTCATGCGTGATGGATTTTCTAGCGAAATGGTTTGAAATATGGCGTTAGGAACAAAGAGAATGCGTTTGTCAAAAGTTCTAATTTGCGTCAGTCGCCAACCCACGCGCTCCACCGTTCCTTCAATATCTCTATCGGGTGAACGTATCCAGTCGCCTACTTTAAAGGGCTTTTCAACATATAAAATGAAACCGCTCAGAAAATTAGCCAGTAAATCTTTTGTCGCAAAACCTGCGACCAAACCACTCGCTCCACCAAAAGCAAGAAATCCCGATGTCTTTAAACCTACGATATTCGCAATACTAATAGCCACAATCACCAAAAGTAAAATTTTGAAAATCTGTGTGGTGAGCATGGTCATTGACTTATCTTTACTGCGCAAAAGGCTACGAGATTCCGCCGTCACCAACAGACGATAGAGCAACCAATACAGCACTAAAATTTTTAATATGTCTAAGAAAATATTAATATTTGTTTGCGTCGTCACCCAGTGAGTCGACTGTTGCCACGTCGCTGGAATAAAATATTGCCATACAACAGAACAAAAAAAGATCACCACAAAAATAACTAAAGGCAATCTCGCCGCCATAGCAAAAGCTTGTAATTTACTATTATAAAGCGTCTTTAATTTGTATTTTAGTATGAGAAAAACTAAAAATATGACTAAAAAAGAGATCCCAACAAGGATGAGTGTTTGTCTATCCATATTTAGCGAATAAATGTTCCCGCAACCAGCGCAGCCACAATCATTATCCCTGGGTGGATGTTGAACTTAAAGAGCAAAACGGCTGCAATACCTGCAATCACAAACGCAATGGTAAGATTGCTGGTAAAAGAAACTTTCGCAATGGACAAGCTTGTTTGTAAAAGTAAAACCGCAATCACAGGTCGCACGGCAAAAAGCATGCCCTTTAACCAGTCAGTCTCTTTGTACTTGTTATAAAATCCTGCCAACAAAATAATGCCAACAGCCGAAGGTAAAACCATGGCAAATGTCGCAATCACCGCACCCGGAATTCCCGCCACATTGTAGCCCACATGAACAGAAAGCTTAGTGGCAATAGGGCCAGGTAAGGTATTACTAAAAGCAACCGCATCCGCATATTCACTCACAGAAAACCACTGATATTTCTCAACCACTTCCTCTTGAATCAAGGGAATAGCGCTAGGCCCTCCACCAAAAGTAAAAAGTCCCGATCGTAAAAACGCTAAGAATAATTCCCCATAAAGTTTAATTGACATCAATATCTCCTTCCATTCGCTCTATACCACATGCAATAGTATTATAATTTGATCCCTATTATATTTCATCCAAAAAATACATTTTAAAGTAAAAAAATAGTTTTATCACTGTTTATGACACCTATTGTGCGATTAGCGATGAAATTAATTGATCTTTTTGACAGGGCTTATTAGAATGTTTACTATGACCGCCAAGAAGCAAAAAAAAGACACGCCACCGTCCTTGTATGTAACAAATAAAAAAGCCTATTTTCACTACCACGTGATAGAAAATTTAGAATGCGGTATCGCTTTGCAAGGCACAGAAATAAAATCTATGCGTGCGAAAACCTTTTCTTTTACAGATGCCTTTGTAGAAATACTTCAGGGCGAACTCTTTTTGAAAAAGTTTCATATCAGCCCTTATAAAAATGGCGGTAGCGTATTTAATCACAAGCCCGAACGTCACCGTAAACTCTTGGCTCACAAAAAACAAATTGACGGTTTACAACGCAAAGTCAAAGAAAAGGGAATGACACTCGTTCCCCTCAAAATCTATTTAAAAGGCAGCGTTGTCAAAGTGGAAATAGGACTGTGTCGAGGAAAGAAACTTTACGACAAGCGTGATTCTATCAAAGAAAAAGATTTAAATCGTGACCTAGCTCGAAGCTCCAAGATGCTATAATCATGCTCGTATGGAAATAAAATCTTAGTGCTCACTCAATCTCTTGAAGAAAACCTCGATAAACTCTATCAGAATGCACCTGTTGTACCAATCAATGATAAATCTAAATACATTATTATGGCCGATTTTCACCTTGGAGCGGGAAAAAGCAGAGATGATTTTGGCCCCAACCAACACATTGTTTCCTACGCACTCAAAAATTATTATTTAGAGCAAAATTATCACCTTGTACTCAATGGTGATGTCGAAGAATTGCAAAAAATAAGGTATAGCTCCATTCTTGAAGCGTGGCACGACTTATATCAAATATTTTATTCCTTTAAAGACAAAAACTTGTTAACCAAACTGGTTGGCAACCACGATCTTAAGCTCAAGGATATGCAAAGCGAGCTTGCGGAACATGACTTAAACCACCAATTGCAAGACGCCATCAGACTAGAATACAACGAGCAACAATTATTTATACTTCACGGACATCAGGCAAGCCAACACAAAGGCTTGCGACAGTCTGCCAACAGCATGGTGCTACGCTACATTGCCCACCCTCTGCACATCAAAAATTTTAACAGAGAAAATTCACACAATAAGCCACTCAAGGCCGAAGTGGTTTTATTTGAATACGCTCTCAAAAACAAATTGCCCATCATACTTGCGCACACCCACAGAACATTATTCCAAGGCTCTCACATCCTTGACGAATTGAATCACAAACTCGATGCGACCTTGCGAGAGATGCTGGCTCACCCCCACATCAAAAAATCTTTGCAGAAAGAACTGGATGAACTCAAAGAACGTATTTCTCTTTATGAAAAAGACAGACTCTCCGATCTGCAGGTCACAGGAAAATATGGCACGTCCAATATTCCCTTACTCTTTAATACGGGCACCGTCTTCGCCGCCGAAGGAAGCTACGCCATAGAAATTAGCAATGGCGAAATTGCGCTTGTGCTATGGGTTGACCTCAACAAAAATCGCCGAGAAGACTTCGCTCATTTAGACGTACTTATCATGGATAATGTCCCCTATGCAAAAATTATTCTAAAACGAGAGACTTTATCTTTTATTTTTCATAAGATTAGGCTATTATTGAAATGAAGCAATACTTTGCCTATATATGAACAAATGTTAATCAAAGATAACGAAGGGTAATAGAGGGTGTTATTTCAAAAAATAAATGCAACTTGTGCCGATCAAATTGTAATACCAGACTATGCCTTCTCCGAAAAAGTTAAGAAAAATTTACTCAAGCTCAATTGCTTGGTTTATGCCTTACTCAATGAAAAGATAGAGCTCTCGCCACATATTCTTCTTGATATGAGTGTCTTAACGAAAACCGCTCGGGAGTTTATAGACATACATGGCGCACAGAAAAACACCCGTTGGCAACCCCTACGCAAGATATTAGGAGCGATGCAGTCATTTTCTTCGCTCGATTATACGCTGAGACATGTTTACAGGTGGTTCCCACGGTACAATATCGATGAAAAATACACCGAAACTATTCGTAACTTTGAGCCCGATACGCTAAAAACCCTAGAACTTATCAACAAATACCTCGCTCACTTATTAGAAGCTTACATTAAAGAAACGCACAAATTACTGGGCCACGATTTACTCATCGTTCCCCTCAGTGATCTTTACAGGTCGTGGGCCAAGGAAGAAGAATTTCCTGGACATTTGTCCCCCAATGTACCCAAGCAAGAGACCAACGCCGAAGAAATTGCTATCTCCTTGGCGACGTCTTTTCTCAATATGGCGGAAAACACACGAGACTTAGAGTTCCACGCAACCATTAAGCCCGAAAATATAAAAAATATCATTCCAGATATTATTTCGGAAAAACGCTTCACAGCCTTGGGCCAAGAATTTCATAGCTACCAAACATTGTACGATACTTATTTGGCAAATTCACGGTTCTCTGATATGGAAGACAATTTACCTCATTTACGCAATCTCATTTCCATTGCTTTTCAGCTCACCGAAGCCTCGCAATATTTGAGTCATTACTGCGAAAGACACGCTGATTTCATGAATGAGAACACTTCTTACATCGTATTAATGAAGACAGAAGCCTTGGAATGTTTGGTGCATTATTTTGTTCGTTTTACGGATAAATTTATAAAAATTGCCAAAGTCTTATCCCGTGAAATTATCAACAAATACGCCGTTATCAAGAAATTAGAACTCCCCATTCCTCAGTTTCGTGGCTTTCACGTCAGACCATCAACTCTCGTGGCAAAAATTGTCAGTCATTATGGCAGCCAAGTCTCCATGATTCTTAACAACAGGGAATACGACGCAACGAGTCCGCTGGACTTATTTCGTGCCAATGAAGAAATAAATCACTATAAAAGACGCCACGCCATTCAAAAAATCATAACATATCCTACGATACAGAAAAACGAGCGCCTCATTGCCGAAATGGGTAAACGCCGTTTCCTTCTCAATCGTAAATCTCGTAGAATAAACCACGAAAGAGAAACGTGGGTCAAACTCAGAGAGATACTGATTTCCTTGTGGAACGAAGGAAGTATTAGCTTGTACGATGGTTTCATTTCTACGTTTGATACCTTGGAATTTTACCCCGACGAAAGCTTTTACGAATTGGTCAAACGCAGTGTTACTACTTTTCAAGCCCAAGGGATTCTTGATATCAACACCGATATCACCGTTGTGTTTGAAGGGGATCAACGTGTCCTTGAAGACCTGAAAATATTGTCGAACAATGGCTACGGCGAAGACGCTCAGGGTAATAACATCAACTTACCCGCCTCACTCAACTACTTGTCTGGTACTCGTTAATATTATCTTGCAAAAAATCATCCTATCGACTTTATTATTCCTCTTTTTACATCATATGCACGCTCAAGACGACAAGCCGACATTGTTGTACTCAGTCTATCAAGACGACAAACTGATAGCCTACATTTTGCCCACAATACACATAGGAACGAAGGCGAACGCACGCTTGCCTAAAAAGGTCACCACCGCATTAGGGAAAAGCTCGCATCTCGTCGTTGAAATTAATCTTATTCTTCCCGAAAGGCAAAAAGAAATAGAACAAACCATGCTTCTTTACGGTATTTATGACCAGAGTAAAAGACTCAAACTCAATAAAAAACTGAACGCTCAAGTACAAAAAAAGATAGTCAATATGAACCTTGATTGGTCGACACTCAGCTATTACAAACCGTGGTTCCTTACGCAACTGATTCAAAACTACGACTTGCAAAATGCTGGCTACAAGTTTGAATACGGCATTGAATATCTGCTCTTACTTCAGGCCAATAAACACAAAATTCCCGTGATGGAACTGCAAACACCTCAACAACAACTCATTCCCCTCAACAACATTCCTCAATCACAACAAATCAAGGGTTTAGAAAGAGTGTTGGATACGAAGAAGGTTCTCAAAACGGCGAACGAAATACAAACGGCGTGGCAACAACAAAACGAAGCAGAGCTCACTCAAATATTTATCACGGAGCAACAACAGTTTTCTTACTCTACGACTCTCAATGATAAAGTAATTAACTTGTTAAAAGAAAGCAGTCAATCTCCCAAACCCTACTTTATTGCATTGGGAGGCTTGCACATACTGGGAGACAAAGGCCTCCTTGCCACATTGCAACAAGGCGAATATCACGTCACGACAAAAGCCTTAGTCCCGCAAGCAGAAAGCACACCTGCACCACACGAAGAACCAACCATCACAACCTCAGCGCCTGCAAAACCTGAAGAAGCAACAGACGTCATACCCACGCCAGAACCCGCACAAAAAAGCGCATCATCAGAAGCAGAAACCGCTCCAACATCCGAATCCTAAGCATAGATTTTTCCGTATTTAACTATTTGCTACTAATTTATGATTCTAAAACTTGATATTTTAAAATCATAAAGCTATCATAAATGGGAAATACATCATCCAAAGGATTAATTCATGTTTCATTTCAAACGATTATGCCATAACCGTTATTTTTTTATCTCTACAGTCCTATTTTTTATGGGTTCCCTGCCTCTTTTCGCAGGAACAGAAGAACTCGGCTTAGGCTGGGCTTCGCTCCTTCCCCCCATCGTCGCTATAGGTTTAGCCATTGTGAGTAGGCAAGTTTTACCTTCGCTATTTGCAGGATCGTGGTTGGCGGGCATACTCTTGTACACCCACCATAACCATTCTTTCACAAGCTGGCTCATTGCACCTTTTGCAGGTTTTAGCCAAGCAGTGACCTTCACTTATGAAGCGCTGGGCGATCCATGGAATGCTCAGATTATTCTCACCAGTTTGTTTATGGGCGGACTGATTGGCATGATGCAAGTGGGTGGCGGTATTAACGCCATTATCAATTGGACAAGTAAAAAAATCAAAGACGCGCGCACCGCTTCTATTTACACCGCTTTTGCTGGTTTTTTCATTTTCTTTGAAGATTACGTCAACACACTTGTTGTGGGTACGAGCATGAGACCTATTACTGATTCACATCGCATCTCCCGTGAAAAACTCGCCTATATTGTTGACAGTACCGCAGCGCCGTTGGCTTGTATTGCGGTGATATCTTCGTGGGTTGCCTACCTTGTCGGCGTCGTCAACGATTCACTGCAGACACTCGAAGTAACACATATTTCGGCTTACGTACTCTATTTGCGTTCCATCCCCAGTTCTCTTTATGCGTTTACAGCGCTCATTTTGCTCTTGTTTGTTGTGTTCTCGCAACGTGATGTTGGCAAGATGTTGATAGCCGAAAGACGCGCTCGTACAACGGGTGAGGTTCTCCGTGAAGGCGCTCAGCCTTTAAGTGGTGATAAGACCGATACCATTTCAGAAATTGACTCCAAGACTCCTTTGCGATTAATCAACTTCTTTTTACCTCTCATTGTCCTCGTTGGACTAATTTTCTTGGTGATGGTCATGTCAAGCGGCTGGCCTTCTATAGGTTTCTTTGAAGCCATTAATAGTCCTGACCTCGATAGCGGTAAAGCTCTGGTTGTTGGCTCTTTTGGTGCCGTAGCATTTACGCTGTTTTTATACAGTGCACAAGGCATTAAATCTGCTGATCTGTTTGCGGGATTAATTAAAGGAACACGAGCAATTTTCATAGGTACATTAATACTCATTTTTGCTTGGTCCATCAACAGTGCGATCAAAACTGTAGGCAGCGCCAATTTCTTAATCAGCCTGCTCGACGGATTACTCGCCGCACATTGGATACCCTTAGCGGCCTTTGTTTTCAGTGGATTAATCGCCGTTTCGACGGGAACGGCCTTTGGTACTATCGCCATTGTGCTACCCCTCTGTTTGCCTTTAGTGTTTGGATTTACAGGCGACGACCCAGTGATGATCACAACCTATTTCGGTTATACCATAGGAGCTGTATTTAGTGGCTCTATCTTTGGTGATCATTGTAGTCCTATCTCTGATACCACGGTAATGTCCTCCATGTTCTGTGGCTCTGATCATATAGACCATGTGCAGACGCAAGTTCCTTACGCCTTATTAGGTGCCTTAGGGGGCGTTGTCGGTTATACCCTCCTTGGCCTCCAAGCTCCTTTATGGGTCGCATTTATAAGCAGTATAGTCGTGACTCTCACAGCTTTTTACTTCTTATCATCCCCCATCAAAGAAGCAAACGATTGATTATCATAATGGGTATTTCGTCTTTGATTCGACAAATAATCAGAGATGAAAGCTCCATGCTTTTGCACACGGAAACAACAGGATGAATATATTTTCACTCATAATCTTGTTTCCGCTGTTCATGAGCATGAGTGGATTTTTCGTCTTTATCGGCGGATTGCTCGGTAACGATATGGGTCTTGCAACCTTTGCGACCCTGCCCAATACCCTCTTCGTCATTTCAACCGCATTACATGTTTCTCTCTCCACTTTTATCAAAAATAAGTGGGGAAAGAAAGCTCTCTTATTCACGACATTGCTCTATGCCGTCCTCTTTCTTTCTACAGGAATATTGACCGTTATTCTTCAAAATAAATGGCTGTTGTTCGTGGCTGCCTTGATATTAGGCGGAGTTACTTCTGGCGGTCAACGCATACGTTTCTTGATACAAGAAGAAGCCATAAATCCCGAAAACAAAAGAGCGTTGTTGTCGCTGCTGATGTTAATGCCCGCATTTTCCAGCCCCATAGGCACCTCCTTGGCGGAATGGGGAATTGATAAGTTCAGCATGCCTTATCTTGGCTCTTTTGTGGCAATGCTCATCGTCCCTTTCCTTGCTACGCCCCTCATTATTTTCAGCAAAAACACTACATCTGCGCCACTACCACCACAGTCTAACACGTCCTATCAAGGCGTTCTCCCGCCTCGCCAAGCTATTATTTCATCCAGCTTAGCCTACATGCTCATGTCTTTTCTCATGGTAGCCACCTCTATAAAAATGGTCCGCATAGAAGACTACAGTCTTGCCACAGCACGCTCTGTTATTATGTGGCATTTGATAGCCATGTACGTTCCGTCTCTGCTCACCTTTTATTTTAAAAAAATATCTTTAATCACCTACAGCCGTGTCGGTTTTTTGCTCATGTTCGCCTCTGGCATGGTCGCTTATTTTGCCCACAACAGTTTATCTTATCACGCAGCCCTCATCCTTTTAGGCATAGGTTGGAACTTCCTTTTTTATGCAGGCACCTCGTCCGTTGCGCACTGGGAAGCCTACCACAATAACACAACCATCACCAAGAGACACGACCAGTTTGTCTTCTCTTTTCAAGCCATGGGCTCAGCTCTCTCAGGCATTTTTCTTTATACCCTTGGGTGGAACGCACTGGCAATAATGACTGTCAGCTTATCTCTAGTTGGCTTAACAATAATTTGCCAAAAAACTCGCCGTCAACCCGCTGCATAACCCAAACCGTGATACGAAAAGGCTTAAATTGTTTTTTACAACTATACATTAAAAGTAATTGTGAAAAAAATAGGCTTTACCTATAATGGAGATTATCGACAGATACTGTTATCTGTTTTTAAAAAAATGATTGGGGAATAGATGATCAAAGATATTTTAAAAAATCTGGAGCCTCACAGCCTAGTCCGTATCGCTAATAATGCCAATGTGAGTTTACCCGCTAACCTATCTCATCAAGAACTAGTTGTGCTGATTGCAGAATTCTTTGAAGATGAGCGCCTAGACAAAGAAAGCCAGCTTAATCTGGCCGCTCGTATGGGGAAATTTAAATACTCCATCTCTCCTTATGCAGAACTATCCTATTCTTTTCATGAAACATCGACGCTTAACGATTCTTACGGTCACACATTCATACATATAATGCAACGTGACCCTAACTGGTGCTATATTTACTGGGACATTAACAAAAACAAAAAACTATATACCCTTGATGATGCTCATTATGTCATAGAAGTATTAGAAATGACAGAATATTATTCTCACTCCTATATCATAGAAATAGATCATGCACAAATCAGCCACTACATTAACATCCCACTCGGCTTATCCAAACTGCAAGTTTCACTTCATTATTACACTGATACAATTGCGGATAAAATACAATTAAGCTTATCTAATACTCTCGTATTTACACCACATTATTCTAACGGCTACGATGGCTATGATGACCTACATATACAGAATTACCGAGGAGTATAGATGGCAGCACCTGACAAAACCTATTTACACATACTCCTTAACTTACACCTCCCTTATGTTAGCCCCTTAGAAGCTCACGATTCCATAGAGAAAAACTGGCTCTTTTCTGCTATCTCAGAGACCTACCTGCCGCTCTTGCGCGCCCTCAATCGCTTAAAGAAAAAATCTGTTGACTTTAAACTTTCTCTGGTACTGTCACCGACACTGATAACCATGCTTGATGATCATCTCTGGCAAATAGGCTATATAGAACATCTACAGGCCAAGCTCAAGCTCATTGCAAAAGAAAAAAACCGTTTAAAAGGCGATGCCGAACGAAGCAATGTATTGCAACATTACAAAAAACACTACCAAGATAACCTCAATGATTTTACAGATCTCTATCGTAATAATATTCTACAAGGCTTTAAAGAGTTGCACGAAACAGATCATCTCGAGTTATCGACAACGTGTGCCACGCACTGTATTTTACCCCTCTTTGACGGCTATCCTCGCTTACAAAAATTTCAAATAAAGCTTGGGATAGACATTTTTGAGAAATACTTTGGCTTTCGTCCCCGTGGATTCTGGTTGCCTGAATGCGCCTACAATAGCCAGCTCGATGCAATACTCAAAGAATGTGGCGTAGAATATTTTTATTCTTCAGCTCATGCTATTCTTGAGGGTTCAGATGAAGCCATTCGTAAGACTTATGCCCCCATTACAACGCCCAATGACCTGAATGTTTTTTGCCGTGACAGATTAGCTTCTCGCTCGATTTGGTCAACGACAACGGGCTTTCCTGCGGACTTTAAATACAGAGATCCAGACAGAGACTTGCTCCATGAAGTTGACCCCTCTTACCTTGATTCCTTCATTAGTAACCCGTTAAAAAGTGAAACGGGTCTTAAATATTATGACAAAGAAGGTCATATCTACAACCCCGAAGATGCACGACTAGAAGTCCAAAAACACGTCCAAAAGTTTATTCAAAATAAACTCAACCAGAGCAAAGAAATTAACGCACATTTAGATAGAACGCCCTGTTTATGCGCCCTTTACGAGGCCGATGTTTTTGGTCATTATTGGTTTGAAGGCATTGATTTTCTCGAACAAGTATTTGAAGCCGTAAGTGAGGTGAATGAACTTGAATTCATTACTCCACAAGACTATTTAATGCAATACCCTAAATCTCAAACCTTACAACCGAGCTTTAGCAGTTGGGGAAAACAGGGATTTATGCAAAATTGGCTCAATGGATCAAATAAATGGATTTACAGACATCTTCATAGAAACATAGATCTATTCAATGAAATTATTTTGCAATTTCAGACCAGTAAAGGTCTCACGGCTCGTACGATGGAACACGCAATGAGAGAATTATTGCTTGCACAAAGTTCAGACTGGGCTTTCATTATGTTCGCTGGTCCTAATAGTTATTACGCCGAGCATAGAATTAAACAGCACATTAATAATTTCCGCACCCTTCATGAATCTATGGGAAAGCAGGGTAAACTCTTTAAGTTTATTATTGAGCTTGAAAAAAGAAATGCCATCTTCCCCGATATGCATTTACACGACTATTAATATCCTGTTAAACTTTGTAAAATACAAGCTTGCATTATCTACAAAAACAACTATTGAGATAGCTGAAAAATTTTCACAGCATCTAGACAACAATGGCTTCTCCTATGAAAAGAAGAAGCCATTATTATTTGCGATTAAATTCTAAG
>CAYRNA010000014.1:0-12626 GCA_964425555.1 uncultured Spirochaetales bacterium
AAACCTGTTATCGAAGAATCAGTAGAGATAGAGGAAAAACCTTTAGAGAAAAAGCCAGTACGCAAGGAACCGAGTGTGGCTTTTGTAAAACTTATGAAAGGTTATGAAAAAAATATAGCAAGGGAATATACCGTTGGTGAACTGGTAAGTCTGGCTCAAGAATATGAGCATAATGATAATCTGATAGAAGCGAAAAAATTATACGATAGAGCTCAGAAATTTGATGATTTTTTTAGAAAGCCTGAGTATATAGAAGGTATGATTCATTACGGTCATTTGTTATTGAATGACGAGGATTTTGTCAACTTAGAAGCCCTTTTGAAAAAAGCAAGAACAGAGCAAGTTGCCGATTTTTCCTTAACGTTTTTACTGGCATTGTATTTTTATCACACCAAAAGATACAATGAGGCTTTATCATATTTTTCTATGTTAGAAAAAGAAAATGATTATCCTGCTCGTGTGGTTCCTTACATAGGACTATGTAATTATTATATGAAACGCTATCTCAAGGCCATTCCTCCTTTACGAACGACTATGTCTGTTGCGGCTAGTCCAGAAGTTATCTACGCATTGGCGATGAGCTATTATAATACCTCAAATCGTGCTATCAATTATAATAATCTATGTAAAACGCTCTTGACTGATGCGGATTATAAAATTAGAGCAAATTTATTGTTGGCAAAAGTATATGCTAAAAATAAAGAAGATGAAAAATCTTTTGCCCATCTTAAGCAAGCTGCAGATCATGTCAGTGAGTCAGAGGAGCTTTCAGCTGAAGACGAAGAAGCCGCACTTGAAATTTATTATTGGTCTGGCAAATATCACATAAAAGAGAAGAATTTTACTGTTGCATTAGAGTTCCTTGAAAAATTATACAGCATGGAAGCTAACTATAAAGACGACTTAGAAGCCCTTGTCACTAAAGTTCGCGTTATAACCAGTAATAGGTTGTACAATGCCTATCTTAGAGGCAGTTACAATGACCTAGAAACCATCATGGAAGCTTACATAAGATTTTGTAATCCCAAAGTCTCTCTAGAATTTATAGGTATTACGCATGTAGATACGGTATCAGAAGTACCCGTAGAGATATCAACAACGAAATGGAAATCAAGGGATTTGTACGTATTTTTCCGTGGGGATCAGGATGTTACAAAAGATATGATAAGTAATTTTCTGGATAAAAAATCTAAGCATAAATATGATAAAATGACCTTTATCTTAAATCAATCTTTTATCTCTAAGTTGACTGAAGCCTTTGCAATTAAGCCTGTAGAATTTGTCAATTCGAGTGCTTTTGCGGCAACTTTAACAGAGGTAGATAATAAATTTAAAAACCTTGAATTATCAGTAGGGAATAAAGAAGCATAAGAATCACTATCTTTTTTATGCTATAATACTTTGATTTCCTATCGTCGCGGTTTTATAGACTAATTTGTACGAATTTTGGGTACTAGCTATGGATATATTAGAAAAAATTGTAATAGCAAAAAAACAGGAACTGCTCTACAGAAAAGAGCGTTTTTCTTTTGCTCAATTAGAGAGTCGACCTCTTTTTCACGCTCCACGCATTTCTGCAAGAGACAGCATTTTAGATGCTACGAAAACGGGTGTCATTGCTGAATTTAAACGAAAATCACCGTCTAAGGGCGTATTAAACGATAGCATTTCGGTAGAAGATGTTGTAAAGGGCTATGAAAGTAGTGGCGCCTCCGTTGTATCAGTGCTGACAGATGAGTCTTTCTTTGGCGGAAGCGATGACGAATTACAGCGAGCTCGTCAGTGCATATCTTTGCCCATTTTACGCAAAGATTTTATCATAGATGAATACCAAATTATCGAAGCTCGGTCTATAGGCGCTGATTTAATCTTATTGATTGCCGCTATTTTAGAGCCTCCTAGGTTGCAACATCTAGCACGGTTCGCTCAATCCTTAGGACTACAAGTGTTGATGGAAGTCCACAGCAAAGAAGAGCTTGTCGCTAATTTGCATCCCGAAATAGACCTGTTTGGCATTAATAACCGCAATCTCAAAAACTTTCATGTTGATTTAGCGACGTCTTATCAGCTCGTATCCGAGATTCCTAGCGATGCGATCAAAATTTCAGAAAGTGGCTTGAGCAATGTCGACGATTTAGTCGCATTAAATGAAAGTGGCTTTCACGGTTTTTTGATAGGCGAACGGTTTATGACATCAGCATCGCCTGCCAACGAAGCTGAAAAATTTTTAGTCGAATACAAATCTAAACGAGTACAGTAATGGCGAAAATCAAACTCAAAGTTTGCGGTATGCGAGATGCTGAAAATATCAAAAATCTCGTGGAAAACTGCGGGCCTTCGCTTGATTATTTGGGATTTATTTTTTATGAAAATTCATCCCGTTATGCCTTGTTGCATGGAAAAGATGCGCTGATGCAGGGCATGGTCTTGATTCCCGCTCATATCAAAAAAGTAGGCGTGTTTGTAAATGCTCTTGAGCAAGAAGTTTTGGACATTACAGCCGATTTTAAACTAGAGGTGTTGCAACTTCACGGCGATGAAAGCCCACGTTATATCGCAGAGCTGAAAAATAAATTACCAGCGGATATAGAAATCATAAAAGTACTGTCTGTTCAACCGACAGCCAATGCCTCAATTAGTACGAACGAACTCAGCCGTATTTTTTTGCCGTTGCGTGAGTATAGTAAATGCGCCGATTATATTTTGCTCGATACAAAAGCACAAGCGCGTGGCGGCAATGGCATTTCTTTTGACTGGAATATATTAGACGCTTATGAGGCGAATGTAGACTTGCCTTTTTTTCTCAGTGGAGGCATCAATATGGATAGCGTGGCAGAACTTTCCCGCTTGCGCACAAAGAATAAATCTCTTTACGGCATTGATATTAATAGCCGTTTTGAACTGGAACCAGCAATCAAAGACTGCGATAAAATCATGCAATTTATACAGAAAATGGACGAAAGCAATGAATGACAATTTGTTTGAAATAGACGAAAATGGCTTTTACGGTCAGTTTGGTGGCAGTTTTATGCCCGAAATTTTACACGCCAATATAGATGAATTACAGCGAAATTACAAGAAAATAATTGCGTCAAAGGACTTTCAAGAAGAATGGAAGAGGCTGTTAAAAGAATATGTCGGCAGACCCACGCCTTTGTATTTTGCGAAAAGGTTGTCGCAACATTATCAGGCAAAAATCTATCTGAAACGTGAAGACCTGAACCATACGGGTTCGCATAAAATCAATAATACCATAGGGCAAATATTGTTGGCTAAGCGTTTAGGCAAGAGTAAAATTATTGCGGAAACGGGAGCTGGGCAACACGGTGTGGCAACGGCGACGGTGTGTGCGCTGATGAACATGCCCTGCTGTGTTTACATGGGTTCTGTGGACATGGCGCGGCAAAAGACCAACGTCGAGCGCATGCGACTTTTGGGTGCGGAAGTGGTCGCCGCAAAGAGTGGCAGTCAAACCCTAAAAGATGCCTGCAACGAAGCGATGAGACATTGGCTGGCACATCCAGAAGATACTCATTATATCATAGGCTCTGTTGTTGGACCGCATCCTTATCCTGCTATGGTCGCAACATTTCAGTCCGTGATTAGCGCCGAGATGAAAAAACAATTATTAGAGCACGAGGGCAGAGATTACCCCGATTATGTCATTGCTTGCGTGGGAGGTGGCAGCAATGCTGCTGGTGCATTTTACCATTATCTTGATGAAGATAGAACGAAGTTGATCGGAGCAGAGGCCGCTGGACTAGGCGTCAACTCAGGTGAGTCGGCAGCGACAACTTTTCTAGGCAAGAAAGGCGTTTTACACGGAAGCTTGAGCTTGGTCATGCAAAGCGAAGACGGTCAAGTGATAGAGCCTTACTCCATTTCGGCGGGCTTGGATTATCCTGGCCTCGGTCCTTTACACGCTCACCTTTATGATAGCAAACGAGCGCAATTTTATGCGGTGACTGATGAGCAGGCCATGCAGGCTGGAATGCAATTGATGCAACTCGAAGGCATTCTTCCAGCCGTCGAAAGCGCCCACGCCCTTGCGGTTTTAGATCAGATCACGCTCAAAGATTCTGATGTGGTGGTGATTAATTTGTCGGGAAGAGGCGATAAAGATTTGCCAAGCTACATGGATTACAACAAGACAAAGGACAAAAACAATGGCTGAACGATTAAAAGAATTATTTGCTCGTAAAACCGATGATTTACTCAGCCTTTATTTTACGGCGGGCATTCCTGATTTGCATGATACGCTTAAAATTGTGGACATGGTAGAAAAAGCAGGAGTCGATTTCATAGAGATTGGGTTTCCTTATTCAGACCCCGTTGCCGATGGCACCATTATCCAAGCAGGACATTTTCGTGCCTTAAATAATGGCATGAATCTCAATGTGTTGTTTGATCAACTGAAAAGTTTGCGACCGAAACACACTTTGCCCGTTTTGCTCATGGGTTATTTTAACGTTGTGTTGCAATATGGTGTTGAAGCATTTTGTAAAAGTTGTCAAGAAGTGGGTGTCGATGCGGTGATTTTGCCTGATTTGCCGCTCGTTTATTATCAGCAACATTATCAATCGTGCTTCAAACAATATGGTTTGGATGTTGTCTTTCTCATCACTCCACAGACCTCCACCGAGCGAATTAAAGAAATAGACAGCGCCTCTGATAGTTTTCTTTATATTGTTTCTGTTGCGGGTACTACGGGGAGTCGAGATGCTTTATCGAGAGAAACGACCGCTTATCTTGAAAGATTGCAGCAAATGAAATTAGCTAACCCCATGGTGGTCGGTTTTGGCATTTCTAATCGTGCCGTTTTTGAAGAGGTGTGTCGCTATGCTCGAGGCGGAATCATAGGCAGTCGCTTTATGGAATTATTGCAAAAAGAAAAGTGCACAGAAGAGGATGTGCGTGACTTTGTCGCTAACATTAGAGGATAGTGTAGATAGATATTGTTAATTTGTTTATAATTGAGCTTTGTCATTTACTGTTTAATATATACATTACTGTGTAGAGAGGGTAAAAATATGAGAAAATTAAGATTAGCTCTAATGGGCTGTTTTTTTATAATGAGCTTTTCAATGATAGCTCAACAAGGTTTGTACATAGGTGGAACAAATCAGTTTCAAGCAAAAAATTTCACAGACGGGAATGATGGACAGTTTGGTGTCGGTTTAGGTCTCGGAGCCAAAATAGGCTATAACTTTTTGCAAGTAGGCGTGGAAACAGGCTACGAGTTTAGTTATACCTATTTTTTTCGCAGAGGAACAAGTTTGTTTGAAGGCGATATACCAGTTTTATTGAAACTGAGTTCACCGTTATATGTCGATACGACTACAGGTCTAGGAGGACGTGTGGTATTAGCAACAGGAGCATTGTTTAATTTTCCTTATTCTAGGAATAATTTACTCGCTGGAACTCTCTTGGATGAAAATCTAAGTGCGGGAGCCAATACGGGTTTGCGAATTAAATTGGGTGGCGAGGTCTTTAATGGTTTGTACCAACAAAGTTCAGCTTATATGGTTTTAGACTTGCAAGACCTAGCAAATTGGGATAATTTGAATTATATACGTATAGGCTTGTTCTACGAATGGGCAGTGGGTGACTTTTTCCCACATTTATCAAAAAAAGTAGAAAACAGAATGCAAGGCAATGAAACTTAGCAGTAAATTATTGAATTCATTGCTTTTGCATATTAATTATTAAAAAAGGATAATATTTATATTATGACATTTACAGATTTCTCTTTTTCAGAGAAAATAACCGAAGGCTTGAATCAGGCGGGTTACGTAGATTGTACGCCAGTGCAAGAACAAACTCTCATCAAGATTCAAGACAAAAAAGACCTCATTACACAATCACAAACGGGGACAGGTAAAACCGCTGCTTTTTTATTGGCGAGCTATTACTTGAAAGAAAATGATCCTTATTATACAGACAAAATGGTACTCATTCTTGTTCCTACAAGGGAACTAGCGGAGCAGGTAAGAGCTGAAGCCGATTTATTGAGTAAAGGCTTGGGGTATAAAAATGTGGCTATTTATGGTAGTGTTGCCTATAACGTGCAAGAAGCTGCTATCGCCGAAGGTATAGACTATCTGATTGCCACACCTGGACGCGTGATAGATTTGATCGACAAGAAAAAACTTAATTTAAGAGACGTTGGCATCTTTATTTTAGATGAAGCTGACCGCATGATAGACATGGGTTTTATGCCCGACTTGCGCATTATCATGACACACTTGCCCAGTAGCGATGATAGACTGACCATGCTTTACAGCGCAACGCTCAACAGCAAAGTGGGTAATTTCGCATGGGAATACATGAAGCAAGAGCCTCATGAAATTTTCATAGAACCCAAAAAAGTGACAGAAGAGACCATTGAACAGTATCTCCATCACATAGACAGTAAAAAAAAGTTTTCTTATTTAATGGGATTGCTTCCACAAGAAAATTCTGCGAAAACACTTGTTTTCATGAATACGAAAAGAGCGGTCACCGATTTACATCAAAAGTTGATTCGTCATGGCTTTAAAAATGAATTTATTAGCAGTGATCAACCACAAAAAAAACGCCAGCAGATTATAGACGACTTTAAAGATGAAAAGTTTTCCATCCTCCTTGCTACCGATGTTGTTGCAAGAGGGATACACGTTGATAGTCTTGATCTTGTGATCAACTATGATTTGCCAACGCAGGCCGAAAACTACATTCACCGTATCGGTCGTACTGCAAGAGCAGGGCAAATAGGTAAAGCCATTAGTTTAGTGTGCGAAAAATTTGTCTATTCTTTGGACGAAATAGAAACGCTTTTAGGCAAAAAAATTGAGGTAAAACCCCTCGATGAAAACTTATTTGTAGAAGAAATGAGATACGAGAGACCTCAAAGATCATCTCGTCCATCACGCAAAGACAACGACGGTGGCAGAAAATCTTCAAGTGATGATGAATTTAATCGTAGACTGAAGAAGACTCAAAGTAATTTGAGTTCCATGCTAACGGGTGGCGAGCATCGTCCCTCTGGTGGAAAACGTTCTGCAAGTAGAAATGATGCTAACAGTGGAAATCGAAGACCTAAAGAAAATCGTTCTAGCAATGGAAGTCGTAATGAGGGTGAGCAAAGGAAAAGAAGCGATGCCGCAAGGATGCCACGTATCGATCTTGTAAATGCTACGCCATCAGATAAAATAGCTTTTTACAGCAAAAAGTATGATGATCAGTTTAAAGATATTTCCAATTTTAAGCCAACATTACAATTGCCTTAGGAAATACTCTTAAATTGTGATTATTGGATGATTCTTTCTGGAAATAATGTTATTTTCTCGTTTTTCAAATAAATAAAAATAATAGTCATAAATTTA
Source organism: uncultured Spirochaetales bacterium (assembly GCA_964425555.1). Classification (GTDB taxonomy): domain Bacteria; phylum Spirochaetota; class Spirochaetia; order SP-2023; family CAYRNA01; genus CAYRNA01. The sequence goes on from CAYRNA010000014.1 coordinate 7,365, forward strand.
TAGAGAATTTTATGGAATATTAGATTATAGTTATGTAAACACTGGAAAATAACATTATGACAAGACATGAATTAATAGAAAAATATTGCAATTATTTCCTCAATAAAGGCCACCAATTAATTTCGGGTAGATCACTTGTGCCCGAAAATGATCCTACGGTTCTTTTTACAACTGCAGGTATGCACCCCCTCGTTCCTTATCTCTCTGGTCAACAAACACATCCCCAAGGACAACGACTTGTCAATGTCCAAAAATGTGTGCGAACTGGCGACATTGATGTTGTCGGCGATACCAGTCATCTGACTTTTTTTGAGATGCTGGGTAACTGGTCGTTGGGCGATTATTTTAAAAAAGAATCGATAGAGATGAGCTTTGAGTTTTTGACATCTCCACAATATCTCAACATTCCTATAGAACGCCTACGCATCAGTATTTTTGCAGGCGATAAAGATGTTCCTCGAGATGATGAAGCCAAAGAAATTTGGCTCTCTTTGGGTGTGGCACCTCAGGCTATTGTTGCTTTAGGGCGAGAAGACAATTGGTGGGGCCCCGCTGGTGAAACTGGTCCTTGCGGACCAGATACCGAAATTTTTTACGATAGAGGCGAAAAGAACTGTTCCAACTCTAATTGTCAGCCCGGTTGTGATTGCGGTCGGTTTATTGAAATCTGGAACAACGTTTTTATGCAATATCACAAAGATGCAGAGGGCAATTATACGCCTTTGGAAAAGCAATGCGTTGATACGGGTATGGGTGTAGAGCGCACCGTTATGGTGCTAGAAGATCTTGATAGTGTCTATGACACGGATGCTTTTAGTGCAATTATTGCGAGAATAAATGAGCTGAGTTCGCAAAATGTCACAGATGAAAAATATCAAATAGCGCAGCGCGTCGTCGCTGATCATGTGAGAGCTGCCGTGATGATGATAGGGGATGCCCAAGAAGTGTTGCCTAGCAATGTCGGACGAGGCTATGTGCTACGACGGTTAATTCGTCGGGCGATTCAACACGGTCAAAGATGTGGCTTTGAGGGTTTGTTTTTAGCTGACCTCGGTGGTGTTGTCGTCGACGTTTACAAGCAAGAATATCCAGAATTACAGGATAAAAAAGAGCGTATTTTAAGAGAACTTGAAGCCGAAGAAAATGCGTTTAATGATGCTCTGCGACGAGGAAAAGTGCAATTTGAAAAAGAAACGGCAAAGCTCAAAGCTCAGAATATCCAACAGATTCCGGGTCAACTCGCTTTTCGACTTTATGATACCTTTGGATTTCCATTGAGCATGACAAAAGAAATGGCAGAGAACATAGAGTTGACTGTCGATGAAGCTGGTTTTAATGACGCTTATGTCAGACATCAGGAAGTTTCGAGAGAAGGAGCGAGCGCAAGTTTTAAGGGTGGTTTAGCAGGGCATTCGGATGTTGAAGTCCGTTATCACACCGCTACTCATCTCTTGCACGAGGCATTGCGTCAAGTCTTGGGCGATGAAGTTGCGCAAAAAGGAAGCAATATTACGCCTGAGCGTTTACGCTTTGATTTTTCTTTCAGCAGAAAAATGACCCCAGAAGAAATTGTTGCAGTAGAAAATATTGTCAATGAAATAATAGAGAAAGACTTGAAAGTGAGCGTAGAAATACTTCCTCTTGAAAAAGCGAAGTCCATGGAAAATATTCGTGCCTTATTTTCAGAGAAATATGAAAACGATGTTTCTGTCTATTCTATAGGTGACTTCAGTCACGAAATTTGTGGTGGACCACACGTTGAACATACTAATGAAATCGGGAAGTTCCAAATTAAAAAGGAACAATCTTCCGCCAAGGGAATTCGTCGCATTAAAGCGATAATTAATGAAGGATAATGAATGAAACAAAAGAATGAACGCTATCAATTTATTTTAAAAATTATTAAAGAACACCATATTTATACGCAAGATCAGTTGCTTGGCTTGCTTAAACAGAATGGTTTTGATGTTACGCAGGCGACGCTTTCTCGTGATTTAAAGATATTGCAAGTGGGCAAGTTATCCGATGGCGTTCAACATTATTACGCCGTTGTTTCTTCTATGCAAGAAGCCCAAGCGCGTGATGTTCTTGTGACCAGCGTTTTGAGCATAGATTTTTCGGGTAAATTGTGCGTGATGGCTACTTTACCTGGTTATGCCAGTGCCGTAACGGCCGCGATTGATACTTGCGAAATGCTTGATATCATAGGAACTATTGCTGGCGACAACAATATTTTACTTGTGCTATCTGAAACAACTACTGTGGAAAAATTCTACAGCACCTTGATTTCTCATTTTCCTGAACTGGATGAAAAACTGAATAATTTACATAAAAGTCAAAATTCGTGGAAACCAGATCTTCCTCTTAAATAATTGTAATCTGATATGAAGACCGCCTCCACCTTTTTATTGAACAATAAATTTTCTTAAAAAAGTGTATTTCATCATGCTTTGTATAAGAATAAAATAAACATAAATAAGTTTATTGCGTTGCTTTTTCCGATACAGTATTTAAAATGATAATTTTGACAAAGTCCCTATGAGGACTTTGCCTTCTTCTCTAAACCTATGACTAAAATTACTTCCTTTAGGAAACTGCTATTCTTTTATTTGCTCATGTTGACTTGGTCTCTGAGTGCAGAGGATGCTTTGAGTTTGAACAAATTTCTTGGGGAAAGTCATGCGGAGTTTTATTGGGATTCGGCAGCACAAAAAGGTCAGATTTACCTACAAGATAAAACGGCCTTTTTTATGTTCAAACCTTATGCCATGATCAATATTAATGGACGTCTCTTTCCTAAAAAAGGCAGCGTCAATATGGCTGAGAATGGATTAATTACATTTTCGCCTGAAGTTTACAAACAACTGACGCAGGAATTTTCAGTAGAGAAACCCTTGTGGGGATTTTCCGTTAATCGTATCATCATAGATGCTGGACACGGAGGCAAAGATCATGGCGCTATCGGTCGACTGGGGCGCTATCCTTTTCAAGAAAAAAACCTCGTGCTAGAAGTTTCTTTACGTTTAGCAAATAAACTAAGGCAGACATATCCCGACATAGAGATTGTTCTCACCAGAGACGATGACACTTATTTGACTTTGCAAGAACGTATTGATATTGCCAATGTGGATAGCATAGATTCAAAAGAAATTTCGCTGTTCATTTCTATTCATGCGAATGCTTCGCTCAATACCAAGGCATCGGGGTTTGAAATATGGTATTTGCCTCAAGATTATAGCCGTCAAGTGATTAATCCCAATGAATACGCCAACGAAACGCCGTCGGTGCGCAAAGTGATTAATGCGCTGTGGCAAGCAGAGTTTTTGAATGAGAGTCAACGTTTAGCGAGTTCTTTATTGCAAGGTTTAGACGACGAAGTGGGGGACTTGAGTCCCAATCGTGGCTTGAAAGCCGAAGAATGGTTTGTTGTGAGAAATGCGCGAATGGCCTCGGTATTGGTTGAATTAGGATTTATTACTAACAAAAAAGAATATCTTCACTTAAGAGATAATGTTTATCTAGAAAAATTAACAAAAGGTCTTTACAATGGTATTGAGGAATTTATAAATGAAGTTACTTCTGAATAAGAAATTGAGTTACTCTGCTATCGCTCTTTATGGACTTGTGTTCGTTATCGCTATGGGCAGCTATTTTGCGGATAAACATAAACTAGGCATAGAATTGCTTTATTTTAAAAGCTATAAACCGAATGCATATAGCGGAGAGATTCGGCAGTTTCCCATTTATAATGGCTTGAGTGAAGCAGATAGATTATTCAACAAGGTGAAAGAATTATCCTTTGGTCCACACCAATTGAATAAGTTGACGTTTTGGCCAAAAAATTTAGAGATTATGGCGGTTTTTGAGCAAGGAGAACACATCGTTATCTCTACTAAAATTTCGGGTTTTACTCCTGGTACTTCCTACGAAACCGAATTGTCGGTGGTTGAAAATATGCTAGAAAAAACAGATTATACAGATCTGATCAATGGATTAGATAAAAATTTTAGAAAGGATGTTTTAATTTATATTAACGGTATTTTATTACCCCAATAGATTTTTTATGCCCTTCCTATATAAGGCATAAAATAATTGCATAGGAGCTCAAAATGAGTGCACGATCAGAAGTCTTTTCATCAAGATTTTATTCAAACAATGGCAAGAAAACATACTTTTTTAATGTTAAAGAAAACCGCTTTCAAGATCTATTTTTGACCATTGTGGAAAGTCGCAAAGAAGATAATGGAAAATTTAACCGAACCTCTATTCAGATTTTTGGCGAAATGCTTGAAGTGTTCAATGATAAGATACAAGACTTAGGCAAAGTTTTTAGTGAAGGTTCTGTTCGAGAAAGTTTGGATGCTCTCAAAATAGAAAATTCTAAGAGATATTATGAATTCAAAGTTTTTGTGCGTAATGATGCCCATTTTGATCTGACAATCTTTGAAAAGAAAGTAAGCGAAGAACCAACTCACCGCTTTGATAGCATTAGAGTGAATGGTGAAGATTATGAATTTTTCCTCAAATATTTTGCTCTCGCTTACGATTATATAAACGGACAAGATGCGGTATTATAAGAAGTCGAAAGTATTAGCCAGCTCAAAGTTTTTCGCTACTTATAAGTGGTGGTTTGTGGCAGGAATTCTTTTATTGCTTGCGATAGGTATTATTGTTTTGGCGCTTGTACTAAAAAAGATTGAAGTATTAGAAATATCTGATATAGATACCAATTTTATTAATACAGAAGATATTGATAGATACAGCCAATTACCCATGCGTTCAGATTTTATTTACCCTTTTTTAACAGACGGATTTGTGCCATCTTATTCTATTCCTTTCGAACCTAATAAGGAATGGAATTATGAACAGCTTACACAAGAATGGCAGAGTGACAGTTTTTTGTATGATAGGCTGAGAGAAGATAATGCAAAAAAAATAGAAGATTTGTTTGTGAGAATTAAGTGACTCTCTTTTGAATTATAATGTATGAAATATATTTATTGTTTTATAATTTTATTGCTCTTTGGCTGTCAGACTACGCTTCCACCCGATGAGGGAACGGCGCCGTTCTCAGATGAAATCGCAGGTCGTTCACTGAATGAAATTGATGCACCCGTAGCTAACGATGTTACTGATGCTGCATTGCCCGTAGATACTGTGACTACAGCAGAGCCAACGGATAGTATTGCCCCAGCTGATGTCGTTGCCGATACAGCGGCGGCTAGTGGTGATGAGCAAGTTGCAGATACCGCATTATTAGCG
>CAYRNA010000014.1:12726-36230 GCA_964425555.1 uncultured Spirochaetales bacterium
ATACTCAAGCGACAGATATGCCACCCGATGCTAAACCCATTTACCCTATACCCCCAATTGAAGCACCTCCCAAAGCCATTCCCCCTATACCCCCAGTTGCAGAACCTTCCGAAGTCATTCCTCCTGTACCTCCAGTTGCAGAATCTTCCGAAGTCATTCTCCCTAAGCCCCCAGTTAAAGCAGCTCCCGAAGCCGTTGCCCCCATCGTCGCACTTGATGCCGCAACAGAGGCGGACTCTGCCAAGACCATAGATCCAGTCAGTGAAACGAAAGCCACGCCAGCAGATACAGCATTTGTGGCAGCTGCGTTACCTCCTATAGGCAACACGGTAGTCAGGCAAGAGGAAAAGATAGTGAGTGATCAAGGTTTGAGCAAAGAGGCTCCACCAAGCCCAACGATTATTGAACCTAATCAGGATGATAAGTTCGCCAAATTAGCAAATCCTGTTTCAGCGACAGAGAGCACAAAAAATATTCCCGACAACGCTAACATTGCTCTTCCTACTATAGATAAAATTCAAATACCTGTCGAAGAACTCTCAGTGATTGCGGGTAAGGCAAACGAAGATATCAATTTTAATTTAGAGGGAGTGGGCTGGCAATACGATCCTCCACAAGAAAATGCAGAGAATATTATGTTTTTAGATCAAGCTTACTTTTATAGTGAAAGTTCCTTTAAATTTAGATTTAAAGATGCTGGCAAGTATGATTTAACTTTCAGCAAGGTCAACAATAACACTGCTAGCAAAAAAACACAAACGATAGTATTTGATATAGCTGCGGGTGATGATGAAAAAATGACAGAGGTTAAACCTCCTCCTGTGGCAAGTACAACGGTTGCAGCGGCTGTTGTAGAACCTGTGGTCAATACACCTGTCGTAAACGACAACTCAGCCACTGACGCCATGACATCGACGCCTGACATGATGACAGAAGAAAAGACGCCTGCAGAACTTCCAAGCCTTTCGCCAGTAAGCATGGAAGCGGTACCGGGTAAGCCTTCGGAGCAACAACTTATTGAAAAATGGATGCCTCTGCTTGAAAAAAGGAGTGAAGATGCCAAGGATTTTTTGCATAGCTCTGACTTATACGCCTTTGACTATTTTGGGCGCGCCAACATTATTTTTGAAATGGCAGAAAAGCTCAATAAAAGTGACAAGATTAACGACAAACGCATTTCTTATTACTTGTATAACGAGCTTCTCAAACAATATCCTGTGAGTCCTAAAATGCCACAGGTCAAAGCCCGTTTGCGTGACGCAGATAAAAATACATTTAAACCATTCTGATATTTAGAGGACTATAATGAGCAAGATTTTACGAGATGAACTAATCAACAAACGAAATCAAATGATCTTGTCCGTGTCTGGCTGGCGCGCTGTCTTCGCAACAGATGAGACAAGCGAGAACGAAGACCTTTCAGAAGTAGACAGCATTTTAGTGGTTGGCATTGCGAAAGTATTTTATGACTACATCATCAAGCAAGAATCAGGCAAGGTGTACCTAGGTCGAGACAGTAGACCAACGGGTGAAAATATTCTCAGCATCATTGCCAGCGTATGGGAATTTCTGGGCTTGCCCTATAAAAATCTTGGTTGTATAGCAATACCTCAACTGATTGCACATCACGGTAGTACGCCCACGGGGGGCTTTCTTTATTGTTCAGCCAGTCATAATCCTGTGGGTTTTAACGGCGTTAAAATGGGATTTGATGCTGATGGCGTTGCCGAGAGTTCCATCGCCAAAATATTGATTGATAATTTTGTTCGTTTAACAGACGAATTTGACTCACTTTTTGCATTGTATCAGCAAGTGAAAATGAATATTGCTCAGGTGAAAATATCTTTAAAGACAAGTGGCTTGGAAGAAAATGCAGAGAGTCGAAAAAGTTACTTAAAGCTTGTTGAAACTGTATATTATCGAGAAAGTGACAAGAAGGATCTCGTACAAACGCTGATTAAAAATTGCAATGAACGAGACCCCTATACCGTGATCAGTGAATTTAATGGTAGCGCAAGGATTTTGTCACTGGATACGGATGTTCTGAATTCTTTGGGTTATAAGAGCCTGCGATTCAATGATAAGGTCGGGAAGTTTGCTCATGACATTTTACCTGAGGGAGAAAACCTCCTCTTTTCTAAGGAACTTTTAGAGAAGCTCCCTTTGGCACAAAAGAAAAAAAGCATAGCCTATGTTCCTGACTGCGATGGCGATAGGGGTAATATTGTTTATTATTCATCGGAGAAAAATGAGGCGGTGATTTTGTCGGCTCAAAAAGTTTTCGCTCTGTCGGTTTTGAGTGAGATATTATTTCACTTGTGGTTGGGTTGTCAAGACAAACTCGCAGTTGCTGTAAATGGAGCGACATCCATGCTCGTTGATGATCTGATGAGTCCCCTAGGAGTGATTGTCGAGAGAGCAGAAGTTGGCGAGGCGAATATCATTCAAAAGGCTGAAGAGCTGAGAAGTCGAGGATATAGAGTGCCCATTTTAGGCGAAGGTTCTAACGGCGGTTCTATTAATTATCCTTCTTTGGTGCGAGACCCCATACACACGGTTCTGGGTATTCTGAAGTTACTCAGCATCAAAGATAGCAAAGATAAACTCGGTTTAGTTTCTTTGTGGTTTTCACAGCAACACAAAAATTTACCTTCGCAAGATGATATTGATTTAGATATGATTTTAGCGGCTTTTCCTGCTTATAACACGATAGAATTGTTTAGACCCATTTGCCAAGTTCGCAATATTACAAGTTCTCATAAAAATATCAAGAACAACTTTGAGCGTCTTTTTTTAGACCTCTGGTCTCAGTCTTTAGCCAGAGAATTAGCGAAACACGGTGTCCATTCATACAAGGTTTATCAAACCGAAGGGATAAGCGAACGCATAGGCATGGGCGAATCTCAGCGCAACGGTAAAATGACAGGGGGCTATAAGATTTCATTCTATGATGTCGATGAGAGTTCTTTGGGCTATTTTTGGATGAGGGGTAGTGGGACAGAACCCATGTGGCGTGTTCTCTTTGAATGGCGTGGTCAAGAAAAAGAATGGCATTTGAAATTGCTAGAAACTTTGAGAGATCTGCTTGTAAAAGCTGATCGAGCATAAAAAAAGACCTTTCTCTTAGAAAGGTCTTTTGATAGCAGGGGGAGGACTCGAACCTCCGACCCCCGGGTTATGAGCCCGATGAGCTTCCTACTGCTCTACCCTGCGTCGTCTTATAATCATATTAGGCAGATATTCTTTTTTGTCAAGCAATTTTAGTGCTTACGGTAGAATATCATAATTAATATCAGGAACTCACAGTTTGGATGAGTGTGGAAATATTTTCCAAAGGCCATTGACCTGTTTGTGCGAAGTCATGGATCTTTTCAAAAGAATATTTGTTCTGATCATAAACAGCAACAATACTTTCATCGCCTTCTTTGAGGAAATGCGTTTGACCATAAGGTGTATAACGTGTTGCGCCTATGCTAATGAGAGCTTGCGTGGGGTATTTTGCCATTGATAAATATGAGCTGATGGATTCTAGCGGTCCCGTATCTTTTTGATTGTTCATGCGTTCAATCAGCCAATCTATGAGTTTTTTATGAAAATAACTGTAGTTTTTAACCATGCTATTTTCGCCATAAATTTCAATTTTATTGTGTGCTTTATGAAAGCTGGCAATGCTGTATTGGTCCAAGAGGCTAGGGGCATCTAAATGAGAGAGGGCAATGGTTGTAGCACTGAAGCCCTTGGATGACGTTCCCCAATTTTTCTTTTCACTGATTTTACGAGCATGAGGTTTGCGAATAGAACAGTCATTGTATGCACCAAATAATCGTGGTGTTAATCCATTCACTTGCTGATGAGCATCGTATGATATATCAAAGAGAATAGCCACTTCGGGTTCTATTTGCAGTTTTTCTTCTTGTGCAGGGATGATGATTTTATTTGAGGATAAGGGATAAGCTGATAAATAACCCAGTTCGGGAGAGTTTACGTAAAAAGGGAAAATCCCCTTAGGTTGGTTTGCTTCTGCTGATTCGATGTTGATGAAATCTTGAGCTTCACCGGCTTGTTCCAAATGATCTGTAAAATTGCCCGCAACTCCCAGACCTATTATATTGCTTAAATCCATGAGGATCTCCTTACATTAAAAAAGCCCTCCATTTTAAGAGGAGGGCCGTCGGTAAAGTTTGTGTCTAACTAAAATTTATCGTAGAAAATATCTTCAATTTTGACATTGTTTTTGGTCAAAACAACATTACATGCGTCTATCATACCAGGGCTACCGCAGAGGTATCCTTCTCGTAATTTAGTGCTGTCAATTTTTTCTTTCATATACTTATCAACAACATCTGTAATTAAACCTCTTTCACCTGTCCAATCAGAATCCGCAGGCTCGTTAGAAAGCGCTGGAATAAAATGTAAATTAGACCATTTTTCAGCCAACTTATTAAATTCATCAACGTAGTAGAGATCTTTTTGTGTTTGGGCACCAAAGAAATACCAGACTTCTCTGTCAGCAAGCTCGCCACTTTCATCCATATCTTCAACAATAGATTTAATAGGAGCCATACCTGAACCACCTGCGATACAAACCATGATAGAACCCGTATCTTGCTTGTAGAAATCACCAAAAGGACCGACAAGTCTAATTTGTTGCTTTTCTTCTAAAAGATTGTGGACGTAGGTTGTGACTATACCATCGGGAACCAAACGAATGAGCATCTGCACTTTTCCCTTCTGGGAAGGTTTGCTAGATAAAGAATAAGCTCGTTGCGTTGCTTCTTTTACTTTTTTCTTACCAAGTACATATTTAGGTGCTTCGAACTGCATGTACATTCCAGCTTTAAAGATGGATTCTTTACCGTTAAGATCCATGGTTACTTCATAGATATCATGAGTCATTAACTTCATTGATTCTACTGTAGCATCATATTCTTGTACGTTAAAAAGTTCTTCAGGAATGTTGATGTTCCAGTCTTGCTTAACTTTAATCTGACAAGAAAGACGAATGTTTTCTTTCAGTTCTTCAGGCGTTAAGTAAGGTGTTTCTGTAGGCCAATGAGGGCCAATGTCTGTAGTCACTTGGCACTTACAGGCTCCACAACTTCCTCGACCACCACAAGCGGACGGAATAAAAATTTTCTGAGTGGCAAGCGTCGAAAGCAAGGGCTTTCCACCTTTTACCGTCAGTACTTTTGTACCGTTGTTAATATTTATACTGACTTCGCCATAGTTATTGAGTAGGGTGTCAGAAATAGAGATGATGAGTGCAAGGCTACCAGCAATAATGGCAGCAATACTACACGCAATAATAATAAATTGTATATCCATAATATGTTCCTTTGTGACCTATTGCACTGGTAGCATGCCAGAGAAACCGGTGAATGCCATTGCCATAATACCTATGGTGATGAGTGTGATACCAGGACCTTTTAAACCTGCTGGCACGGGTGCTTTGAGGATTTTTTCTTGCATAGCGGCCAAGAGCATAATGGCCAACCACCAGCCCAAACCAGATCCAAAAGAGAAGGCTATAGTCTGAATGAAACTATAAGATCTAATTTGCATAAATAATGCCACACCAAGTACAGCACAGTTTACCGTAATCAAAGGTAAGAAGATTCCAAGCGCCATGTACAAGCTAGGAGAAAATCGGTCAATAACCATTTCCAATACTTGAACAGCCGCTGCAATAACGATGATAAAGACAATGTACTGTAAAAAGAGGACATCGTAGTGTTCTAACAATTTGAGCGCAAAATAGTTAATCGCCGTAGTAATAGTGAGTACAACCGTTACAGCCATACCCAGTCCATTTGATGATTTCAAGTCTTTAGAAATTGCGATAAACGAACACATTCCTAAAAAGTTTGCTAATAATATATTACTCGTAAAAATAGATGCAAATAATAAAGTAAAAGAATTAATATCTGGTGCCATTATTTAGCTCCTTGTTCTTGTTTTAGCATGATACTGCGTACAATCCAAACTAGAATTCCTAGTAAGAAGAAGGCACTGGCAGGCGTCACCATGATGATCCATGGAGTAAAGTTTGCAGGCATCACAGGAATACCAAAGAATGTCCCTGAACCGAGAAGCTCTCTGATAAAAGCGATGACAAGAAGAATCCACATATAGCCAATACCAGCAGTGATACCATCCCAGAATGATAATCCAGGAGTATTACTTTGTGCGAAAGCTTCAGCACGTCCCATAATGATACAGTTTGTGATGATAAGACCAACATAGGGGCCAAGCGCTTTGCTTACTGCAGGTAGATATGCCCGCAATAGAATGTCGACGATGATAACATAAAAAGCAATAATTAATGTTTGCACCATCATACGAACTTTTTGTGGAATAAAATCTTTTAAGACAGAAACCGTAAAATTACTCAGAGCGGTAACAAAAATAACACCCACAGTCATGACAACCGTATTCATTAAACTGTTAGTTACAGCTAAAGTAGAACAGATACCCAACATTTGTATGGTGATGGGGTTTTCTGACCACGCATTTTTTTTAAAATTTTCTAAGAGTGAATCAGCCATTATTGTCCTCCCTTCATATCATTGACTACTGTGTCAACAATAACCTTTACAGAATCACTGGTTCGTGTTGCGCCCGCAATGGAATCAACCATACCTTTGCTCAAGTCGGCAGGATTTGCTGCTGTGGCATATCCCATTTCTCCATTAGGTAGTTGCAAGTTTTTAAATTGATTTTTAAACGATGGCTTGGTAATTTCTCCACCTAAACCCGGAGTTTCATTTTGTTCTGTAAATTCTATACCATAAATGGTAGACGCATCTTCAGAAAGAGCGAGGAAGCCTTTTAAGGTACTCCACAAGCCTTTTCCTTCAAAATATCTTACTGCAATTTTTCGACCATCGACTTCTGCTGTAAATTCTGTGCCATTAAGATCTTGAGAGCCAAAATATTGTTGATAAAGAGAGGCGTCATCTTCTCCATTGAGTTCTACGCCAATAGAACCTAGGAGGGCTTGTTCTCTCGCAATTTTTACATTGAGGGCCACTTGCCCTTTTGTGATATCGTATACATAGGCAAGAACCGCAACGAAAATCACGGTAATGATTGCTGTGAATACTGTTGTATAAAGTGTGCTATCCTTATCCATTTTTAACCGCCTTTTTTTTAGCTGTAAACCATTTGTCCAAGAGAGAAGCACACATGTTACCGAAGAGTATCGCAAAGCTTACACCTTCGGGGAATGCTGAAAATGCTCTAAAAAGTACGACAAGACTACCAATGAGTATGCCATAAATCCACTGTGATTTAGGTTTCTTTGGTGCCGTAATAGGCTCAGTAATCATAAATACCACGACAAAGAGGAAACTACCTGAAAATAAACCATAGAGAGGATCAATCGTTCCTGCTAAACCAAGACCATGCAAGATGTATCCTAGAGCGAGAAAACCTATGATGGGAGACAACATCAATTTCCAATTCGCTGTTTTAGTATGTAATAAATAGATTGCGGCAATAACAATAAGGATGATAGAACTTTCGCCCATGGTTCCTATGCGTTGCCCAAGACCCGTAATAAGATCCATCAAAGGTAAGCTGTCGCCTGCACGTAGCGTAACGAGGGGTGTTGCTTGTGCAATAGCATCTGCATTTGTACCAAATGCACCAGGAGTTAACCATGTTGTTTGCATATCAATGGGGAAAGCCAAATAAACAAATAATCGACCGACAATGGCTGGATTAAATACATTTCGACCAAAACCGCCGAAAGCGACCTTACCAATTAAGATAGCAATCATACCTGCGATGAATGCAATCCATAAAGGAACGAGGGGTGGCATGGACAGTGTGAGTAGCGCACCTGTGACAAAAACCGCCTCAGAGATAGGAGACTTATCGTTACGCTTGGTAAAAAACCATTCGGTGGCAATACAGCCGAGCATAACAGATGCTGCGACAGCCCAAACATGCCAACCATATAGGTAGGTTGCCCAAAGATAAATAGGGATGGTAGCGTAGACCACACGTCGCATGGCCACTTGCTTTATAAAAAATTTCACGAAAACACCTCGTTTCTAATAATTTTAGAGTGTAAAAATCACCGTATAAGAAACATCATATACTATGCAAGGTCAAATTTCAAGAATATAATCTATTTTTTTTTACTCATTCGGTATTTGCAACCCATTTTAATGGGATAATAAGAGTGTTTTGTCTGTCTCAGTCCGTCTAAGCCCAGATCTTGCTCCAAGTTGATGAACTCGCATCGCGTTGAATCAACATAGTTGGCACTGAAGGTTTGGAAGAGGTATTGATAGATGCCCTTATATTCTATTGCTGCCTTGGCAAAATGGATGGCATAAAGAGAACTGGTGCCAATGAATTCACCCAGAGCAAAGCCCGAAATCTTGTTGTCAGCCAAAGTGATACAGCCGTTCAAGTTCAGCTTTTCCATATTTTGCAACGCTAAAACGCACGAATCAAGGTCGTGATCGCCTTTGCCCGTGAGTTCTTGATAGCGCAAACTCCATTGATTTACGATTTCTATACATTGCGGAATATCCTCTGCAGTCAATGCTCTGTGATCGACCTCGTAAAGTTTGGTGTGCTGATGAACGAGGTTACGCTTTTTGTGGTATTTTTTCCCCGCAAAGGTAGACATTTTTTCATAGCTGTAGATATAGTCCGATTCATTGTCAGAATATGTATGCTCCCAATTCATTTGTGAAAAATGAGGAAGCCAGCGTTCTGGAATAGGGAAAATATAATCATAGTGAGAAGAAAGTTCTTTCAGCTCTGCAAGGTAGGCCGCATTGAGGTCGAGATCCTCTAGAGGCATAATATACCTATGATGATCCTGGGCGCTTCCTTCCAAGAAAGTTCCTGTTTTGCCTGTGATGATTTTATAATCGTGATTTTTTTCAAAAAGGAGAAGATTGGCAAAGCAATATTCAGAAAGCTCAAGCGAAAGTTGGGCTAATTGAGGCTGTATTTTTTGACGTAGAGACCATAGTTTAGAATGAGAATCCATGAAAACTTCCTTTGTCACTGTGGCGGTGGATTATGCCTTTAGGGAGCGTAGATGAGTGATTCTTTCCGAAAGGCTAGGATGACTAAAATAAAACTGAGCAAAAGCGGGGTGAGGTGTGAGGTTGCTTAAATTGTTTTTGGACAAATTTAATAACCCATTTTCTAGATGTTCGGGATGTCCTGTGATGTCGCTGGCATATTTGTCAGCTTCGTATTCGTGTTTACGGCTCATTTTAGACATCAGCGGGGTGAAAAAATGCGTAAAAACCGATCCAAAGATAGAAGTGATAACAATTAAAACGTAGATTTCTGCTTGCGCGAAACCAAATAGAGTGAAAAATGGTTGAAAAGAAGCGAGTAAAAATAATACAAAGAAGCCAAAGAGAGAAGAAATTAAACCCAGCAACATGGATTTTTTAATGTGTTTATGCTTGTAATGCCCTATTTCGTGGGCGAGCACGGCTTCTAATTCGTTTGTATTCAAGGTTTGTATGAGCGTATCATAAAAGACGATGCGTTTGTAGCGTCCCACGCCTGTAAAATAGGCATTGCTGTGTGCAGAATGACGGCTTCCGTCCATCACAAACATTCCCTTGAGAGGGAAATTTGTTTTATTGGCGAGGGCTGTCAATCTTTCTTTGAGTTCACCTTCTTCAAGCGGAGTAAATTTGTTGAAAAGGGGTGCCAAGACAACGGGATACAACCAAATGAGAATAAACTGAAACAGACTCAGAGCTACCCAACTATAGAGCCACCAGAGTAAAGGCTGTTGATCTATAAAATAATATATAAGGATGAGAATAGGCGTAAGAAGAATAAGCGAAACCGCTGCTTGCCTGATTCCGTCAACAAAAAACAACTTGATCGTTTGCTTGTTGAAACCGTATTTTTCTTCTAAAACAAAAATGGAATAGATATCTAAGGGGAGCTGAGTGAGGCTAAAAAAGCCTAGAATACCAAAAGTAAATAAAATTTGACTCAGGTAGTTTTGATGGAAGTAAAGGGCAATGACGCCGTCCCACCAAGGCAAAAAACCTGTAAAAAAGACAAGCAGTAAAATGCCCGACCGCAAAGAAAGAGAAATCAGAGAAAAAAAATGTTTATCAAGCGAATAAGAAACACTTTTTTTATAGTCTGAAAATTCTACAATCTTTTCAAAAAACGACGGCACTTGTTCTCTGTTTTTCAACAGTTGGTTGATATTCAATACATTTAAAATAAACGTATGCAGGTATTTCAGAACCAACAAGGCAACAAAGGACAAAACGAGAATAAGATTCACGCCGTCGGTACTGAGCAGTTGACCCCACGTCTGAATCTTAGCCTGAATGAGCGCCACCATTAATATTATGCTTTGCTGATTTTACTATTACACTGCTTGCAGATTGAAGTTTGAGTTCCCTCGGTGAGTTCTCTTTTGTATAGCAACTTGATTCCTGTTCTACTACAAACGGGGCAAGTACCACGTGATCGATTTAACAACTTTCGGACTTCAGATCCTCTATGAGCTTTAGGCATATTTTTCTCCTGATTTAAACAAATGCAATGACTTTTTAGTATAGAAAGATAGTATAATCGTTGCAACAATTTCTTTGTGTATTTTCAATAAAAGAATCTATTTTCAGTTACAGACAACTGTTTTATGGTGGGTAAAAGTGCCTTAAGAAGATATTATTAGCTTAGATTTTTTGTCATACAAGGGAATTATATTTGTGGTGTCTTGTGCGTAACAAAAATCAAGATCATCATCAAAGCCGAGGTCTTTTAAGCTCTGATAATGTAGGGCTTTCTGCAACAATATCGTCGCTTGTTCTTCATCTTCTGTTAAATGAAAAGCAGCAGAGGCGGCATCATTGAGAATAGCTTGGGGCAATCCCCCATCACTGAACAATGAGCGATGAAAGTCTTTGATAAACCAACCTGCACACAAAAAATCATCCAAAGAAAAGAGTCCATTCGTACCGGAACACAATAATATAAGATTGCTTATACCTTCTTTTTTATGCTTTCGTACAAGCTCTTGCACCAAGGCTTTTTTATTGCGAAAACAGAGCAAATAGCTTTGTTTGGCTTTGTGACAGAGCGCCATTGCCTTACTCCCATTCGTGCTAGAAAAAATGAGCGATTTACCGCTGATCATCTCTCGGCTATATTCTAAAGGAGAATTTCCCAGATCGAATCCCGTTATTTTAAGGCCATTTCTTTCGCCACAAAGAAGGGCATTCGCATTACTTTTTTTCAAGCTTCTCGCGGCATCGATATCAACGACCATTTGGATGGAGGCACAGCCGTTTTCTAATGCGTTTGTACTCGTTGTGCTGGCCCTTAATACGTCTATCACGAGTACTACGCTGTGTGCTAACGGGAACGTTGTATCATTAAAAGCAATTTGAGCTTCTTGCCACGTTGTAAATACATTTATTTTCATCGTTGATTAACCTTCTTTATTTGTCAATTGGTGTAGTGCGACCCCTACAAAAAGTACGTATTGTAATGATATTTTTCGCATCAATAATGTTCTAATTATATATCTTTCTGCACACTTTTTCTATAATCAATGCCTTGTTGTGCGTGTATAGATTTATTTTGTAGCCGTCTTAAACAAGATCTAATATAACTATGAATGATGCTAGGAAAAAGAGATAAAATATGTGTGGAATTGTAGGCGCTATTGCCGAGAGAAATGTTACTGAAATTATCTTAGATGGCTTGAAAAAACTAGAATACAGAGGATATGATTCTGCGGGTATTGCAGTCGTTGATTCTGGCGAAATGAGGCGTTTGCGCGCTTTAGGTAAGGTCAAAGAGCTTGAAAGTCGCATCAGAGAAACGAAAGATTTTCGTGGCAATATTGGCATAGGACATACTCGCTGGGCGACACACGGGGGCGTTACTGCAAAAAACACCCACCCGCATACGTCTGGCTCACTGGTCATGGTGCACAACGGTATTATAGAGAATTACAGAGAGCTGAAAGAAGAGTTGCTCGCTTGCGGTTATGTGTTTGAAAGTGAAACGGATACCGAATGCTTTTTGCACTTAATTCATCGTTATTTTGTAGAGTGCAAGAGTTTGTTGAAAGCAGTGAGAGACGCTCGCAAAAAAGTGCAAGGAGCTTATGCCATTGCTATTTTTGACAGTGAAAATCCTGACTGTATGATAGGTTTGCGTTCAGGCTGTCCACTCGTATTAGGACTAGGCTTTGGTGAAAATCTACTAGCGTCGGATCAATTGGCTATTTGGGGAGTAACACGCAAATTGATTTTCTTAGAGGATGGCGATCTTGCCACTCTGACAAAAGACGAGATTCAAATTTACGACTGCAACGATCAGTGTGTAGAAAGAGCCATTACAGAAATTTCTGCCAATAGAGAAGAAAGCGAAAAGGGTAAGTACAAACATTTCATGGAGAAAGAAATTCATGAGCAACCCCGTATTTTGGCTGAATTGGTAGAACGCAATTTGAGTCAGGATGGCGATCATTTATTACATCAATACGGGCCTCGAGCCAGAGAAGAATTCAGTCAAATCGACTCCATTCAAATCATTGGTTGCGGAACATCTTATAATTCTGCCCTTGTTGCAAAATATTGGATAGAGGATTTATTGAGGATCTGTTGCCAAGTCGATATCGCCTCTGAATTTAGGTACAGAAATTTTGTTGTGCCTAAAAATACGCTGTTTGTGACCTTGTCACAGTCAGGTGAAACCGCCGACACGCTCGCTGCTTTGCGTATCGCCAAAAAGCAAAGTGGAGAGGCCTACCTCGGTTTTCTCAGCATTTGCAACGTCCCGAATTCCTCGTTAATGCGAGAATCGAGTCGAAATTTCTTGATGGAAGCGGGTGTCGAAATGAGCGTTGCTTCGACCAAAGCTTTCACCGCACAGCTCACATCTTTGTTGCTACTCACAGCCGCTATTGCCGAGGCGAAACAGTGCGAGGGAATTTACTCCAAGATCAAAAATCAACTCTTTAAAATGCCCCAACTGATCACAACAATACTTTCGCAAACAGAAGAAATAGAAAAACTCGCCAGTGATTTTGCTGGAAAACATAATGCGCTCTATTTGGGGCGAGGCAGTCAGTTTCCCATCGCTTTGGAAGGCGCTTTAAAGTTGAAAGAAATTTCTTATATTCACGCCGAAGCCTATGCCGCTGGCGAACTGAAACACGGTCCCTTGGCGCTTGTCGATGATCAAATGCCCGTTGTCGTGGTTGCTCCCAATAATGAATTATTAGAGAAGTTGCATTCTAATATAGAAGAGGTGAAAGCACGGGGCGGTTTGTTTTACATTTTTGCCGACGAAACTCTTGTTCTCAAATATCAAGAAGATTTTCAAGCGGTTTTTATACCTTCTGTCGACGATCTTATCGCCCCCATCATTTATTCCATTCCGTTGCAGTTGTTGTCATATTTCATCGCCGTGGTCAAAGGAACAGACGTGGATCAACCCCGCAATTTAGCCAAATCGGTGACAGTGGAATAGCGTTATTTTCATACAATTGATTGCAAATAATAAAAATATCACTTGTATAGAATAGAATAGGTGGACAAAATTATTTTTTATCCATAATATTATAGTATAAAAATTTATAGATCTTGGGAGGTCGTTTAATGAGTATAATAGAAGATATTATAGCAAGAGAAGTACTTGATTCTCGCGGTAATCCAACAGTCGAAGTAGAAATTTCTTTAGAGTGTGGTTCCACAGGCAGTGCCATTGTTCCATCTGGAGCATCTACAGGTGAAAATGAAGCAGTAGAATTACGTGATGGCGATAAAAAACGCTATGCAGGTAAGGGCGTGCTTAAGGCCGTAGAAAATGTTGAAAAAATAGCTAATGAAATCATTGGTTTAAGTGCACTCGATCAAGTTGATGTTGATAGAACAATGATTGATCTTGATGGTACAAAAAACAAATCAAAATTGGGTGCAAATGCAATTCTTGCGGTTTCTATGGCAACAGCCAGAGCAGCAGCAAATTGCTTAGAGATTCCTTTATATCGCTATTTAGGAAATTTCCATGCATCTGTTATGCCAGTGCCTATGGCAAATATTATTAATGGTGGTTCACACGCAGACAACTCTATCGATTTTCAAGAATTTATGATTATGCCTGTTGGTGCCCCTAGTTTTAGAGAAGCATTGCGATGGCAAACTGAAGTTTTTCATGTTCTTAAAGGCTTGTTAAAAGCAGACGGTCACAATACTTCTGTTGGTGACGAAGGTGGCTTCGCTCCTAGCTTAAAAGATAATGAAGATGCATTAAGCTACATCTGTAAAGCGATAGAAAAAGCTGGTTATAAACCAGGTGAAGATATCTTTATAGCCATCGATCCTGCTTCATCTGAATTTATGGAAAGCAAAGGCGACGAAAGAGTTTATAACTTGAAATGGTCTGGTGCGGGCGTAAAGTCTGTTGCAGAAATGGTCAAATTGTACGGCGACTGGTGTAAAAAATATCCTATCATTTCTATCGAAGATGGTCTTGGTGAAGATGACTGGGCTGGCTGGAAAGTCTTAACTGACGAATTGGGTAAAAAAGTTCAATTAGTTGGTGATGATATATTTGTTACCAATACTGACTACCTCAAAAAAGGTATAGACAGTGGTGTTGCAAACTCTATCTTGGTCAAAGTAAATCAAATTGGTACTTTGAGTGAAACCGCAGAAGCGATAGAAATGGCAAAACAAGCAGGTTATACTGCTGTTATTTCTCACAGAAGTGGTGAAACAGAAGATACATTTATTGCAGATCTCGTTGTAGGTCTAGAAACAGGACAGATTAAAACTGGCTCACTTTCTAGAACAGACAGAATATCGAAATATAATCAGCTTCTAAGAATTGAAGATGGTTTGAACGGTAGAGCAACTTATCCAGGAAAGGATACTTTTTATTCAATCAATAAAAAGTAAATAAGCTTCCAATAAAAAATGGCTACTCATATGAGTAGCCATTTTTTATTTACACGTAATATTTTATATTCTAAAAACGGCAGGCGTTGTCAAATAGAGATTTTGTCGTTGTTTCCAGTTTAAATCTTTGAAGCCTTCGCTTTGTTTCAGTTGCTCCCATTTGAAAAAGAGAAATTCAACAATAGCCTGTTGTTCTACTTCTGCCATCATTTCCATTCCATCATTTCCTAAATAGTTATAATTCATTTGTATGGAACAAAACGAAATCCAATCTTTATCTGTACTATAAGTTCTCAGGTAAGATAATGGGATTAAAAATTTCTCTTCTTTCGCCTTGATAATGTGATTAACTTTCGCCAATATCTTCCCTAGATTCTTGAGTACGAGAGTAGAGAATACCTGAGACTTGGGGTTAAGGGCGAGAACACCATTTAATACCTTAATATAAGATGTTAAGATCATAATAGGAAGAATAGATTTCATGTGGTCACCCTTGGAAATGTTAATTATTAGAAGCTTACTATTTTGTAATATATAAGAAACCGCGGAGACAAAATCAATGTTTCCATAGTTTTTATTTTATTTGTTTTCGTTAAATTATATAAAAATTGCATTAAGAATACAGTACAAAAAGGACTATTTTTAACTTTCCCATTGGCTGTCATGGTAAGGCATGTGACCGTAGACACCATCTTTGATTTGTTGGGCTATTTCGTCGTATTCGTGTCTTTTGGCTTGCACGGCATCATTGCATGCGAGACTGCAGACTAATTTCATATTGCCTTTGTGGTGGATAATGTTTTCACCGTAATGTTGAATTTCTCTCTTTCTTTGAGGGATTCTGTGAGCGAGCTGAGAATTATAAAATGAGATGGTTTGCTTGCAATGGGCACAGAGGTGGGCTTGTTCTTCGTAAAGAATGTAGGCAACAAGTTGCAACTGAGACATAATCAGATCAAACAAGGCAATCGTTTTCTTGCCAAGAAAAAGTTACGCATGATGTGCCTCCTATGATATAATTAGGCGTTCGCTTGAATTTCTCTGTAATCTACATTGAGAGGGAGAACTCTATTAAACATGGTAATATTGAGTTTGAGTTTTTTCTTTCGCCTATCAATAGAAATGACATTGGTGTCTTGATCCTGAAAAGGGCCAGAAACAATTTTGACTCTTTGATTGACGTCAAACTGTATAGGTATGGCGTCGAGGGTATTGTTTTCCATTTTGATTCTGAGGATGAAGCTGCGCTCTTCTTCGTTGAGTGAGAGGTAAGTATGCTGCCTCTTTAAGAAGGAATAGGTGAGGTCATCTCTAAATATTTTCTGAGCGATGTCGGTGTTGAGAGTTTCTGCTTCATAAAAAAGATAACCGGGGTAAAGGGCCTTGGTGAAAATTGTCGTTTTACCTTTTTTCCGTTCTCTGACTTTGCGACGAGGAAAGAAAAAATGACCGTCAAAAGGAAACTCTGATTGTAGGAAATCCTGAGCTTTTTCTTCTTTGCCCGTTCTCACTTGTACAACAAAAATCGCCATTATTTACTTTTTATCCTTTGTACCTTGAACATTGTATTCTGGCTTGCACTATTTATTAAATGAATATAAATACAGACGCAAATCGCAAGGGTAAGAGAAATATTTTCACTCAATGGGGGAGGATTTAGAAATAGAGAGTATGCAATGTCTGCTGTCATTCAGGAGATTTATTCAAATTTACTATGATGTCACTCTGGTTTTTACTGGGTTTATCGCTAGGAAAACGAGGCGCAAGCGCAACTTCGCCTTCTTCTTGAATGAAAATGTCTGATTCTATCTCTTTTTTTCTATTATTTATCATGGCTAAATCAGTAATAGCGTCAGGATGGGGAGGTAAGATAGAATATTTCCCACCAGTAACAAATAAGGTGATGGGTTCCGTTGTCTTTGTGTCAGTTTTACTGTCTTCGCTCTTTTGAGGGGCCTTATCATCTTTTTGTGCAAACAGGCTGAGGGAAAAAGAGAGGATGAAAAGGGTAAGGATAAGCCGTTTAGGGTTTGTTTTTTTCATAATAGGTCACCTTTTAGTGTTGCTTTTTGGACATTGTATAGGCACAATCATATCATTTATTATAGTTTATGACTACTTTTTACAATAAAAAAAATATAAGTATTTTCGATATAATTGATAAGATAGGCTAGAGACGATAGAGAGGTTATTGATGCAGATAAAATGTAACACGCAAACATTGAGTAATTTCATTGTAATAGAGGGTATAGATGGCAGTGGCACGACTACGCAAAGCCGTCTCCTTGTTGAAGAATTAACCAAGCGAGGACAGTGCGTTGAACAAGAGCACGAACCTACGGATGATTTTATCGGCAAAAATATACGCAAGGTGTTGCAAGGCGAAGAAATTATCACTTCCGAGGCTCTTGCCTATCTTTATGCGGCAGATAGATGGGAACACCTTTTTGCACCAGAAAAAGGGATAGTCGACAGATTAAATGCAAAAAAAACGATAGTGAGCGATAGGTATTTTTTTTCATCCTTAGCCTATCAGAGTTTAGCGGTTGATTTTGATCTTGTGATGCAACTTAATCAAAATTTCCCCTTGCCCGAGCATTTTTTCTTGCTCGATCTGCCCGCAGAAGACGCGCTTGAAAGAGTGCATAAACGGAATTCGCAAGTAGAAATTTTTGAAGAAATTTCACAACAAAAATTTTTTCGTAATCAGTTTCTTGAAGTTGCCAAAAACTACCAAAAATTACAAGATAAGATGAATATTCACATTATAGATGCTCGACTGGATGAAAAAGAAGTACATGAGTTGATCTTAACAAGCTTAAAGAGTAAACTATAAAGAAGTTTTTAAGAATAGGGATGCGTTATTTAATTTGGAATTACTTCCAAGTTCGCTTCATTGTCTTATTTTAGACGCCAAATAAATTTAGAAGGATTAATTAGCTATATGGAAGAATCTCCACAACACTATGACGCTCAAGATATTCAAGTTCTTGAGGGTTTAGATCCTGTTCGTAAAAGACCTGGTATGTACATTGGTTCTACCGCTGCTGCTGGTCTACATCATTTAGTTTACGAAGTGGTTGATAACAGTGTCGATGAGGCATTAGCGGGCTATTGTTCTGTCATACGTGTGACAATAGAAAAAGACAATTTTATTAAAGTTGTCGACGATGGACGTGGTATTCCTACGGACATACATCAAAATGAAGGGATGAGTGCTTTAGAATTGGTCATGACCAAGTTGCACGCTGGCGGGAAATTTGATAATTCTAACTACAAAGTTTCTGGTGGTTTGCATGGTGTGGGTATTTCTGTCGTTAACGCCTTGTCTGTATTTTGTGAAGTTTACGTCAAGCGTAATCAGAAATTGCACTATATGTCATTTTCGAAAGGGCTTGTCACGACTCCACTTTGCGTAAAAGGTGATGCCGTCAACACAGGTACCATGGTGAGATTTCAACCAGATGATAGCATTTTTGATGATATTCTTTTCAATTTTGACACACTTTCTAACAGACTGCGAGAGCTTGCCTTCCTCAATAAAGGCGTAGAAATAGTTCTCAGAGATGAGCGAGAAAGCGAACCTAAAGAACGTGAATTTAAGTTTGAAGGTGGAGTTAAATCTTTTGTTCAATATCTGAATAAAGGCAAGGAACCCATTCACCCCGAGCCCATGTATTTTGATGTAGAAGAAAATGGTATAGGCGTTGAATTGGCGATGCAGTACAACCAAGGCTTTTCTGAAGTCATGTTTAGTTTTGCCAATAACATCAACACGCGCGATGGCGGAACACACGTTATTGGTATGCGTAACGCCCTGACAAAAACATTCAATGAATTTTTGAGTAAGATGAAAAATACCAAAAAGGTAGAGCAAAATCTTACAGGTGAAGACATAAGAGAAGGGCTGACCGTCGTTCTGTCTGTTAAAGTACCTAATCCTCTTTTTGAGGGACAAACAAAGACGAAATTAGGAAACACCGAAATTCGTGGTATTGTCGAAAAATTAGTGTTGCAACATTTGACTGATTATCTTGATATGAATCAGGGCTTGTCTACGCTTATTTTAGAAAAAGCAATGACGGCTTTTAGAGCGCGTGAAGCGGCGAAAAGAGCAAGAGAACTGACAAGACGTAAAGGCTTTTTAGAAAGTACCTCGCTTCCGGGGAAACTCGCAGACTGTGCGGATAAAAATCCTGCTAACTGTGAACTCTATATTGTGGAAGGGGACTCTGCTGGTGGTAGTGCCAAGATGGGGAGAGACAGAAAGTTTCAGGCCATTTTGCCTTTGTGGGGTAAAATGATCAACGTCGAGAAGACACGCATAGAAAAAGTACTCAATAACGAGAAAATGCAACCTATCGTTGCGGCTTTGGGCGTAGGTCTAGCTACTGAATTTAACCTAGAAAACCTACGATATCATAAAATCATTATTATGGCGGATGCTGACGTCGACGGTTCTCACATTAGAACGTTATTGTTGACTTTCTTTTTCCGCTACATGCAGCCTTTGCTGGAAAATTCTCATATTTATTTGGCTATGCCTCCTTTGTATAAGTTGACGCAAGGGCGTAGCATACAATATTTTTACGACGAAAGTAGTAAAGACGAGTACATCAGCGCACTAGGTAAGTCGCAAGATCAGCTGAATATTCAACGATATAAGGGTCTGGGTGAAATGAATCCTGATCAACTATGGGAGACCACAATGAATCCTGACACACGCAGTTTAAAGCTCGTGCGTTTGGACGATTTTGTTGCGGCGGATGAATCCTTTACTATATTGATGGGTGAAGAAGTACCTCCTCGGAGAAAATTTATTGAAGATAATGCCCTGAGCATTACCAATTTGGATGTATAGAATTAACGATGACTGCTGCTAATAAAATTACTTTTTTCCGTATCGCATTGACCCCTGTGTTATTTTTTGTCGCTTATTATTCTTTTATAGAGAAACTTTTTGACGGCTTGTGGGTCACTTATCTCATTTTGTTTCTCTTTTTAATATGCGAATTAACTGACCTTGTGGATGGCTACGTTGCAAGACGTTCACAACAAGTGTCTGATTTAGGTAAACTTTTAGATCCCTTCTCAGACGTATTTTTGCGCATCAGCTATTTTGTATTATTTTTGCAGGCGGGTTTTATGCCCATGATAGCTTTTATATTCATTTTATGGCGAGAAATTTCGATTTATCTTTTGCGCATGATAATGTTACGCATGGGCATAGTGATGGCTGCGCGATGGAGCGGTAAAATTAAGGCCGTCATGTATTTTTTGAGCGGAATATATGGGATATTAGTACTGACTCAAATCATTCCCGCTATAGCTTATTTAAACATCGTTCTCTTTTATTTAGCAGCTTTATTTTCAGTTATTTCTTTGTTTGATTATATAAAAGTAGTGGTGCAAGAATTAAAAAATAACGATAAGATATCATTTTAGGAGCGTTTGTGCACAGAGTTAAATTTCCTGGAATACACTATTACAATCAAGATTTCGTTGATATTTATAGCAAATCATGGTACTGGTTGAAAGATGATTACCGCAAATCGATGAAAAGAGAGATGAGTTTCACCGAAGCTCTCATGTCCTCCTTTTTTTTGGCGTACAATATTACGGGCGATTTGACGACAGAATTATTGGACAGTTTTTATCATCTTCAAAGAGAGGACGGCTACATTCCCGCCCACATTACAATTGAGGGTAAAGAATCAGTTGTGGTAGAAGCTCCTGCGGGTGAAGCGACTCTTTCCTTCCCTGTTTTAGGCTGGGTGGAGTTCAATTTATTTCACAAACGAGGCGATAAAAAACGCATTGCCTTAGTCTTGCCTATTTTAGAAAATTATTTTTCTTGGCTTGAAAATGAATACAAAGACGAAGAAGTTGGACTTTATCGAACTCCCGCGCATCTGCTCGGAGACTGGGGTATAGGACGTGAAGACGTTGAGTTCATGGTTGATTTTAATGCTCAAGTCGCAGTGAATCTTTTGTACATGTCCAAATTGGCTGATCTACAAAATGATAAAGAACTCAGCTTTAAGTTAATGAAATCTTATTTCGCATTGAAAACTCGTATCAATACGCTTATGTGGGATGACGAAATCAATAATTACTGTGATTTAAAGGCTAATAAAGAACGTAAAATAAAAAATTACCTTGGCATTTATTGGGTCTTGTTGGCAGAAATTGCGAGCCACGAACAATCAGAAGAAATGATTGCCGTCTTACACGATGAGACACAGTTTTTCAGTAAACATCCTTTGCCCTCTCTTGCTCTCAATGACGAAGATTTTGATGTGCATAAGCCCGGTTATAACGGTGCCGTCTATCCTCTCTTAAACTTCATTGTCATTAAAGGACTTGAACGTTACGGCTGGTATGAATTTGCTCGAGAGATTGCGATCAAACATATTTATTCTATGATTGATATCTATCACGTTGAAGATACGCATAGATCAGGCGTGCTATGGGATGCCTATGAACCCGAAAATATTGTTCCTGCGCTATTCAGCGAGGAATACGCTAGCAATCGTAAACTCTGTTTGCGGGATAAAAAATACGTGCATTCTGCTTGTTTGAGTACGATAACATTAATGATTGAAGAGGTGATAGGATTAAATATCAGTCTGCCTCGTAAAACCGTTGATTGCTTTATGCCAACCATGGAATTGATGGGTATAGAAGGCCTTTCTTTGAAACGCAATAGAATCTCTATTCTGACAAATAATACAATGAGAGGCTGGGAAATTCGCTTAGAATCAGAAAAGCTCTATTATTTTACGATAGAAATTGTTGACGAAAAAATACACAAAACTTTGCCCATTCCTTCGGGCAATTGTTCCATCTTAATAGATAAGCTATAAAAAATGAGCACCCTAGTGAGACTTACTAGGGTGCCTGAATACAAAAGAAAGAGCGGAACTCTTTTACGAATCATTTAAGACGTTCGTAAGAGTTCCTTATCGGTGTTTAACTTAGATGTTTCCTAGCAATTTGTCTGCTAGTTGAGAAAAAAGTTCTTCGGAAAAGTAATTGGGATCTTCTAAATTTGCTTTGACCTGATCTACTCTATCTTGTCTAACATCAGGTGTTTCTCTAACAATACTAATTGCTTGTTGAAGTGCTGCGGATTCTAGCCCCGCAGATGATAGAGAAATAGTATCACCTTGTTTAGGAGGCATAATCTCTGATTTTTTTTGTACTTGTGAATATCTATTTATAGGATTAATAGAATTCAATTTATCAATTGTCATCTTTGTTTTTTCCTTTCTAACTTAATTGTCATATAAACACTCTACCAAACGTCCAGACTACTTTCCTGATATAATAACGGTAAACTCACCCCTCATTATATCAGGTTTTAATAAAAGATCAATAATTTGCTTAGCAGATCCTCTAATAAGTTGTTCATGAGGCTTGGTTAATTCTCTGCCTATTACAATTTGACGGTTTTCATCTATCTCTTGAAGTTCATTTAAAAATTTTAAAATCCTGTGTGGGGATTCATAGATAATAAACGGCAAGTCCTGTGCCATTAGTTCAACTATTTTTTTCTGTCTGTTTTTTTTGTGCGGCAAAAAGCCATAAAAAATGAAATGACTGAGTGGTAAACCACTAATACTGACGAGTGTTGTGAGTGCGCTGGCACCTGGTAGGGGGATGATTTGCTTGTTTGCTGCAATGAGTTTTTTCACGAGTAAGGAACCAGGGTCACTGATTCCAGGCGTGCCAGCATCAGAGAGGTAGGCAAGACAGTTCGTTTCTAATAATTTAATGATGTCATCACTTGCACTGTCTTCGTTGTTGGCATGACAGCTTATCAGTGGCTTATTGATGCCATAATGGTTCAAGAAACGCTTGGAGACACGTGTATCTTCACAAGCGATGATGTCAACGTCTTCTTTGAGTATGCGTAAACTCCTTACGCTGATATCTTCAATGTTGCCTATGGGAGTAGCTATGATATAAAAGGGGAACATTTAAGTCTGTTCTTTTTCTGCATCGTCTAGAAATTCTTTCTTTTTTGCTTTGAGTAAGTTTTCGATATCGAGACTATGTTCTTTGTAGGGTGGGGGGATGTAGTACTCAAAACCGTCTTTTTCGGTGCGTTCGTGTATTTCGGATAAGGCGTTCTTGGCACTGTATTTATCATACATATTTTGAGTCGGTGCGAGACTTTCAGTTTTGACTGTGGGCTGCTTTTTTTCTACAACGGGAGGGGCGGTTGCGATGTTGGAAGGTGTTACGATGGGAGAGGGCTTTGCTATGGGTTGTGGTTGGGCAGGTGCTTCTATCTTATCGTTGCTGGGAGGAATGGCTTTGGTAGGTGTAGTCTCTACAGAGGCATCAACTTTACCTAGTTGTGTTAGTGTATTGAGATGGGCTTGATGTTCAATATAACTAGAATGCTCTAAGTCATTTAAAACATCAGTTCGATTCAAATTTACAATTATCTCTTTCATATTATCATGTTTTTTTTTTTATCATTCATTAGAAGATTGCTCTCTTTATTGCCTAAGTTTTCTATATCATCTAAGTTTTCTATATCATCTAAGTTTTCTATATCATCTA
>CAYRNA010000015.1:0-34930 GCA_964425555.1 uncultured Spirochaetales bacterium
GATAGCATATTATAGCTAGAATGAAAGTGGGGCGACATTGCGTTGTCTCATTTTCATTCTAAAAAACATCTTGCGGTTGCGATCTTCAGCGGTTTCGCCTATCATAAATACATGCTTTCTGTACAAAATCTAGAAGTCGGTCTTACGCATGACGCAACTCAAACCATAGTCAAAAATATCAGTTTCACAATAACATCTGGTCGAGTGATGGGTTTGTGGGGCGAAAGTGGCAGCGGCAAAAGCACCTGCTGTAAAGCGATACTGGGGCTACTCGCAAGCAATTTGACGTGGCGAACAGGGCAGATAAATTGGCACGATAAAAATATATTGTCCGCACCTTCGCAAGGTCAAGCCAACCCTTTACTTGGTTCGCAAATAAGCTACATTGCCCAAGATCCTTCCAGCAGTTTTAATCCCCTTATTCCTTTGGGAAAGCAATTAGAAGAAGTCCTCATCGTTCATTTCAAGGATGATAAATGGGTGAGGCAACAGAAAATAGAAGCGATGCTGGCGTCTTTGCGTTTGCCCGACACACATCTCCTTAAAGCCTATGCGCATCAGTTGAGTGGCGGACAATTACAGCGTCTTGCTCTGGCCATGGCCTTGCTCAGTGAACCGCAATTACTCATTGCTGATGAGCCGACGACCGCCCTCGACACTTTGGCGAAAAAAGAAATACTGAGCCTCATCCAACAGAGGGTGAAACAAAGCGGTTTGAGTGTATTGCTGGTAACGCACGACATAGATGTTCTGCATTATATCGCCAACGACATTTGCATTTTGCACCGTGGCGAAATTGTCGAGGCTGGCATTTTGAGTTCTGTGTTCGCTCATCCGCAACACAATTATACCCAGCAGTTAAAAGCACTGCAATTGCCGTGGGCGTTTAGAGCACAACAACAAAGTAGACCGTTATGATGGCCACGATTCCGCTGATAGATGTTTGTGGGGTGAGCAAAAAATTCGCTCATTTTGAGCTAGAGCCGACAACATTTCAACTACAAGCCAATGAGTTTTTAGCCATTATTGGCGAAAGTGGCAGTGGCAAAACGACGCTGGCGCAAATGCTGGTGCAGCTGCTTCCCCCCAGTGCTGGGCACATCGCTTATAACGGTCAGCCGTATTCTGTGAAGACCGTCAATGAACGTCGTCAGTTTGCACAGCTGTGTCAGATCATCTTTCAGAATCCCAAGCAATACCTTCCGCAAAAGAAAAAAATAGCGTGGATCATTCACCATATTATGGGCATTTATAAATTGTCCGATATGGAAGCCCACCTCAGTTTTTTGCTCGAAGAACTAGAGCTTGATGAAGCCTTACTTTCGGCGTATGCCCACCAATTGAGCGGCGGTCAAGCGCAACGTGTCGCCTTACTTTTGGCACTTTTGCTGAAACCGCAGTGCATTGTCGCCGACGAAATCACCAGTGCCGTTGACCTTAAAATGCAACGCAAGGTGCTGGA
The DNA here is from genome assembly GCA_964425555.1 of uncultured Spirochaetales bacterium. Lineage (GTDB taxonomy): Bacteria > Spirochaetota > Spirochaetia > SP-2023 > CAYRNA01 > CAYRNA01. Next base: position 1,463 of record CAYRNA010000015.1, read on the forward strand.
TCTTTGCGTGCGTCTGAAATCGGAGATGGGTGGAATTTTCGTATTGCACGACCTGAAACAAGTCGCTTTTTTTTGTGACAAGGTCTTGGTTTTAAAGGAAGGGAAGGTTGTCGAGATGGGTTCTGTTGAGGAAGTATTTACTCGCCCAAAGACAGTTTATACAAAATTATTGCTAAAAGCACAGCTATAATCGTCTTTTTTTTGAGAAAATCAATGAGAAAAGTTATAATTATAGATTCTTTTGATATAAAATATATAATTTACTAGACAATAAATTTTACAAGAGAGGTAAATTATGAAAAAAAATCTAACAACAATTACTGCACTTTTAATGGTGCTTTTTGCATTTTCGTGTGCAAAGCAAACAGAGAGCATCAAAATAGGTGTGAGCGGACCTTATTCTGGCGATCTAGCATCTTATGGGATACCTACACGAGAAGCCGTCGAGCTTTTCTTGGAAAATAATCCTACAGTATTAGGCCAGCCTATTACATTGTTGGTCGAAGACGATCAGGGTAAAGAAGAAACGGCTGCCAATGCGGCGGCGAAATTGGCAAGCGAAGGTGCGGTTGCGGTTGTGGGTCATATCACGACTGGTGGTACACGTGCTGCATTGGGTGTTTATAATGAAGATTCCATCATCAGCATTTCACCATCTTCTACAGCGACAGAGCTGACTTTAGGTGGTAAAAACCCTTACTTCTTTAGAACTATTGCGCATGATGATATTCAAGCACAAATTAGCAGTGAATTTCTTGTTAATACTTTAGGTGTGAAAAGAGTGGCAATTTTGCATGACCAAGGCGCTTACGGTAAAGGCTATGCTTCTGCTGTGAAAGCCAACTTGGAAGCTGCAGGCGTTGAAGTGGTTCTTTTTGATGGTATAGAAGTTGGCGCTCCTGATTATTCAGCCGTTCTAACTCGTTTAGTGTCTGAAAATCCTGACGTGTTTGTTTTTGGTGGTTATCATCCTGAAGCAACTAAATTGATCAGTCAACTGCATGCAAGAGGTTCTGACATTCCTATGGTTGGAACAGACAGTCTCAAAGACCAACAGTTTATTATTACTGCTGGTGCTGATGCGGAAGGTGTTTATACGACAGGTTCAAGCGACATCACCAATTTGGATAGTTACAAAGCGGTAAGAGAACTGTATCTTGCTAAATACAACCAAGAGCCAGGCGCTTTTTTCTATAACGCTTATGCCGCTATTCAAGTTATTGCTAAGGCTATTGAAATAGCAGGTTCAACAGAGTCCGATCTTATGGTCGAAGCGATTAAAGGCAATACTTTTGATACGGCACTCGGTAGCATCTCTTTTGATGATAACGGTGATATCGAAGGCTTTGGCTTCAGTGTTTATCGTATTGAAAATGGTAGTTTTATTACCATAGAATAATAAACGTGTAAAGAGAGTTGCCTTTATTGCTGACTCTCTTTATTGTTAACACAACATTCCCCCAAGATAGAGATTATAATGCAACACAAAAAAGATTATGCTATCTTGCATTTTGTTATTTTCGTTTGGGGGATTACAGGTGTTATTGGTAAAGCGATAACGCTTGACGCTCTGCAATTAGTGTGGTTTCGCCTTTTGATTGCGAGTGTCGTTCTGATGATTTTCAGTTATTTTAAAGGTGATCTCGCTCGCATCACAAAAAGACAAATAGGTTTTGCGATGTTGGCTGGCGGAATCATAGGTTTACACTGGATAGCCTTTTTTCTGAGCATAAAGCTCGGCACGGTTTCCATCGCATTGGCAATGCTTTCTAGCGCTGCTCTTTTTACCAGTTTGTTTGAACCCATCTTTTTTAAGCGAAAAATCAAACTTCAAGATTGCCTGTTGGGCATGGTTGTTGTGATAGGCATCATTATTATTTTTGGCTTTGAATTGCAGTACAAGCTCGCCATAATCATAGGCATAATAGCTGCTGCGTTGACGGCTCTGTTTGCCACTTTGAACGGTGTGTTCATGCAAAAAAAATATAATCTCTACGCCCTAACGTCTTACGAAATGCTGGGAGCCTTTTTGCTTACCACGGTGATATTATTTGTGCTTCCCTTGACCAGCAGTTATACGCTTCCGTCCTTTGATATCGGTTGGCAAAACTGGACCTTGCTCTTGGTATTGGGCGTACTCTGCACTGATGTTACAGTGGTGGGATTTAACTATGTGTTGCAACGCATCAACCCGTTTACTGCAAACCTCAATCTCAACCTCGAGCCTGTTTATGGAATCTTGTTGGCGTTGTTGTTTTTTGGCGAAGACGAACTGATGAGCCTAGAGTTTTATCTGGGTGTGATACTGATATTGTCTACATTGTTTGTCCATCATGTTTACAATGACCCCAAAAGAGGCACTACTTAGAGCCTTGTGAGTCACAATGACTCTCTTCTACCATTTGGCACGCTTCAAAACTCATAAGTTCATCGTCTAATAAGCTTTTAAGCCTATAAATCTTCAAAATAAAATTGGCACGGTCTTTGCATTTATTAGAGTGTGAGAGACAAAAGTTTCTCGTAAATAAATATTTTTGAGGAGTTCTATTATGACTTTTTATGTACAAAGACCTATTTCTGCTAATTCTTGCGGAGAAACAAAAGAGCGTTATTTCAACATGGATTTATTGCAAACAGACAAAAATTATTATGTGGAATTAGACGTTCCGGGTGTCAAAGAAGAAGATCTTGACCTTCAGCTTGAAGATGGTGTTTTGAAAGTATCACTGCAATTAGAGGAGAAAGATGACGCACGAATGGTGCTTCACAAGGAACGTTTCAGTGGTAAAACTGAGATTTCACGCAGCATTCCTTTGCCCAAAGACAGCGAAGGAAGTCAAATGCAAGCGTCCTTATCTATGGGGATATTATCTATTGAAATTCCTCGCAAGGAAGAGTTAAAGCCTCAGAAAATAGCCATCAAAAGTGCTTAATTTAAGACCTTGATTTCTATTCTCCATTTATTTTTAATTAATGTTTGACAAACTGAAAAAAGTGTGTTAGAATGAATTAAAAGTTGGAGTAAAAAAGGGGACTTTTAGGGCCGTGGTTAATCGCTACGGTCTTTTTTTATGCTCTTAAATTGTTGATCAGCCTATAGCTGTACGCCATTTTTCGACAAGATTCATTGCTTGAAGGGGTGTGAGTTCGTTGATGTTAACATTCTTGATTTCTTGCAATAATAAATCGTTGGGATTAAACAGTTCTAGACTTGCGGTTGGAGCAACAGGAGCGGCTTGAACGTGCGGTGATTCGAGCTGCGCTTCCAGTTCTGTCATGAGTTGATTTGCCCTATTGATAATGCTGTCTGGCACGCCCGCCAAAGACGCAACGTGTACGCCATAAGAGCTATCGGCGGGTCGTTGTATGACTTTTTTGAGGAACCATATACGGCCATCTTGTTCTTTTACTTCCAAGGAAAAATTACGAAGAGATGCGTGTTGCAAATGCGTGAGTTCGTGAAAATGCGTGGCGAAAAGAGTGTTGGCTTGTATTTTGTTGAGTATATATTCGCACACCGCCCACGCTATAGACAGACCGTCATTGGTGCTTGTCCCGCGACCTACTTCGTCCATAATGATAAGACTGTGCTTGGTCGCCGTGTTCAATATATAAGCGGTCTCGTTCATTTCCACCAAGAAAGTAGACTCGCCCCTCGCCAAATTATCACTGGCTCCGACACGACAAAAAATGTGGTCAACGAGGCCTATCTCTGCACTCTGCGCGGGAATGTATGCCCCCATTTGCGCCATCAGTACCAATAAGGCATTTTGCCTGAGGTAGGTAGATTTACCCGCCATATTAGGCCCTGTGATCAAGGCAAAGAAGAGGTCTTCGTCGAAGGTTGAAGAATTGGCGATGAATTCACCCGTCGCAAGGTTGGTCTCAACAACGGGATGTCTGCCGTGATTTATTTGTATACGTGTGCTGTTGTCAAGGTGAGGTTGCACGTAGTTTCTTTGAATGGCGCTGTGTGCAAAACTCTGGTACACGTCTATTTTTGCGAGAGCTTCGCAACTGATGAGCAGGGGTGTAAGATGCTGTTTTGCCTGTTCTCTTACTTCTAAAAAGAGTCTTTTCTCCAGTTCAAATAGCTGACTGCTGGCTTCTCCCATTTGCTGTTCTAGCTCGCCTAGCTTGATGGTCGTGAAGCGTTCACTGCCCACAAGTGTTTGTCGGCGGATAAAATATTCGGGGACAAGGTGCAACTGTGATTTGGTGATATCAAAAAAATAGCCAATGACTTTGTTGTACTTGAGCTTGAGGTTGTTGATACCGCTGTTTGTTCTTTCTTGCAATAAGTATTCTTGGAGAATTTGTTGTTTGTTTTCGGTGAGTCGCTTGATCTCGTCGAGTTGCGCATCATAGCCTAGCTTGATGAGCTTGCCTTCGTGCAAGAGTATGGAAGGGTCATCCATAATGGCACGCTCTAAAAGTTCACTGACGGTGTTGATGCTGTTGAGAATTTTTTCGGGAAAATAAAGAGCGAAGGCGTCTTTGTCCCATTCTAATAAATCGACAGCCAATTCTTTGGTAAGCTGCAAGGAGTTTTTGAGCGAGAACATATCTTTGGCATGAGCTTTACCGACGGCTACTTTGGCTAAGAGGCGTTCGCCATCCAATATTTTTGACAATTTCTCACGAACGGAAGTGAGTCCTTTCTGATTTTTATGGAAAAGTGACACCATTTGTTGGCGTTTTTGTATAGCGTTCAAATCTTTAAGGGGGTGAAACAGCCATTTTCGCAACAGTCGAGCACCCATGGCGGTTTTGGTGTCATTCATAACATGATAAAGAGTGTATTTGTCAGAGCTATTATTGAGGCTCTGAGTGAGTTCAAGATTGCGTTGCGTGGCTTCGTCCAAGCCGACAAAAAGGTTTTTGGGCATGGTACGCAAAGAACGGAGGTGGGGCAGGACTGATTGTAGGTTTTTTGCCAAATGGTTAATGATGGCTCCCGCACTGACAATGGCAGGGGAGTTTTCGTTTAAGTTAAAGCTCTTGAGATTGATAACGTTAAAATGTTTTTTGAGCTGTTCGAGGCTGTTGCTGTGATTAAAATACCAGTTGGGTTGTTTGTTGAGTAGTATATTACTGCTCAGGAGATAGTGCGAAAGTCCCAGTGTGTCATTATCTTCTTCGAGGAGTTCGACGAATTCTTCTGGCACAATGATTTCGCTCACGTTTAAACGTGCTAATTCGTGCTTGAGCAAGGGAGTTTCGTGAGTTCCAATAAATTGTGTGGCGACAAATTCACCTGTGGATAAATCACAGTAGGCCAAACTAAATCCATTTTTGACGGCACAGAGAGCCAGCAAATAGTTGTTTTGACTGCTATCAAGGTAGCTATCGTCGACAATGGTTCCTGGGGAGATGATCTCGACAACTTCCCTCTTGGCTATGCCTTTTTCGGGCATAGAAATTTGTTCACAAATCGCTACTTTCTGGCCCAGCTTGAGCAAGCGCTTAACATAATTTTGATAGGCATGATAGGGTATACCACACATTTCTATGCCGTTTCTATTGGTCAGCGTGATATCCAGCATCTGGCTCACTTCTACGGCATCTTCACCAAACATCTCGTAAAAATCACCCATGCGAAAAAACAGGACCGCATCAGTATGTTCTGCCTTGATAGAATAATACTGTTGCATCATGGGAGTCATTTTAGGGTTAGACATGATGTGCGTTCGCTATAATAAAGATTGGTTCAGTTGGGTTTATCTTTGGAGGTATGCGATGACATCGTCTGTAATATCTACAGAAAAATCCCACCATAAGAGACTTGAGTCATTGCTTTTGAGTACCAGCGAGAAACCTTTTGATTGGGCAACATAGGTGATGGCATTGAGGACAACGCCCAGATCCTGTTGCGAACTCGCAGAAATAGAGTTTGTTTTATCTTTAATTTTCTGTTGACTCTGTTGAGCGTATTCTTGGCGTTGTTGAGTTTTTTTCAATATATCTTTTTCTACACGGGAGAGTTTATATTTTTCACCGTCAGTAATATATTGCTGTCGTTGTTGCTCTAACTGGTTAATATCAGCCGTATATTTATCTATTTGCTTCTGATATTTTGCTGTTTCTGCTTGTAAAAGACTGAGAGCTTGTGAATTATTGCTCAATAATACTTTGTTATAGTCTATTACGGCAATACGTGTAAGGCTTTCTTGAGCGCTTAAGCTCAATGTGCAACAAAAGAGAAGGACGAATATATTTTTTTTGCTTAGTATCATATTTTTCACCTAAATATACCGAGAGCATAATTGCCTCGACTGATTTCTTGTTATGTTTTTGTGTAAAAAAGGGGTAAGAGCAAAGTCATCTTTCTCACTACCAGAAAACGTGTAAACGATATTCTCGCTTTTTGAACATGCGAGAATATACTAAATATCTCTAGCAGGGGAATCCCTTGCTCCTTCTTAAAGACTATTTTGTTATTCATAATATTTCTCATTGATGCGAATGTCATAAACCCTGCGTCAGTATCAACCATCTAAAGACTAGAGACTTGCAAGAACTTTGACCAATGAAGAGAGTAGTACCGAAGACAAAAGTACAACGAAAAGGCATACACTTAATGTCTTCAGAAAACCCGGTTCAAATTTTTTAAACCAATTCATAAAACTCACTTTTTCTAATAATTATTCCATATACAATTTTGAATAAAAAACTAGATTTTCTCCCCCGGACGGACTCGAACCGCCGACCTAGTGGTTAACAGCCACCCGCTCTACCAACTGAGCTACAAGGGAAAGTATTTCTACCTATTCTAACCATCTTGTTTTTTTATGTCAATTATTTCTATCAAGTCTCTGAGAAAATGTGCAAGTAATACGAACTTTATACCGTTTGATATAGTTAGGAGAGTATAAATTATGACTTTTTTAGTGCGGACATTCCTTTTTATGTCGTTTTTTACCATTATTTCTTGCCTTTCTTTGTCAAATGATGACATGCAAAAAAGTTTTCCACCAGGATATCAGCTCTGGTTAAACAGTTCTTCTCGTACGGTGTCTTATTTTATTGGCAAAGAATTAGAAGACTTGCCCGTCAACAAAACAGAGTCGGGCGCATTGCAAATTATTGACCTTAACAAAAACTTTCACAGCAAAACATTTGCCGTTGATACCGTTCCCGCAGAACCCGAAGATTTGTACATTGGATTATTGGTGTATTATAATAATTGGGCGAGCACCGAGGATCTTTTACCGTTTGCGTATAGAAGTGATCCTTGGTTTACGGGAGTTGTGACAGAAATAGACAATGAAATGGTTGTTATAGATGGAGTTAAAAACGTCACGATAGATTGGCTTAGAGTCAGAGATTCCTAAAAGATGAACTTTTTTTCACAAATCGTCACATTTTTTTACAATCCCCAATAAATAAATAGCTTTTTTCTATAGGATTCCTATAAAAAATGTTATAGGCTGGTTTTTATCAGTTTAGAATAAAACAAATTGTGAACTTTATAGCCTGACGGAAAAGGAAGATTTATATGGGAAATAAAAACACACCTATGGCAAATTTTTTAAGTTATGTTTCAAGAAATAATATACTCGATGCTGCTTCAGAAAGAAAGATTTGGGAAAGAATAGAGGTGCTTTCTCTGCGAAAAGAAGCAATGGAAACAGAAGAAGATAAGCAACGAATACAAGAAGAATTAGAGCTTGAACGGCAAAAAATCATTAATGCCAACCTTAGACTTGTCATTAGTATTGCTAAAAAGTACAGAGACAAGGATTTGTCTTTTATGGAATTAGTTGACGAAGGTATATTGGGCATGATGGAAGCTATCAAGCGCTTTGATTACAAGAGAGGATTTCGATTCACAACTTATGGCGCGTGGTGGATACAGCTTGTTATTTCGCAAGCTACATTTGATCAGACACGCAATATACGCATACCCATGCATTTATGCGGTATGCTGAAAAAGTACCGCAAGCTAGAAAATAAGTATAATGGAAAATATTCTGACAGTGAAAAGCATGAAAGAATTTTAGCAGATCTAGGCGTGACTCACGAGAAGTTTAACAGCGTTCTTATGGTAGATAGCCATAATATTTCTTCCTTTGACCTTAATCTTGATGATAAACAAGAGCCGTCCATTATAGATAATTATATTGATACTCTACAACTTGCTATGCCTGAACAAGATTTAGAAAAGCTCGATATCAAAGATACTTTACACTCTGTTATCTCAGACTTATCTCCTCGAGAGAGAAAAATTATTACTATGAGATTTGGCTTAAACAATAGTAAAGAAGCCACCTTAGAAGAGATTAGTAAAAATATAGGTATTACGAGAGAAAGGGTGAGGCAAATTCAAAATTCAGTCTTGCTCAAGCTCAAAAATCACACAGGCTTAGAAGAGTTTTCCTGAAGTAAAGAAGTTTTGTCTACATTTATATATAGTCAGTAAAATACGGTTTTCCCATTTTATTGACTATATATAAGGAGGGAAATTGAAATTCAATAGCCATGGCGGTGTTTTCTTGAGGAAAAGAGAGGTGTAAAAGTTTATTTATTAATAAGTTTGTATTTTTATAAATTCTTTAAAATCTATTCCATTCCTTGATTTAAATAAGTAAAATTGAAAAGATGGATAAAAAACATGACGATTCATCGTGGATGTTTTATTATGCTTGTATTCAACATACATTAAATTGTTATGGCTAAAGGGGAATTGGAGATTTTTTGTGAATTTATGTGTACCCAAAAATTATAAGGCTCAATTGTCATTAAAGCAAACAGAAATTGCTATCAAAAGAGTTAAACAGCAATTTCAACAAGACCTTGCCAATAATCTAAATCTTTTGCGAGTTTCAGCACCGCTTTTTGTTGATCCGAGTTCTGGCTTGAATGATGATTTAAATGGTGTAGAGCGCGCTGTCGCCTTTGACGTTCCTGCGCTAGATGGAGCCAAACTCGAAATTGTACATTCCTTGGCAAAATGGAAACGAGATGCATTGCTACGATATGATATTTTGGCAGGTTCTGGATTGTATACAGACATGAACGCTATCCGACGGGACGAAGATCTCACTAATATTCATAGCCTTTATGTTGATCAGTGGGACTGGGAAGCGAATCTCGGCGAGGCTGCTAGTCGCAATCGCATTGTACTACAAGATTACGTGAATAAGATTTATACGACACTTTTGGGCATAGCTAATTTAGTGAATACTGAATTTGGTTTAAATGTTCAGTTGCCTAAGAAAATAGTATTTATGACAACGCAAGAATTAGAAGATAACTATCCCGATAAAACTCCCAAAGAAAGAGAGTACCTTGCGACAAAAGAGTGCGGCGCAGTTTTTTTACAAAATATTGGTGGAGCACTCAACTCTGGTAAAGTACACGATGGACGAGCGCCTGATTATGATGATTGGCAACTGAATGGCGACATCCTTTTATATAGTCCGTTATTAGATATTGCCCTTGAAATTTCATCTATGGGAATTAGAGTTGATGAGTCTAAGTTGAAAACTCAACTCAAACTTGCCAATTGTGAAGACCGACTTTCTTTACCTTTTCATCAAAATATTATCAACAAGATCCTTCCTTATTCTATTGGTGGGGGCATTGGGCAATCTCGTCTCTGTATGTTTTTCTTGCAAAAAGCGCATATTGGAGAAGTACAGGTTTCGCTTTGGCCTCAATCTGTACGTGACGAATGTGAAAAGGCTGGCATAGAACTATTGTGATAGAACAGTCTTGGAAGTCCAAATTACATCTTATTTGGTTTTTTCAGATTCTTGCTATTACGGGGTTCTCTTTAGGGCTGCCATTTATTCCATTTTTTATTCCTGAGTTGGGTGATTTTAGTGCGGATAAAATTCGTTTCTGGACGGGCGTATCGGCATCGGCACCCGCCGTGGGCATAACCATTATGGCACCGATCTGGGGTAAGTTGACAGATAAGTTTTCACCGAAATGGATGTTGCTCAGAGCTCTTCTTTCTTCCGCCATCATACTCTTGTTTTTGAGCGGGGCGCGATCTATAGGGCAGCTTATTTTGTTGCGGGTTTTACAGGGCTTTCTCACAGGCACAGTAGGCGCTGCGGCAACATGGGTGGCAATAGAAACGCCAGATGAAGAATTGCCGTCAGCGTTGGGATTTTTAGCCACGTCTACTTTTATTGGTACGATAGTAGGCCCCGCAATTGGTGGAGTTTTGGGCGATGCTATAGGCTATAGACCGACCTTCTTTCTGGGAGGCATTATCCTTAGTTTGGGTTTCTTAGGCATACTTTTCTTTTTGCAGTCGCCCCCTAAAAAAGAACAAAATACCAGCGATGAAAGTTTCGTCCAAGATTCGCCCAAAAAAACAAAGCACTGGTTGACAAGAATTATTTTCTTGTCACTGTTTGTCCTTTTAGCATTGCGTTATTTACGAGCATCTTATTCGCCCTTTCTTCCATTTCATTTGCAAGAACTGCTCCCCGGTAGAGGGAATATTTCTACTATCAGTGGACTGTTAACCGCCTTGGTGGGTGGAGTCGTTGTCGTTGCCAATATTGTGCTGACGAAGTTCGCTAAAATTATCCCCATTAGTAAGTTGGTGATTATCTATTTGTTCTTTTCGGGTTTATTTGCAGCAGGATTGTTTTTTGCACACAATGTTTTTGTCTTTTCAATCTTCTATTTAGCCACCTTGTTTTTTCTAGGCCCCTGTGAACCGCTACTCAGTTCTAGCATGTCGAAGAAAATAGCCAAAGAAAACAGAGGCGTCTTCTTTGGCTGGCAAGCATCCATCGGAGGTATAGGATGGCTTTTAGCACCCTATATTGGTGCAGAAGTGAGCATAAAGTATTCGACATTTTATCTTTATTTATTACTCTCTATCGTTACGATGGCCTTAGTCGTTTTCTTGCTGCTGGGCAGGAAGTACAGGAGACTTATTTAACATATCTCGAGGAGAATCGTTAACATTTTATTCATGAAAGAAAAACTTCACATTATATACTATAAAAATAATTTTTTATTATGGGTTGCAACGGATGAGCCCGTTGAAGACCGCGACATTTTACAAGAAAAACTAGACTATTATGCTCTCCCTTTTAAGCTTAGCCGAAGCAATAGAGTGCAAGCGGATCTTACCTTGGCTTATGTTGAGCAAGATGGGCAAGTCTTGAGTTTTCAGGAAAGTGAGGAGCTAGCGAAACAAAATACGGACGAACTCAATTTTGTGTGGCAGAAAAAATCAACCTGTTTGTATTTGCTGACGCAAGAAAATTGGGATGTGCTTTACTTGTTTTACAAAGAAAACATCGCCCGCGATATTTTTGGATATGACTTTGCCGTTTTTACCAAACTTTACAGCGTCACGCTTAACTTATTGAAAAAGGGTTTTTTCTTACCTCATTTAATTCAGAATCCACGGACTTCCGCTTTTGATTTACAATGGCAAGCAGACTTGGTGCCAGCATTGGTGGAATGGCTTTACCGCATAAAAATCCCGCCCATTTTTTTTGCGTGGCAAGAAACGGACGATTTTGTCTTGCCTTGTAACCCACCGTCATTGCCGCCACTGAACTATCTGATCGATACGCTCGCACGGGATTATAGCGTTGCCCTTCCTTTTCAAAGTGATCATCATGGAATTTATGACAACTTTTTTTCGCAATTAACACGGCAAAAAAAAGCATTTACGTGGAAGCACGAAGATTCACTTCCTCTTTTGCTGAAGGCGAACACAAGCTTTTACGGTTGTTCTTTGCAACAAAAAAAACTTGTGGTGCGTATTTATGCCCCTAGCGAAAAAGTGGGTAAAGAATATATTTGGGTGTTTAAGGTGTTTTGTCTAGAAGGGGAAGAATTGTCTCCTTGGAGCGAAAATCCCTTGGGTCATAAATATCTTTTTAAGAATTTTTATATTTTGAATGAAGAAATTAAGAAGCTCAGCGATCATCCCCTAGATTACGAACTCGGTGAATTTGAATTAAATCATCAGGCGTTTACAATTTTCTTGAAAGAAAATATGCACAGACTGCAAAAAGAGGGAATTACGTTGCAATTCCCCCATAATTTCGTCAAATCTCAGCAAAAACCTAAAGTCAAATTGCGACAAAAAGATAGGTTCTTCTCGCAAGAAAAATCTATGAATTGGCAAGAAATCAATACCTTTGATGTCGAGGTTTTCTTGCATGAACATAAACTATCTGCGCAAGAAATTGCTGATATTCTAGCTGATAATTCAGATTTCGTGCTTTTGGAAGATGAGTGGATAGAAATAGACAAAAATGCGTTGAAGAAAGCGTTGAAATTACTGGATGAAGAATCTCTATCGCTCAAGGTGCAAGAGGCCTTTTTGCTCAATGTCGGACTTTTGATGGAGAATGTCGTCTCCGATAAAAAATATGAAGGCATTTGGATTGATTCGGTGGAGATGCAACAGGATTTTTTCTCGCTGAAGACAACTGTTTTAAACACAGAAGTTCATGATTTTGAGAAAGAAGATATTTGTTTTAATGGGACGCTGAGAGAATATCAAAAAGTGGGTGTTCAGTGGCTGAAAACGATGCAAACGCATCAGTTGGGAGTTTGCTTGGCCGATGATATGGGCTTGGGGAAAACGATACAAACTCTTTATTTTTTGCAGTTGTGCAAGAAAAAGGACAACAATCACAAAACATTGCTTGTGGCCCCAACTTCCGTTATTGATAACTGGCTGCACGAAGCCCAATTTTTTACACCCGACCTCAATATTCTCGTCCACAGGGGAAAAGATAGAGCGCAAGACGATTTTGATGAAAAAGTGATCCCCTTTGATGTTATTTTAACAAGTTATACCGTTGTCATCAAAGACCTCATACACTTACAGTCAGTCAATTACGATTGCATTGTCGTCGATGAAGCGCAGAATATCAAAACACCCTTTACCAAGCGAGCCATGAGCCTTAAAAGCTTTGGTTGCGGTTTCCGTGTGGCACTGACAGGAACTCCCGTCGAAAATCACATCGGCGATTTGTGGGCCTTGATGGACTTCCTCAACCCCGGACTTTTGGGTGAACAAAGGCGATTTTATAATTATTTTCAGATGACTGACAATAATGTGAGATTAGACCAATTGAAAATAATGACGGATCCGTTGATTTTACGGCGTAATAAAAACGACCCCACTATTATTGATGATTTGCCATCCAAAGTTGAGAAGAAAGAATATTGTTCCCTGAGCTTAGAGCAAGTAAAATTGTATCAGCAGGTGATCAGGCAGGTGGAAGAGGAAACTCCTCAGTTGCAAAAAGGTTATTTGCTCAACGTCATCATGAAATTGAAGCAAATTTGTAATCACCCCGCACTTTTTCTTAAGGAGAAAGTTGACTTTAATGCTGATTTCGCCGCGCGTTCGGGCAAAGTGCTCAGGCTATTAGAATTGGTGAATACCGCTCTCGAGACAAAAGATAGCATTCTTGTTTTTACTCAATTTGCAACCATGGCAACCATGCTTCACGGTTATTTGAAAACGCAACTGAAGACTCCCGTGGATGTGATTCACGGTTCTACCAAGCAACAGGATAGAGTGAGAATTACACAAGAATTTCAAACGCTGACAGATGAACCTCGTGTGCTTATCTTGTCGTTGAAAGTGGGGGGCATAGGTTTGAATTTAACGAAAGCGAACTACGTTATTCATTTTGATAGGTGGTGGAATCCTGCCGTGGAAAATCAAGCGACAGATAGAGCGTTTAGGATAGGTCAGAAAAAAAATGTGTTTGTACATAAATTTATTAGTAGCCAAACACTAGAAGAAAAAATAGATAAATTGATTGCGGGCAAACAAGAACTTGCCAGTAATGTTATTAATGATTCTGGCTCGTGGGCAAAAGATTTGGACGTTAAAGGTATGAAAAATCTCATTCAATTGAGTCAAGAATTGATAGGATCCCTGCATGAATAATACAGATATTTTTGAACGCTGGCTAGATAAATATAGCTCAAAACCTAATAGCGAAGGGAATGTTTTTTGGGAGCAATGGCTTAACCTCATCCCAATGAATTTGCGGAAAACTCGTTTCAACCGCAGTCCTTTGATCATACGCAAGGGTAAAGTTACGGTCTGCGACTTGAAGCCTTTTCAATTTAACATGGAAATACTCGGCTCTACTTACCGTACTCATTCGGTGACATTGACGTGCCGACCGATTGCTGACGCCCAGCTCGCTACACTCAATCAGCAAATATCTCAATCGGTGGAAATCCTTTGCAGTTTAACGGCTAACGTGTTTCCTAAGCTTTTGTTTGAGCTTTTTCGTGAACAAGGCCAGAGCCTACTTCCCCAAGAGGATGAAATTGAACTTACGTGCAATTGTCGTGACGACGAATTGGAAGAAATGGACGATGTCGAAGAGGACAATCTCTGCATACACCAGAGTTCGTTGATGTATTTTCTGGGAGAAGCCTTTGCGCAAAATCCTTGCTTATTCCTTTCTTTTAGAGGATTAGATATTAATCTCTATGAAGAGAATGAACTCAAAGAAGGCAAGGCCGTTTTACCGCAAGATTTTTTTCTCGCCCAGCAAATTATACCTCCTCTTTCTTTAGAAGGAGAAAGCGTATCTTTTAAAGGAACCTTTCCTTTCTGGTCAAGTCAGTATAATTTCGCTCAAATGTTGGATAAAATTTACACGGATGTCAGGACTAAATTGTAGCATTCTTATACTTTCGTCAGAGAAGAGACTGAGGGTGTAAATAAACATAAAATATCAAGGAAGGACAAGAGATATTGACGAAAAGAGTGTTTTAAGGGCTATTCTTGTCCTGAAAGAAAAATAAATTTATCTTTTTCAAAATTGTTTTAATCCTAGAGTTGACAAAGTAAGAAAGAACAACTATATTTAAAATTCACTATTGTTTGCCTTCGTAGCTCAGTTTGGTAGAGCACTTCCATGGTAAGGAAGGGGTCATCAGTTCAAGTCTGATCGAGGGCTGAGTTAGAAGAGCGATACAGAGGAGTTTAGCGTGGCAAAAACGAAGAAAGGCGCTGTTGAGAAAATAGCGATGCAATGCGAAGAGTGCAAACGACGCAATTATACAACGACAAAGAATCGTAGAAACATGCAAGGAAAGCTTGAATTAAACAAGTTTTGCAAGTGGGAGCGTAAAATAACGCTTCACAAGGAAACGAAGATCAAATAAGAAATGAACAAAGGTCAGTAGTTCCAACGGTAGAACGTTGGCCTCCAAAGCCGAATGTTGCGGGTTCGAATCCTGCCTGGCCTGTAAGACAATGACTAAGGAATTGAAATGAAATCTGCTCGTAAGATGAATAGTTTTTTTAAAGAATGTTACGCCGAATTACAAAAAGTAAGTTGGCCGAATCGTGAATCTGTAATTGCTTCGACTAAAATAGTTTTGGCGGCAACAGTATTAGCAGCAGTATTTTTTGGTTTTATTGACTGGGCGAACGCTTCATTAGTGAGCTGGATCTATGGTTAGACTTGTTTCAATTAGAGAGAATTTTTAGATGGCTAGTCGATGGTATGTCCTGCACGTTTATTCGGGCTATGAAAATAAAGTTAAAGGTCGCATAGAAGCGTTGAAGGATATAGATCCTCTTATCGCAGAACGTGTGACAAGTTATGAAATTCCTGAGGAACAAATTACTGTCAAAGATAGCAAGGGTAACAAGAAAGATAAGAAAAAGAAATTTTTCCCTGGTTACGCTTTAATTGAAATGGATTTGGATCAATCGAATTGGAAAGACATCGTTGCTTCGCTTAAGAGATTGGACGGTGTGACGGGATTTGTTGGACAACAGCCGAGCAAGATGCCTGTGCCTATGTCTGACGAAGAAGTACGTGCAATCTTGCAACGTAGCGGACAGCGTTCTTCTGTGAGAGTGCAGAAGAGTTGGAATATGGATTTCCAAGAAGGCGAAGAAGTTCGCATTGTTGATGGACCTTTCGATTCCTTTACGGGAACAGTGGAAGAAGTGCATCAAGATAAAGGGAAG
This sequence comes from uncultured Spirochaetales bacterium, assembly GCA_964425555.1. Lineage (GTDB taxonomy): Bacteria > Spirochaetota > Spirochaetia > SP-2023 > CAYRNA01 > CAYRNA01. The sequence goes on from CAYRNA010000015.1 coordinate 17,421, forward strand.
TTGAGAGTTTCTGTAGGTATTTTCGGAAGAAATACTCCTGTAGACTTAACTTTCTCACAAGTAGAGAAATTTTAACGAATTTATATTTAGTGGAAGTCTATAGAAAAATAGACGACGCCAGGACTGTTAAAAGTCTGAACCACTGAGGGAGATTTTATGGCTAAACCAAAACAAAAACCAGTAGCTTTTGTGAAGTTGCAATTGCCGGCTGGGCAAGCAACGCCAGCACCGCCAGTAGGACCCGCATTGGGACCACACGGAGTTGCTGCACCGCAATTTGTACAGCAGTATAACGATAGAACATCTAAGATGGAAAAAGGACTTATTGTTCCTGTAATCATCTCTGTTTTCGCGGATAGAAGCTTTACTTTTGAACTTAAAACTTCGCCAGCATCTGTATTGCTCAAAAGAGCAGCAGGCATACCCAAGGGATCTGCTATTCCTCATAAAATCAAGGTTGCTTCGGTTACTCTTGAACAAGTCGCAGAAATTGCGAAAGAAAAAATGGAAGATTTAAATGCAGTAGATCTAGACGCAGCAGTTTCTATTATTTCTGGTACAGCCAGAAGTATGGGAATTAAGGTAGAGGGTTAAGTAATGGCTAGAAGAGGTAAAAAGTATAAAGAAGCTGTCTCTAAAGTAGATTCAGAAAAAGTATATGGTTTGTCAGAAGCCGTCAAGACCATTCGTAGTGTTGCGTTTGCAAAATTTGACGAAACCGTGGATATTGCGATAGCATTAAACTTGAAAAAAAGCCACACTGTAAGAGATACTGTAGTGTTGCCTCATCAGTTTGGTGGTGAAAAGCGTGTAGCGGTTTTTGCGAAAGGCGATAAAGCAGCCGAAGCTAAAGAAATGGGCGCAACTATTGTTGGTGACATCGATTTGGTAGAGAAAGTTCAAGGCGGTTGGCTAGAATTTGATGTTTGTATCGCTACTCCCGACATGATGAAAGACGTAGGTAAACTGGGACCAATACTTGGTCGTAAAGGTTTAATGCCTAACCCCAGAACAGGGACGGTTACTATGAACCTTAAAGCGGCTATTGCAGAATTGAAGCAAGGTCGTGTTGAGTTTAGAGCTAACAAAGAAAATGTTATCCACTTGGGCGTTGGTAAATTGTCCATGAAGGATGATGAGATAGAAAAAAACATTGGCACTCTTTTAGGTGCTATTCTAAAGAAAAAGCCCGTGGATCTTAAAGGTGACTATATTCGCTCTGTTGCTATTGCAACGACGATGGGACCTGGGCTCAAAATTGAGCAAGAAGGATAGGAGGTTAAGATGTCAGAAAAAAAGATACAACCGCATAAAGTTAGTGCAGTTTCAGCGCTTTCTGAGCGAATAGCTGAGTTTCCTAATATACTTATCGCTGATTACAGAGGTTTGAAAGTTAGTGAAACCACAGAACTTCGCCGAAGTTTACGTGAAAGCGGCAGTGAGTTAAGCATAGTTCGTAATACTTTTGCTCGCATTGCGTTAAAAGATATTAAAGGCACAGAAGGGATTAATGATCTACTGAAAGGGCCTACGGCAATCGTTTTCACTAAAGAAGAAGCTCCTAGAGCAGCTAAAGTGATTGTTGATTTTGCCAAAGAGCATCCCATTGAGTTGAGGGGTGGATTTGTTGAAGGGCAGTTGATGTCGACCAAAGAGGTCAATGCATTATCTAAACTTCCAAGCAGATTGGAATTGTTGGCAGGTATTGTAGGTTTGTTACAATCTCCCGCACAAAATATTGTTGGAATAATTGAGAGTTCAGCGAGTGATATTGCTGGCTCTGTAGAAGCTATTGTAGAAAGTAAAAAATAATAATTAAAATGGTCTTAGTCTCAATGAGTTGTTGTGCTAGACCATAAGAAGATAGGAGAGTTAATATGGCAACGGATATTAAGAAAATAGCAGAGCAATTAGTAGGTTTAACCTTACTAGAAGCCCAAGAATTGGCAACTGTTTTAAAAGAGGAATATGGTATTTCTCCAGCTGCACCAGTAGCTGTAGCAGCAGCCGGTGGTGGTGCTAGCGCAGAAGCAAGTGAAGAGCAAACAGATTTTACTGTTGTTCTCGCTTCAATTGATGACTCAAAGAAAATTGCAGTTATCAAAATAGTGCGTGAAATAACAGGTCTTGGCTTAAAAGAAGCTAAAGAACTTGTAGAGACACCTGGATCAAACATTAAAGAAGGAGCATCTAAAGAAGACGCTGCTGCTTTAAAAGAGAAACTGGAAGCTGCAGGTGGTAAGGTTGAACTTAAGTAAAGATTTTAAGTAATTATTTCTGATGAAACAAGCTGCAATTCCTGTAGCTTGTTTTGTTATGTTTATACAAATATAAAGTTTAAAGCCGTGAATGATATACCTACTTTTAGGAGGTTTCGAAGTGTCTGCTAAAACAAGACTAAATAGACGTCAAGTGATTGGTGAGCAAACAGATGAAGTACTAGAGATTCCCAATTTGATAAAGTCTCAGTTCGAATCTTATGAAAGATTATTGCAACTAGAAAAAATCAAAAAAGGTGAACCCTTGAAAAGAGAAGGCTTGGAAGAAGTCTTTTTGAATACATTTCCTGTGGTTAATAGTGCCGAATCATTGACTTTGGAATACGGTGGTTATACTTTAGACTATGAAAATATTCGACAAAGCGAATTAGAATGTCGAAAATTAGCAACCACCTACGGAATTCCTCTTAAAGCTGATTTTAATTTAATTTTTCATGAAACGGGCGAAGTCAGGAGCAAAAATGTGTTCTTGGGTATCTTGCCGCTCATGACTGACCGCGGAACCTTCATTATTAATGGAGCTGAACGCGTTGTTGTTTCTCAAATACACAGATCGCCAGGGGTTATTTTTTCTTCTGAGAAAGATCTCTATTACTCCCGAATTATTCCTTACAGAGGTTCGTGGTTAGAATTTGAAATAGAAACAAAAAAAGACATCCTCTATGTCAAAATTGACAGAAAGAAGAAGATATTAGCTTCTTCTCTTTTGCGTGCATTAGGCGTAGAAAGTCGAGAGAAAATCATAGATATTTTCTATAAAACTAAAAATATTACTGTCTCTACAAAAGATAGCGTTAATCAGAAAAACGTGGGTGGCGTGTACGCTAAACCTGTTTATTTTGAAGAAAATGGCGAACAAAAAAAGATTTATCAAGCCGGTGAGCGTGTTCATCTTCATCATTTTGATGAATTGACTCATGCGGGCATATCCAAGGTTGCTTTAGTTGATTTTGATCATGAAAAATCATTGAAATCTGACGCTATTATTAACTGTTTTGATAGAGAAGTTACGAGTTTTGACAAAGACAATCCAACACAGGATGAACCGACTCAGAGTGAAGCAGTTTTAGAAATTAGAGCTATTTTGTCTCCTGGAGAAAGTGTGTCTGCTGAACAAGCGACAGAAGACCTAAAAAGCATGTTCTTTACGTCTAATCGTTATGACTTAGGCGCTGTTGGTCGCTACAAACTGAACCAAAAAATGGTGTTCCCAGACTCAAAAGAGAGCAGTGTTCTCGATTTAGAAGATATTACTTCTACTATGCAATACTTGATGAAAGTGAGTGCCGGTGACGAAAAAGTAGACGATATTGACCATTTGGGAAATAGACGTATACGTTCGGTAGGAGAACTGTTACAGAATCAGTTGAAAACAGCTTTTGTTCGTGTAGAACGCATCGCTCGTGATAGAATGAATCAACGAGATCATGAAGATTTTAAACCGCAAGAACTTTTGCCCGCCAAACCAATTATGGCAGCGGTCAAGGAATTCTTCGGTTCAAGTCAATTATCACAGTTCATGGATCAGGTGAATCCTTTGGCTGAATTGACGCACAAGAGACGTTTGAGTGCTTTGGGACCAGGGGGGCTTTCGAGAGATAGAGCCGGTTTTGAAGTACGGGATATACATTATTCCCATTATGGACGAATGTGTCCTATTGAAACTCCAGAGGGACCAAATATTGGTCTGATTATGTCATTGTCCAACTATGCCAGAATTAATAATTTCGGCTTTTTGGAAACGCCTTATAGAAAGGTCGTAGACGGCAAAGTTACAAATACCATAGATTATCTTCCTGCTTTGGAAGAAGACAAATATACTATTGCGCAAGCGAGTGCTCCTTTAGAGGGCGATGGTGCTTTCCGCAACGATACAGTTGCTGTTAGACGTGCCGGTGATTACTTAACGGATGAGAAAGAAAACATCGATTATATGGATGTTTCCCCTCGTCAGTTGGTGAGTTCAGCGGCCTCTCTCATTCCTTTCTTGGAACATGATGATGCTAACCGTGCTTTGATGGGCTGTAACATGCAACGTCAAGCGGTGCCTTTACTCTTTCCTCAAGCACCCCTTGTTGGTACTGGTTTAGAGAAAAAAGTAGCCTATGATACGGGCGTTGTTGCGAAAGCTTCTGTCAAGGGAACAGTTTCTTATGTTGCTGCCGATGAAATACGCATCAGCGGAGTCGATGGCAAAGAAGAAACTTGTACACTGGTGAAATATCAGCGAACAAACCAAGACACCTCTTTTAACCAAGTTCCTATTGTAAGAGTAGGCGACGAAGTTGAAGCAGGTGATGTTATTGCGGATGGACCTGCTACGCAAGGCGGTGAATTGGCTTTGGGTAAAAACCTTTTGGTTGGATTCGTTCCTTGGAATGGTTATAACTTTGAGGATGCTGTTCTTATTTCTGAGAAAGTTGTCCGTGAAGATTATTATACGTCGGTTCATATCAAAGAATTTACCGTAGAAGCTCGTGATACAAAACTGGGCATAGAAAAAATCACCCGTGACATTCCCAATGTCAGTGAAAAACAGCTAGAAAACCTAGATGAAGATGGCGTGATTCGTGTTGGTGCAAAGGTGAAACCGGGTAGCATTCTTGTGGGTAAGACAACTCCTAGAAATGACGGCGACACAACCCCTGAATTCAAATTGCTTAATTCTATTTTTGGTGAAAAAGTCAAAGATGTCAAAGACAGCTCTTTGAGAGTGAGTCATGGTATAGAAGGTACTATTATAGATATTCAACGCCTTAAAAGGAGCATGCCTGGTCATGATCTCCAGCCTGGTGTTGAAGAAGAGATCAAGGTCTATATCGCTTCTAAACGAAAGTTAAAAGAAGGCGATAAGATGGCTGGACGTCACGGTAACAAAGGTGTTATCGCTAAAATTTTACCTGAAGAAGACATGCCTTTCTTGCCCGACGGTACATCTCTAGATGTCTGTTTGAATCCGCTGGGTGTTCCTTCACGTATGAATATTGGTCAATTGCTAGAAACCATGCTAGGAATGGCTGGTGCTCAGTTGGGCAAAATGTACGAAACTCGTGTTTTCCAATCAGCTGAAATTGCTGAAATTGAAGCAGAATTAGAAGCTGCCGGCATAGAAAAATCGTGTAAACAACCTTTATATGATGGCTTAACGGGTGAGAAATTCAGTAATGATGTTACTGTCGGTTATATGTATTATTTGAAATTGCACCATTTGGTCGACGACAAAATGCATGCCCGTTCAACCGGTCCTTATTCTTTGGTTACACAACAACCTCTGGGTGGTAAAGCACAATTTGGTGGACAACGATTTGGTGAAATGGAAGTTTGGGCGCTTGAAGCTTATGGCGCAGCTCACACTCTCCAAGAATTGATGACGTTTAAATCTGATGATATGACAGGACGCTCTAAGGTTTACGAGTCTATTGTAAAAGGTACGGAAATGGAAAAATCAGGAACTCCTGAATCTTTCAATGTTTTAATGCAAGAATTACGTGGACTTGGTTTAGATGTTCAAATTTTTGATGATAAGGGTAACACCTTACCTCTAACAGAAAGAGATGCAGAGCTCATACAAAAAGAAGAACGAAATTTCTAATAATAACGAGGTCTTAATATGAATGATATAAAAAATTTTGACAGTTTAATGATAAAATTGGCGAGTTCTAAACAGATAGAAGAATGGTCTTACGGCGAAGTAAAAAAGCCTGAGACGATTAACTATCGTACGTTAAGACCCGAAAAAGAAGGCTTGTTTTGCGAGAAAATCTTTGGTACAACCAAGGAGTGGGAATGCTATTGCGGGAAGTTTAAATCCATACGTTATAAAGGCGTTGTTTGCGACCGCTGTGGCGTAGAAGTTACTCATTTTAAAGTGCGAAGAGAACGTCTTGGGCACATTAAATTGGCAGCTCCTGTGTCTCACATCTGGTACTATCGCTCCGTTCCTTCTCGTATGGGGCTTTTGCTCGATCTTTCTGTGAATGCTTTGCGATCCGTACTTTATTATGAGAAATTTATTGTTATCGATCCCGGTGCAACAGACCTCAAGCGCTTAGATTTGTTGACAGAAGAAGAATACATCCAAGTACGAGAACGCTATGAAGCTGCTTTTGTGGCTGAAATTGGTGCTGAAGCTGTGAAAACGCTTCTCAAAGAACTCGACTTAGACGCTCTTAATACAGAATTACGTCAAAAAATTGCTGAAAAGAAAAGTCGCAATGACAAAAAATTACTGAAACGAGTGGAGATTGTAGAAGATTTCCGTCGTTCACAGAATGAAGCTCATTGGATGATTTTTGACGCCATACCTGTCATCCCCCCCGATTTACGACCCATGGTTCAACTCGATGGTGGACGCTTTGCAACGTCAGATCTAAATGATCTTTATAGACGTGTCATTAACCGTAATAACAGATTGAGCAAAATGATTCAACTCAATGCTCCTGACATTATTATCCGTAACGAAAAAAGAATGTTGCAAGAAGCCGTTGATGCTCTCTTTGACAATTCTAAGAAAAAGAAAATTGTAAAAGGGTCTTCTAACAGACCTCTAAAATCATTGTCTGATTTCCTTAAGGGAAAACAAGGACGCTTCCGCCAAAACTTGCTCGGTAAAAGGGTTGATTATTCGGGACGTTCTGTTATCGTTGTTGGGCCTTCGCTCAAGTTGCATCAGTGTGGTTTGCCCTCACAAATGGCATTAGAATTGTACAAACCTTTCATTATGCGAACGCTTATTGAAAATGGTACTGTTTCTAATATTAAGAAAGCGCGTAGTTTAGTTGAAAGTGAAACTCCAGAAGTCTGGGGAATCCTAGAAAGAATAGTTAAAGAACATCCTATTTTGCTCAACCGTGCGCCTACTTTGCACAGGCTCAGTATTCAGGCTTTTGAGCCAGTACTGATCAATGGTAAAGCGATACAATTGCACCCCCTCGTTTGTCACGCTTTTAATGCTGACTTTGATGGTGATCAAATGGCTGTACACGTTCCTTTGACGGAAATGGCGCAAATGGAATGTTGGACTCTGATGCTTGCATCAAGAAACTTGCTCAACCCTGCCAATGGTCAACCCGTTGTCTTCCCTTCACAAGATATGGTGCTTGGTTTATATGCCTTGACTCTGATCAGAGAAGGCGATAAAGGCGAAGGAAAGTATTTCCAAGATTTCAACGAAGTTTTAATGGCTGTTGATAGTGGCGTAATTACTGATCAAACATTGATCAAAGTTATTCAGGAAAATGATGAAATACTCGAAACAACTCCAGGGCGTATTCGCCTGAATTTAGAGTTGGGTGATAACATCGATTTCGTGAACGAATTATTGGATGACAAAGCTGTCAGAAAATTTATTGCGAGAATTTTTAAAGACCAAGGAGCGGGTTCTGTCGTAGAACTTCTAGACGTCTTAAAAACGACGGGATTCAAATATGCAACCGTATTTGGTTGTACTATTGGTGTGGGCGACATGCTCATTCCCGAAGAAAAAGAGCAATACATAGCAGAAGCGAACAGCGAAGTTATTACGATTGAGAATGAGCAGAAAGAAGGGTTGATGACGGTAGAAGAACGTCATAACCGTGTTGTTGGTGTATGGACAAAGACCAATAACGAGCTGACAGACTTGATGATGACAAAATTAAAGAACGATAAAAAGGGCTTTAACAATGTTTACATGATGGCTGACTCGGGTGCGAGGGGTTCAAGAAACCAGATACGCCAACTTGCAGGTATGCGTGGACTGATGGCAAAACCGTCAGGAGATATCATCGAGCTTCCTATTCGTTCTAACTTTAAAGAAGGTCTTTCTGTTATTGAATTCTTTATCTCGACAAGTGGTGCGCGTAAAGGTTTAGCTGATACGGCGCTTAAAACTGCGGATGCGGGTTACTTGACCAGACGTCTTGCAGATATTGCTCAAGACGTGGTGATTAACAAAGATGACTGTGGTACAATTAATGGTATTTATATCACGGCATTAAAAGATGGCGAAAAAATTGTGGAATGTCTGAGCGATAGAATCAGAGGTTCATTTACTTTAGAGCACATCATTCACCCTGTTACCAAAGAACTTCTCTTAGATATTAATGGTGAAATTACCGATGACATAGCCGATGAAATCGAGCATTTAGGTATAGAACGTGTGATGGTACGAACGGTATTAACCTGTGAAGCCCAACACGGTGTCTGTCGCAAGTGTTACGGACGTAACCTTTCTACACGAAAAACGGTAGAAATTGGTGAAGCCGTTGGTATTATTGCTGCTCAATCTATTGGGCAACCAGGAACACAACTGACAATGAGAACCTTCCACGTTGGGGGTACAGCAAGTACTTCTAGTGAAGGCGACGCCATTGTCATGGAAACTCCCATCATACTGACAGAAATTCGTGGTATGTATATAGAGAAAAATGAAAACCTGTTGTTTACAAGAAAAGGCTATTTGAAATATCGCCGTGTTATTGAGCAATTAAATGTCCCTAGAGGTGAAAAACTTGCCTTTAAACACGACGATAGAGTTTTCAAGGGCGAGCTATTGTATACAGAGAAAGATGGTACGGAATTTAGGGCTCCTGAAGCTGGTTTTATCCATAAACTCACGCCTAAAAAATATCTTTTGATTACGCAAGAACAGCAAATCGAAATGAGAACGGGTTCCGAAGTCAAGGTAAAACAAGGCGAATTAGTCTTAGCCGGTGAAACGATTGCGACATTTAATCCGCATAGTGAACCTATTATTTGTGAAGCTGATGGTAAAATCAAATTCCATGATATGATAAACGGTAATACAACGACAGAAGTTGTGAATACTGAGGGTAACATAGAGATACGTGTGAATGATCACGCCTCTGAATCTCTGGAACCACGATTGACTGTACACACTCCAGGGGGCGAAGAGAAAATTTACTATCTCCCCGCCAATTCTATTTTGAGTGTTGCTGATGGCAATAGTGCCAAAGCAGGGGATGAGCTTGCTCGTCTACCGAAAGGAAGTGCAAAAACACAAGACATTACAGGTGGTCTCCCACGTGTTGTCGAATTGTTTGAAGCAAGAAAACCTGTGGTTGCCTCTGTTCTCGCACAAATTTCAGGAACTATTCATTTTGAAGGTAAAGCGAAAGGAAACAGAATCATAGAAATAGAAGATGCTTTCGGCAAACGCTATAAGCACTTGGTTGGACTCGGACGTTATTTGCTTGTACGAGAAGGTGATGCTGTTGAATGTGGCGAGCCTCTTTGTGATGGACTCATGGATCCGCATCAGATTTTAGCGATTAAAGGCGAAAATGCTTTGCAACGATTCTTGCTCGATGAAGTACAAGAAGTCTATAGATTGCAGGGTGTAGAAGTTAACGATAAGCATATTGGTGTTATTATTCGCCAAATGATGCGTAAAGTTGAAATCGTGGAAGTTGGTGATACTAACTTTATTTATGACCAAGTCATTGATAAATATACCTTCTTTGAAGAAAACAGAAAAGTTATGGAAGCTGGTGGACAACCTGCTATCGCTAAACCATTACTACAGAGTGTCACACGAGCTTCTTTGAGTATTGACTCATGGATTTCTGCGGCTTCTTTCCAAGAAACAACAAAAGTTTTGACGAATGCATCCATTGCTGGAGACGTCGATTACTTGCGTGGTCTGAAAGAAAATGTCGTTATTGGTCACATTATTCCAGCAGGAACAGGTGCGCATAAATATAAAGACATTCAGTTGAAAGATATGAATCCCGTTGTCGAAGAAGAAACCGCTGAAGCAGAAGACGATGATGAGCTTGTCATTGTCCCTAATGTTCCCATTGAAGAGTTAGAAACTCCCATGCCTAGCGAAGACAGAGGTAGTCTCATTTAAGTCTTGAGTATATATCGTAGGTCTTTTGATTTTACGATATATACTCGCTTTGCATAAAATGCGATAAGGCGAATCTTATTTAGGAGCAAGAAAATGGAAAGAATTGCTAGCTTTGATGTAGATCATATCAAATTAGAAAAGGGCTTGTACCTTTCTCGGTCGGACAGATTGGGAGAGTGCCTTACTTCTAGCTTTGATATACGCATGAAAAAACCTAATGTAGATATTGTTCTGACGACAAAAAGCATACACACGATAGAGCACCTCGGCGCAACCTTTTTACGCAATCATAAAAACTGGAGCGAAAAAGTCATTTACTTTGGCCCCATGGGTTGTCGTACGGGTTGCTATTTGGTGCTTTTTGGCGATTATGTTCCCGAAGAAATATTGAATCTCATACGTGAAATGTTTCAGTTTATGGCAGATTTTTCAGGCGAAATTCCTGGAGCAACACCTGTAGAATGTGGCAACTACACCGATCATGATCTTGATCAGGCGGTAGCCGAAGCCAAAGAATATCTCACGCTTTTGAATAACATCACCATAGATGAGATGCGCTACAGCTAAACAGCTTGAATCATTCATTATAAAGAAAGATAAAATTGAGGATGACAATTTCATGTTAGTAGATTCCCATTTCCATGCCGGTGCAATGGATAACAAAGGCTTAAATAGCGGCGAACTTGTGCGTGATTTTTTTGCTTCTCAAGGGGCGTATTTATTGGAAATAGCTTTGAATGAAGGTGATTTTGAAGCGAGAGTTGAATTGGCAACTCAGCATGAAAATTTATTTTTATCAGCTGGTATACATCCTAATTATCATGTCGACTTAAACTTTTCTCAATACCAACAAAAATTATCAGAAATAGAACCGCAATTACAGCATCCCAAAGTTATCGCCATGGGTGAAATGGGCTTAGATCTTTTTTACAAAGATTTAGATCTGGCATCTCAAAAACAACGGTTTTTGGCGCAAATAGAACTCGCCAACGCCTACAATAAACCCATAGTGATACATATCCGTGATAGCTTAGATGAATTTATCGAGATTTTACCACAGTGTCGTGTTAAAGCGGGTGGCGTACTACATTGCTTTACGGGAAATTATGATCAGGCAAAAGCCTTGGTGGATCACGGGTTTTATTTGGGGTTTGGCGGCATACTGACCTACACCAAAAAGACAGAAGACATACACGATGCCTTCACGAAAATTCCTCTAGACAGAATTTTGAGTGAAACCGATGCTCCTTTTTTGACGCCAAGGAATTGTGCGTCTGGTGGAAATAAACCGCAGAATGTTTCACAAGTAGTGAAAATGATGGCGAAGCTACGTGGTACAGAAACCGCTGAACTGCTTCCCGTCATCAAAGAAAATTTCCAAGCACTTTTCTTGAACGCATAACAAGGAAGAATGTGCAAACACCATCACTCTATGAAATAATGGTGTTTATATTAAGCCTGTAATTTTGTCACTCTGCGTGTTGCTTCCTCACTGAGAGAGGCCAAGAGCGCTTGCGCACCCCTCAAAGTTGTGCTGTAAGCAATATGATAGAGAATAATGGCGTGATAAAGGGGCTGATATTGGGCGTTGTTTTGTTCGCTCAAATCTATGACATAGGCGATTTTATTTTCTCGTACATCACTGATGAGGGCTTCAATAGCAGATGCAGTGACAGGCTCGTGGGCACTGAGCGTTAAAACTGTATAAGCATAATTCTGATAAGCCTGTACGAGTTCGTCTATTTCTTGAGCCTGCTCTTCCTTGGGGTTATTGTCGTCATTGATGAGGATGATTGTTTGATTTTTACAGCTATCATTTTGTTTCGCCATCGCATTACCGCCAGCCAATTGAGCTTTGGCATAGGCTTCGGCAAATGTCTTACCTTGGCCCATCACTTCTCCTGTCGAAAGCATTTCTGGGCCTAGTTTCAGATTGTGAACTCCTAGTTTGCCAAAAGGAAAGACAACTTCTTTTACCGCATAATAATTACTGGGGGGGCGGTTTTGATTTTCCCACCAGAACAATTTTTGGACTTCGTCATCTAGGGATAAAGTTTCGCCCAGCATGGCATCTATAGCCATTTTTATAATGGGAATGCCCGTGGCTTTGGCGATGAAAGGAAGAGAGCGAGAGGCCCTTGGGTTGACCTCGAGCAAATATATTTCATTCTGATAAAGGGCAAATTGTATATTGAGTAATCCTTTGATATTCAGTTTTTGTGCAATAGACTTGCTTTGCGCGCAGATTTCTTGTTGCAAAGCCAGCGATAAGCTATAAGGCGGCAGCGAACCCGCGGAATCTCCCGAGTGTATGCCGGCCTCTTCGACATGTTCCATAATGCCACAGACAAAGCAGTTTGTACCATCACTGACCGCATCGACATCAATTTCTACGGCATTTTCTAAAAATTTATCCAGCAATAAAGGTGAATGGTCAAGGTTTAAAAGGTCTTGATCGATGACATTGTCAAAGTATTCGTTGAGCTGTTTTGCGTTGCGAATAATACGCATGGATTGACCGCCCAGTACAAAAGAGGGGCGAATCAGAAAAGGATAGCTTATTTGCGAAGCGACTTTGAGGCTCTGTTCGTAATTGGTTGCAATGGCATTTTGCGGTTGTTTCAAGTTTAATTGTGCCACGAGTTGTTGAAAGCTTTCTCTATTTTCTGCTTTTTCTAGATCTTCGAGAGACGTACCCAAAAGCTTTACACCATTTTCGACGAAAACTCGAGCGACTTTGAGAGAACTTTGTCCGCCCAGCTGTATGATGACGCCCATGGGTTTTTCGCACTCTATAATATTGGTGAGATACTCAGCGGTGAGTGGCTCAAAATAGAGTTTATCGGTGAGGTCGTAGTCGGTTGAAACGGTTTCTGGGTTGCAATTGACCATGATTGTTTCAAATTTGTGTTCTTTCAGCGCCTCAATGCCTTTGACGCAAGAATAATCAAATTCTATGCCTTGCCCTATGCGATTGGGACCGCTGCCAACGACCATGACCTTGGGTCTCATGATGGGGTTGGCTTCACATTCGTGTTCATAGGTAGAATATAAATAAGCGGTGTTGCTTTCAAATTCACCCGCACAAGAATCTATGCGTTTAAACACTGGTTTGATACCCCAATGAGAGCGCAAATGTGCAATTTCTGATTCGGTGGTTTTGAGCAAAAAAGCGAGACGTGCGTCACTAAAACCCTGTTGTTTTAAAGCGTATAAATTGTCTTTATCCAAACTTGTGATGCCTTGCGTTTTGATGTTTTTTTCTTGCGCCACCAGTTCGCTAATTTGGTCTAAAAACCATGGATCGAATTGTGTCAGTTGAAATATTTCTTCAGTGGATATTTCGTGGCGGAAAGCGTCGGCGATGAGAAGTAAGCGCTCAGGCGTGGGAATTTGCAAGAGGGCTTTCAGCGCAGAGACGTTATGAAAAAGATGGTTCTGTTCGTCTAGGCCCGTATACCCACATTCCATACTCATCAAACCTTTTTGTAGGGCTTCCTGAAAGGTTCTGCCCAAAGCCATGATTTCGCCTATGGCCTTCATCTGTGTTGATAATTGTCTGTTGGCATGAGGAAATTTGTCAAAATTAAAGCGAGGGATTTTGACCACAATATAGTCGAGGCTAGGTTCAAAAGATGCGGGGATTTCCTCTGAACTAATATCATTTTTTACTTCATCGAGTGTGTATCCTATGGCCAGTTTGGTGGCTATTTTAGCGATAGGATAGCCCGTTGCTTTTGAGGCCAAGGCCGAAGAACGAGAGACGCGCGGATTCATTTCTATGACTAATTGTTCGCCCGTTTGGGGGTTGACCGCAAACTGTACATTGGCTCCACCGGTCTCAACTTCTACCGCACGGAGAATGTTTAAGGCAGAGGTTCGCATCTGTTGGTATTCTTTGTCGGTGAGAGTGAGGGCTGGAGCAACCGTGATAGAATCGCCTGTGTGTATTCCGAGGGGATCGACATTTTCGATAGAGCAGACGATAACCGCATTATCTTTTTTGTCACGAATCACTTCCAACTCATATTCTTTCCAACCTATGAGAGATTCGTCGATGAGAATTTGATTCATGGGTGAAAGTTCCAAGCCGTTTCGACAAATTTCTGTAAACTCAGCCTCTGTTTGGGCTATGCCGCCGCCGCTTCCGCCCAGCGTAAAAGAGGCACGTATAATGCAGGGAAGTCCGAGTTGAGCGAGAGCATCTTGGGCTTCTTGCATGTTGTGGGCGATGGCAGAACGAGGGCATTCTAGTCCTATGCTTTGCATGAGATTGCGGAATTGATCTCTATCTTCAGCCCGCTGAATAGCCACCGTTTTGACGCCTATGAGCTCTACATTATATTGCTCGAGTATGCCTTTCTCTTCTAGTTCGAGTGCGAGATTGAGGGCTGTTTGACCTGCCATGGTGGGCAAAAGAGCGTCGGGTTTTTCTTGCTCTATGACCTTGGTTATCGCCCGCCAATCGAGGGGTTCTATATAGGTTGCATCGGCTCTGTCGTGATCCGTCATAATGGTTGCAGGATTAGAGTTGACGAGTATGGTTCTGTAGCCTTCGTCTTTGAGAGTTTGTATCGCTTGCGTTCCCGAATAATCAAATTCGCAGGCTTGCCCGATAATAATGGGGCCAGAACCCAAAATAAGAATGGAGTGTATGTCTGTGCGTTTGCCCATTTTACCTGCCTTTTTATTGAAATGATGCTATGAATTGTTGGAATAAGGGCGCAAGATCGAGAGGACCGGGGCACGCTTCGGGATGGCCTTGAAAACCAAAAATGGCCTTGTCTTTGACACGTATTCCCTGAATAGTTCCGTCGAAAAGCGACCTGTGAGTGATTTCTACATGCGAAGGAAGGGTCTCTTCTTTAATAGCGTAGCCGTGATTTTGCGTCGTAATGGCTACTTGGTTGGCCTTGAGGTCTAGAACGGGGTGGTTTGCTCCATGATGACCAAAGGGCATTTTATAGCTTTCGGCGCCTAAGGCTAAGGCAAGGAGTTGGTGACCCAAGCAAATACCCAAGAGGGGAATATCTGCGTTGATAAGCTGTAAAATGGTGGCGATAATGTCTTTACAGGCAATGGGATCTCCCGGTCCATTGGATAAAACCACCCCTGCGGGATTCAACTCTTTGATCGTTGCCACAGTGGTATCAGAGGGAACAACCGTCACGTCGAGATCAAGATTTGCCAGTATGCGCAAGATGTTTTTTTTGACCCCAAAATCATAGACGACAACACGTTTTTTCTGCCAATGATAAGCTTGAGGGGGCAGTGATGAAAACTGTGTTTCGGGAAGAAAATTCTGTTTGTTGAGAGAATATATTTTGTCTGTGCTAATCTCTGAAGCGCAATCGGTATTGTTCAGACCTTCAAAGAGACCCAGTTTTTTTTTCATCGCATCGAGATCCGCGGGCCCAGTTTGTATACAACCGTGAATATAACCCTGTTTGCGTATATGCCGTGTCAGAGATCTGGTGTCTATGTTGCCTATAGCAACGACATTTCTTTGCTTGAGAAATTGTTGGAGAGTCTGCGTGCTGCGAAAGTTTGACGCTACGCTAGCCAATGACTTCACTATCATACCATTGGCATAGACTTGCGACGATTCGTTGTCGTCATCATTTGTTCCGACATTGCCAATGTGAGGAGCGGTGAAAGTGATGATTTGTTGGGCATAAGAAGGGTCGGTTATGATTTCCTGATAGCCACTCATAGAAGTGTTGAAGACGACTTCGCCGACGACAATTCCTTCTATACCTAGCGAGACACCTTCAAATATGAGTCCGTCTTCTAGCATTAATCTTGCGGTCTTACTTTCTTTCATATATTCTCCTTGTTTGTATTATAATACAAAAATGTAAATAAAAATCAATTAAATAGCTTTTTAAAAGAAAATAAATGTAATAAAAACCATTTATTCAAAAGATAAAATATGAGATTTACAATAAAATAAAGAGAATAAGTCTATTTAGAAAAATCTATTTGATTAAGAAAGGGAGGAATAATATCTCAGAAGTAGCAAGGACATGCAAGAGAGAATTTATTTGTGAAATTTAAAGTTTAGGCCTGAGAACTTATGTTGTTTTTCAAGTTTCTTCTAGGCTATAAAAAGACCGAATACAGTTTCCACAGACGTTGCGACCTATGATAGCCGCTTCTTTCCTGACCTTTTTTTCATTGAAACGGTCAATTTCTGTTCTGCCTAAAAAGACAGAATATGTGATGTATTCGGGTTCAGTGCTGAGATCTATGCGATTGCAAGCAGACGCACGATCCGCCACGTCGTCTTTAAAGATATGATAGATCTCAGAACCTTTGATCTGACAAAATGTGTATGTGCCTTTTTTTGCCATATTACTTCGCTAAAATCTTAGTTTGCCATCTCGGGTGGAATGAGTAATCCACTGCGAGTTATAATTTCTTGCGCTCTAGGTGAATGCACGTAGGATGCAAAATAGGCTTCAAAGCTATCGGGATCAAGATCTTCAGGCGTGACAAGAGTGAGTCTCAGAGAAATATAATAGCTACCAGCATAAACATTTTCTTTCGTTGGCAAGACGCCGTTGACACTGAGAAGTGTTACTTCGGGAGGTAAATCGTGGTAAGGAAAGTGTGAATAACCCAGCGCATACGGTGTCGCACTGACTTGTGCTAACATGTCACTTTCAGAGTTCACTACATTATTATATGGAGCTAAAGGTTCGTTGGATAATGCAAATTCATCAAAAGCTATTTGGTAGCTTTCTTCTGGGGGATAGCTGAATAAAGCGATTTCGCCGTCGGCTCCACCGAGCTGAGACCAGTTGGTGATTTTACCCGTATAAATAGCTTTCAATTCTTCTAAATTGATGTTGTCTATTTGAGCGGTTTCTGTATTGACGATAATGCCCGCAGCTCCTATGGCGAAAGGGATGCTGCCCACTTGCAGGTATTCTTCTTGAGTGAGTGAACGCCCAGAACCTGCCAGAGAATATTTACCAGCCATGACACCTTCTATACCTTCAAGGGAACCTACGCTTTCATAGTTCACATTGACGTCTATGCCTTGGCTTTTGACATCATCTATAAGAGCAGTCATGATATCGACCATGGATTTAGATCCACCAAAAGTGTAATCTCCCGAATAAGGACTTTCGACGACTTCTTTTTTATTGCAAGCAACAAGAAATAATGCTGAAATAATGAGGAGTAATAGAGTGGTTCTTTGTTTTGTCATTTTTAATCCTTCCGTATCTAGTTAGGTTTTAGTGTTTTAAATTATATTGAGATATTGTAATGAATACAAGATTAAATTTTTTTTTGAAATAAATTCTGTCATATTTGACGTTCTTTTTTATTTCCTTTTCATAACGTAAATTTTATTATGGGCTATGATTGCT
>CAYRNA010000016.1:0-22489 GCA_964425555.1 uncultured Spirochaetales bacterium
CAAGGAGTCAGCGTCACGGATTATGGACAAATTTTTACGGGTTTGGTGCTAGCAACCTTACCCATCATGATTGTTTTTTTGATACTGCAAAAACGCTTTATTGCAGGTATGATGAACGGCGCTATAAAATAAATTATTATAAGAGAAGGTAAATATTATGAGAATGAATATTTCTATCAACAACGATTGGTATTTCAAACCAAGTTTCACTCCAGAAGATGTAAGAAGCTCATCTGTGGCTGGTTTTGAAGCCATTTCACTTCCGCACACAAACAAAGTACTTCCTCTCAATTATTTTGATGAAAAGGATTTTCAGTTTGTCAGTTGTTATAAAAAAACACTCGTATTTGATGAAAATTGGCGAGGCAAAGATATTTTTATCAACTTTGGTGCCATTATGACGCAGGCAAAAATCTACTACAACGGCCTTCATATTAAAACGCATCAAGGCGGTTACACACCCATTCAAGCCAAGCTTCCTGACAGCTTCGCTCAAGATAAAAATGCGATAATAACGGTTGAAGTCGACTCTCGAGAACTCGATAAGATTCCCCCGTTTGGCGGACAGATAGACTACCTCACCTATGGTGGAATTTATAGAGAAGTCGAACTAGAAATTACGGATAAAACGCATATCGCCGCCTTTTTCCCTTTCCCAAAAGTAAGCGATGCGAACACAAAAATAGATTTTACTTCACGCATTCAGAGCGAAGAAAGTACAAAAAGCAGTCTCAAAGTAGCTTTATTTGATGGGCAAAATCTTATTGCGGAGCAAGAATATGCCCTGTCTTTAGAAAAAGGTGAAAATGCTTTTTCAGCAAGCTTGGAAAATCTACAAGGCATCACGCAGTGGGATCTTCATCAGCCACAATTATATACCGTTGTTGTCAGTTTAAACGAAGATAAAATAGAAAAACGTATAGGCTTCAGAACCATGGAGTTTAAGCCCGAAGGTTTCTTTCTCAATGGTAAGCGTGTGCAAATTCGTGGTCTAAACAGACATCAGTCCTTCCCTTATGTGGGCTATGCCATGCCAAAACGAGCGCAACAAAAAGATGCCGATATCATGAAATACGAGCTTGGTCTTAACACTGTGCGTAGTTCTCATTATCCCCCTTCAAAATATTTTCTGGACAGATGTGACGAGATAGGTCTACTCGTTTTTGATGAAATTCCTGGTTGGCAACACATTGGCGGCAAGGCTTGGCAAGATGTTGCCACAGAAAATGTCCGTGAAATGATAGAGCGAGACCTCCATCATCCTTCCATCTTTATTTGGGGTGTGCGCATCAATGAATCGGCTGACAATCACGATTTCTACACACGCACCAACGCTGTCGCCAAAGAGCTTGATCCAGACCGCAGTACGGGTGGCGTCAGGTGTATTAATGACAGTGAATTACTTGAAGATGTCTATACCATCAACGACTTTGTGCATAACAACGGCTATATTACTTGGCGTGGTGCGCAAACTCAACAGGATGTGAGCAAGGCCTACGAAAGACCCATGACAAACGAAGAGCTTGATACTTACGCTCTCAGAGAGCAACAGCAGGTCACAGGTCTTGATCACAAAGTGCCTTACTTCATCACCGAATACAACGGACACATGTACCCCACAAAAAGTTTCGACCAAGAAGAACGCATGATAGAACACGCATTGCGACACGCCAGAGTGCAGAATGCGGCCTACGGTGATGCCTACATTGCGGGCGCTATTGGTTGGTGTTTCTTCGACTATAATACGCACAAAGATTTTGGTTCGGGCGATCATATTTGTCATCATGGCGTCAGCGATATTTTCAGAATCCCTAAATGGGCCGCTTATATCTATGCGAGCCAACAAGATCCACAGGAAAAAGTCGTCTTGCAAGGTCTCACTTATTGGACGAGGGGAGAACGTAGCATAGGCGGGATCGCTCCTTTGACAGTAGCGACAAACTGTGACTCTGTTGATTTTTACTATGGCAGCGAAAAGCTCGGCTCTTTTTCTCCCGCCACAGAAGAATTTCCCCACTTGCCACATCCGCCCGTCATCTTAAGAGAAATAGAGGGTGAATGGGGTATGCATTGGGATGCTGGAGAAATTGTCGGCTTCATAGACGGCAAAGAAGTAGCTCGCCAAAAATTTAGCGCCAACCCAACTCCTGTCAACTTGGAAGTCACAGTCGACGATACAGAATTGAGTGCGGGAGACTGGGATAGTTCACGTGTCGTCATTCGATTGCTCGACGAACACAACAACCCCCTTCCTTTCGTTGATGAAATCATAGAGCTAGAATGCGAAGGTGTTGGTGAAATCATTGGCCCCGATTCTTTCAGCCTCATTGCTGGGGTAAGAGCGTTTTGGGTCAAAACACAAGGCACGGCTGGTAATATTGACATAAAAATATCTACTCGTTATCATCAACTACAACAAAGCATTTCATTTCATGTAACATAGGTAAATATATATGCAGTCACCAAAGAAAATAGTTCTCTTCAACAGCTTAGGTAAACAAAAAGAAGTGTTTACACCGCTCAAAAAAGAAAGCGTTTCTTTGTACTGCTGTGGTCCAACCGTCTACAATTATGCTCACATCGGCAACCTGCGAGCATTTCTTTTTGAAGATATTTTGAGACGGAGTCTAGAATATGCGGGCTATCAGGTGCAACATGTAATGAATATTACCGACGTTGGTCATTTGACTGACGACGGTGACACAGGCGAAGACAAAATCATACAAGCGGCGCGCGAAAAAGGCATGGACGTTTGGCAGATTGCCGATTTTTTTACCAAAGCTTTTTTAAGTGACACGCAGAAATTAAACCTGAAAAAACCGTCTGTTGTGTGCAAGGCCACCGACCACATACAGCCCATGATAGATTTCATACAAATTCTTGAAGAAAAGGGCTATGCTTATTTTTCCCAAGGAAATGTTTATTTTGACACCAAGCGTTTCCCCGATTATGGAAAAATGGCCTTTCTCGACAAACAAATAGAGAGCGAAGAACACACACGTGTCGACGCAGACGCCCACAAACGCCACCCTCGAGACTTTGTTCTCTGGTTCACTCAGAGCAAGTTTCAAGATCAAAGCATGAAATGGGATTCTCCGTGGGGTGTCGGCTATCCAGGCTGGCACATTGAATGTAGCGCCATGAGCCTCGCCTACCTCGGAGAAGAATTTGACATACACTGTGGCGGCGTTGATCATATCAATGTTCACCACAGCAATGAGATTGCCCAGTCCGATGCTCTTACTGGTAAAAAAAGCGTTCATTACTGGTTGCACAACGAATTTCTCATCGTCAAAGATGGCAAAATGTCCAAGAGCCAAGGAAATTTTCTCACTCTCACAAGCCTCGAAGAAGAAGGATTTCACCCTCTCGATTATCGTTATTTTTTGCTCGGTGGTCACTATCGCTCGCAACTTGTTTTCACATGGGAATCCCTGAAAGGCGCTCAGAATGCTCGCAAAAAATTATTGCGTCGTATCAAAGAAATTTATGAGCAGCTACAGGAAAATGAGAAGACGCAAACGCCCCCTTTCTCAGAGCAAGCCAAACAAATTCAAGTCAATTTTGAAGCCGGCATACTCGACGACCTCAATACTCCACGAGCGCTTGCTTGTCTGTGGGATGTCATCAAAAACAAAGATCTCAGTCACGCTGAAAAATGGCATTTAATTTTACTCTTTGATGAAATTTTTGGCTTGCAATGGCAACAATTCATGGCCCTGAAAGCCGACTCTCCCGCTGTTGATGCGCCTGCGGAAATAATGCAGTTGCTCGAAAAACGCAATGTAGCCAAGGTCAATAAAGATTTTGCTCTCGCCGATAACTACAGAGCTCAAATACTGGAACAAGGCTATCTCATCCTTGATGGCGCTGATGGTAGCAAACTAGAAGCAGTAAATTCAAAATAGCCCTTAAAACACTATGATTTTGCAAACGAATCTGTAAGCTAGATAACATATGGGCGACATCATCAATTACTCTAGTTTCAAAAATGACCCTTACGGCCTAGAAACCTTTTCTTTTGCCAACGGTCTCACTCTCTTTTTATGTAATAAAAAAACGGAGCGAACCGAGGCAAGAATAGTTGTCAATGTCGGTTCTTTGGACGAGCAACAAGGCGAAACAGGTCTGGCACACTTGTTAGAACACATGATGTTCAAAGGCTCCGAAAAAATAGGAACGCTTTCTGTCCCGCAAGAGCAAAAATTATTGCAAGAAAGCAAACAGCTCTTAGAGCAATATCTGCAAAGCGATGACGATAAACTACAACAACAACTCCGCCAAAAAATACGTCAGAACATCTTAGACAGTAGCGAACTCATTATCCCAGACGAACTGAACCGCCTTTATTCGCAAATGGGTGCGCGCGAGCTCAATGCCAGCACCAGTTACAATGAAACCTGTTACAAACTCAATTTACCCAATGATAAAATCGCCTTGTGGTTGGAACTGGAACTAGAGCGATTCCGCCAACCCTGCTTTCGTCAATTTCTCACAGAATTGATGGTCGTTTACGAAGAATACAACCAAGACATAGACGACGATTACAGCCTTGCCTTTGATGCCCTGTTGCAACACATACAGATAAACAATGGATCTGTGCGACATTTGCACCCCATCATAGGCTTTCCTCAAGACCTCAAAAGCCCGTCTTTAACCAAGCTTGAAAAATTTTATCACCGCTATTACCAACCCTCCAACATGGGAATATTTTTATGTGGCGACTTCAACTCTCTCGATGTTGTGGAGATTGTCAAAGAAAGCTGGGGGCAATGGCACAGCGACACCTTTTCATTCACACCAGCAGATGTCAACAACGCAGCTAAAATCCCTCTTCATGCACGCAAAAGAACAGCCCCCATTGCTGAATTCAAGCAGTACAAACAACTGATTCAGCACGGCACAGATCCTCGTTTTCTCTTTAAAATGACAGTAATTCCGCATCAAGATGTAGAAACCAAGGCCCTCTTCATTCTCCTTGATGACATTTTAAACGACGAACAAGCCGGCCTCTTCGAGCAAAAAATCATTTATAATAATAAATTGCTCGAAGCCGAAAGCTGGTCTCTGACTTTACCGCAATGCATAGTATTTTTTTTGTATGCCGAGCCCATTCTTTCTTTAAGCTTGCAAGAGACAGAATCGCTTGTAGACCAAACTCTGCTCAATCTTTTCCAAGGGACTTTATCCGATACACTTTTTTATGGAATAAAGACAAAAAGAGCCTTTGATCGATTACAGGCCTTGGAAGGCAACAATGCCATAGATCTTTTTGTTAATGCTTTTGCCGAACAGGAAAGTTGGCAACAAGTACTAGAGAGAGACGCCTTTCTTGATACCTTGGACAAAGCCACTTTTTTGGCAAAGCTCAAAGAAATCATCGTCAATAAACACTGGATTAGCGTCCACAAAGAGCAGGGTATTAATAGTAATATCCCCGCCTTGCAGCCTTTTATTGACACGCAAGCGTATTTTCCCGGTGCGGGGAAACAGTCACAGCAGTCTTTATTGTGGCAACAAAAACTCAAGCAATGCCCCCCGCCCACTCAGATACAAGAAATCAAGAATAATATCATATACCAGAGTGACACGCAAAGTTTCACCGCCAATACTGAAAATTCTCTTTTTCAAATTAGTTGTTACTACCCCATAGGCCATCATCAATTGCCCATGCTCAGCATTGTCGCTTATCTTTTGCCGTGGTTCAGCACGAAATCAACGCCTGGATTCAACTTTAAAGAACAGCAACTTTCCAAGGGTCTGAGCATAGACCTTCATGTGGAAAAATATCACAGTTTTCTACAGATAGAAGGCAACAGTCAAAACTGTTCTCAACAGAAATTACAGCAAGAATTAGCGTGGCTTTTACAATTGCTAAAAACACCTTATATAGAAGAAAAAATTCTTAAAAAGGCACTTGCCAACCTCGTGCAAAAGCGTGAAGAATCTTCGCTCAGTCGCCAAGATATAGGCAAACGCCTCTATTATTTAAACCTGTACGGAACGAGTGCGCAAGGGAGTCTAGTTCTTTCTAACAAAAAGTTGTTAAAGATAAACGAAAAAGTTATATTCAAAACGCTGAAAAAATTAGCTCACATTCCTCAAACTCGTGTGCATCTTTTTGCGCCGCCTTCGCTGGAAAGCTATCTGCCCATGATTGCCAGCTCATTTTACGACAAAAACAAAAAGCTCGTTTTACGCCGACAAAAATTGCTCATACCTCAAAAAAATCATATTTCTTTTGCCCACTATGACATGAATCAAATAGACATAGAAGTACTGATGCCTTTGTGCAAAATTGAAAAGTCGCAATTGATTTACCTGCTTTTTTTCAATGAATACATGGGCGCCGGCCTCAATTCTATTGTGTTTACAGAATTACGTGAACGCAAAGGGCTTTGTTATAGTGCGGGATTTATGTTAAATTTACCCCACGAATTGCACGCTCCCATACACCTCAATGCCTATGCCAGCATACAACCGCAAAAGCTGGAAGAAGTGCTGAATATTCTGTTGCAATGGTGCCAAGACTTGCCTTATGATGAGGTGTTATTTAATTGCACGAAGACATCCCTTCTTTACAAGATAACAAGTAAAAACATCATTAATCGCCACCTTTATGAGTACAGTATTAATCTCAAACATCTTGGGATCACGCACCAAGACAACAGTTCTTTTTTAGAGCAACTGCAAAGCCTCACCTTTCAAGACTTACAGCACTTTCATCATTCTTTACTGCGAGGAAAATTCGCCCATATCAACCTCGTGGGCAATGAAAAGCTCATAGATTTCCCGTTATTAAATCAGTTTGGTTCTCTCAGCCATTTGCCCATCAAAAAACTTTACCCGTGGAATTCGCCCTAATGTCATTTTTTGAAGCTATAAAAAACAAGAAAACGGCTTAATCCTCTCTCTTTTTCTTGACACAAAAAGTGAAACTTTGTATCATTGTGTTGTAATCAGTTTAGAACACAGTGTTTGGGAGTCTATAAAAAGGGCTCCTTTTTTAATATATAAAGGTTCTATCAGGAGACATTTAAACTTGCATATTATTCAGTCATTAGAAACAAAAGTACGTCAGCTCGTCGAGGATATCAACCTAGGTTTGCTCGAATTTCACATGGGGACGGTACATAAAAAAATCCACATGAGCATAGTTATTTATGCCCAAGGTCGTGGCATTGATGTTGATGACTGCTCGTTGGTCCATTCTACGCTGATGCAATACATAGACAAAGAAGAAATGGGGGGAGAGTTTAATATTGAAGTATTATCTCCTGGAGCGACACGTACTTTTAAGAGTATGGATGAATTTAATATTTTTAAAGGAAAACGAATTAGATTTTTGCTCAATGAACCTGCAAAATGGTTTTATGCAGAAATTTTAGACGCAGATAGCGAAACCGTAAATTTAATGATCTTGGATGATATCAAAAAAATAGAAATTGAACAGAAACAATTTGCTAAATCTAATATCAAAAAAGCAAAATTAATAATAGACTAAGGGGAAGTCTCAGATGAGTACTGATTTAACACAACAGATTAAAGAAATGCAAGATCAAAGTCGTATTTCTTCTGAACTAGTTGTCACAACCATAGAAGACATGGTTAGAGATGCTTACGAGCGACAATTTGGCACACTAGAAAACTGCGAAATAGAAATTGTCGATTATCAACTGACAGTGTGGGCTTATAAGTTCATCGTGGCAGAAGATGAACTCGAAGACCCCGCCACTCAAATTTCTTACGAAGACGCCCTCCTCGAAGACGAAAATTGTAAGATAGGCGACTCTTTAAAACTAGAAATAGACCTAAAAAGTTTTAGCCAAAGAGCCATAAACATAGGTAAACAAAGAAGTCACCAAACTTTTAGAGAAATACAAAAAGACTCTCTTTATGCCGAATACAAAGCCAAAGAAGGGCAACTGATTAAAGGCTATGTGACACGAGAAAGAGACGGCAACTTATTCGTCAATGTCGGTAACGACAAAGAGGGAATATTGCCCGCACGCTACCAATCGAACAAGGAACAATATAGCTATAAAGATAGTATCAGAGTTCTCGTTTATGAAGTCAAAAAAGAAGGCAATAATGTCAACGTTGTTCTTTCACGGACGCATCCCGATTTTGTAAAACGTATTTGTGAAATTGAAATCCCAGAGATTGCCAGTGGTATAGTTACCATAGAACGCATTGCCCGTGAACCTGGTTACAGAACGAAAATAGCCGTCAAGTCAAACCGTGACAACATAGAGCCAGTTGGTGTTTCTGTTGGTCAAAAAGGTATACGTGTTCAAAACATAGTAGCGGAACTCAGCAACGAGAAAGTCGACATACTAGCCTACTCTCCTGACCCACAAACTTTTGTTAAAAATGCTCTTTCACCAGCGCAAATCAACACTGTTTACATCTTGGATAGAGAGAAAAAACGTACCCTCGCTATTGTTGAAGATAATCAGTTGGCCTTGTCTATTGGTAAAAATGGACAAAATGTTCGCCTTGCCAATAAGCTCGTTGACTGGAGTATAGAGGTTAAAACCGAATCTCAAGCGATAGAAGAAGGTCTCATCAAAGATGTTGATGAATTAAGCAGTGATTTCTTTAATCAAGGCGAAGAAATTCAAGACATTAGCGAATTGGTTGACCTTGATGAGCGAGTTATCGAAATATTAAAGAACAATGGTATAGAACTTATCGAGTCTCTCATTTCTCTTGAAGAAGAAGAACTGAAAAAGATATCAGGGCTCACAGAAGAAAACATCAGTCTCATTCTCAAAGTCATTGATGATTCTATAGAAATAGTAGATGATGAAGACGAAGAAGAAGATTACGACGACGAAACGGATGACGATGATGTTGAAGACGAAGAAATCGTTGATACAGATGCCGACGACGATGACAGTGCAGATGATGCAGAACAAGCTACTGATGAGAGCGAAGAAGTCGCTGCTGAAGAAGAATCTTCTGATGATGCGGATGAAGTAGCCGACGAAGAAAGTGACGAACAAGAGATCTCTGATGATGAAGACGAAGAAGAAATCGAATATCATTGTCCTGAATGTGATGCTGTAATTACCATAGATGATGACGCTTGCCCCAATTGTGGTATAGGTTTGAGCTTTGAAGAAGAAGATGACGAAGAAGACGACGAAGATAGAGGTATAGATCATGGCGGAAACTGATAATAAAGAGAAGGGCTCGAAACCTCCACAAAAGATAGCCAAAAGCTCAGAGCCAAAGAAGGCACCTGCTTCATCTACAGCCAAAGCTCCCGCAAAGAAAGCCGTTGCAAAAAAGGCCGTTGTTAAGAAAGTAGTGGTAAAAAAAGTAGTGGTTGCGAAAAAGAAGCCTGTTGATTCAGCAGCGCCGACTACAGCAAGCCCCACAGCAAAAACCGCACCCGCAGCGAGCCCAAAGCCCGCAAGTGCCAATGCCAGTAAAGCTGCCGCAGACCCTGCAGCGGCGAAAGCACGAACAGGTGTGCAAGAACTACAAATCACGAAAAAACGTGTCAGCCGTCATGGCGTTAACGGTAAAGTAGGGAATCTCACTTCCCCACAAGTAAAAAAACCAACACGAACCACTTCTAAAGACAGACCTTCCTCTGGTGGTTATGCTGGAGGTCGCCCCCATGACAAATCGTCGACGGGCGGAGGACCAAGACGCACCGATTCTTCTGCGCCATCTACTCCTGACAACAACCAAGGAAAACGAATTTTCCGCAAAAAAGGCAACAACAAAACAAGCTATCGTAAAGAGCCTGTATTCAATGAAAATGAAAAAGGTTTCATCTTCAAAAAAACCAATAATCAGCCCGCCAACCCTGTCCCAAAAGAAATTAGTATTATGGATAATATCTCCGTAGCTGATTTAGCCAAAAAGATGAATTTACGAGGATCAGACCTCATTTCAAAACTGATTGGCATGGGAATGATGGTTAACATTAACCACGTCATTGATGCGGATACGGCAACGATTTTGGCCGATGACTTTGGTGCAAAAATCAAAGTCATCTCCCTCTATGATGAAACCGTCATAGAATACGAAACGAACGCAAAGCAAGATATTAGACCTCGTGCTCCTATTGTCACGGTAATGGGTCACGTTGATCATGGTAAAACATCCCTCCTCGACGCTATTCGTCAGGGCAACATTGTTGACGATGAACACGGCGGTATTACACAGCATATTGCCGCTTACAATGTCAACACGCCCAAGGGAAGTATCACCTTTTTAGATACTCCTGGACACGAGGCCTTTACTCTTATGAGAGCCAGAGGGGCCCAACTCACAGACTTAATCATACTCGTGGTTGCTGCGGATGACGGCGTTATGCCACAAACCATAGAAGCCATTAACCACGCCAAAGATTCAAAAGTGCCTGTCATCGTTGCCATAAACAAAGTTGACAAACCTGATTCTAATATTGAACACGTTAAAACCCAACTCTCTGAATATGAATTAGTATCAGAATCATGGGGTGGTAAAACGCAATTCATAGAAGTTTCGGCTTTGAAAAAACAAGGTATTAACGAGCTCCTCGATGCCATATTATTGGAATCTGAAGTTCTAGAACTCAAGGCCGACTGGTTAGCGCCAGCCCAAGGAAGAGTTGTAGAATCGCAAGTAGAACAGGGTCGTGGAATTAGTGCAACTGTTATTATACAGCAAGGTGTACTGAAAATAGGTGCTCCTTTTGTTGCAGGTATTTATTCTGGGAAAGTCAGAAGCATGTTTGACTCCACAGGCGCAAAAATACAGGAAAGTGTCCCTTCTATGCCCGTTGAAATCACAGGATTCACTAGCATTCCAGAAGCAGGAGACCCCTTTCAAACTACCAAAACCGATAAAGATGCCCGAAGCTACAGCCAAAAACGTCAAGAGCTCAAGAGCCACGACGTAGCGAGCAGTGTCCGTAAAGTCACCTTGGACAATCTCTATGATTCTATTGAAGCAGGCAGCTTGACCGAGCTCCGTGTTATTATCAAAGGGGACGTGCAAGGTTCTGTCGAAGCGATCAAAACCATGCTAGAAAAATTGAGCACCAAGGAAATTCGCCTCTTGCCCATACACGCAGCAGCAGGGGCCATTGTCGAAAACGATGTACAATTAGCCATCGCTTCCAACGCTATTATTATTGGTTTTAATGTGAGACCGACTCCACGAGCGCAAGAACTTATTCATAGCAATAGAATTGACTTTAGACGCTACAATGTCATTTATGAAATTGTAGAAGACATCACCATAGCGATGGAAGGCCTACTCTCTCCTGAGTTTGAAGAAGTCACGCTAGGCGAAGCAGAAGTTCGAACAATCTTTAAGGTCAGTAAACTCGGCGAAATTGCGGGTTGTATGGTGACATCTGGTAAAATCATACGTAAGAATGGCATTCATTTAGTACGCGCTGGTGAAATTATTTTCACTGGAAAGCTAGATTCCTTGCAACGAGAAAAAGACAGCGTCAAAGAAGTCCGTGAAGGCTTTGAATGTGGTATGGTCGTTGATGGTTATGATGAAAGCTTGCAAGAAGGTGATATTATTAGATCTTTCGAAATGCGGGAGATTAAAAAAAGTTTATAAATATGGCGGATAAAATCAGACAACAAAGACTTGCCAGCTTTATACAAAATAAAATCAGTACCCTCATTACCTTTGGTACAATTAAAGACCCCAGAATTCATTCTATGATCATGGTTACTCATGTGGAAGTGAGTAAAGACTTAGCTCATGCAAAAGTTTATGTGAGTTCTTTTGATGATCAAGAATTAACAAAAGATATTATTGCGGCCCTCAATGGCGCGAGTGGTTTTGTTCAAAAAGAATTAGCAAAAGAACTGCGTATTCGCCTTACACCACAAGTCCGTTTTTTTGCGGACAAAGGCAGTAGCGAAAGTTTTGACGTCATCAACACAATTAACAAATTAGAAGAAGAACGAAAAAATAAAGAAAAAAACAGATCTAGCTGAAGGCTTATTGCTGGTAAACAAACCCAGTGGCATTACTTCTTTCGCTACGCTTAGCATCCTTAAGAAAAACCTACTCACTAAAAAGATCGGTCATACTGGTACCTTGGACAAATTTGCCAATGGTTTAATGATAGTGCTGACAGGTCGTTTCACCGCATTCTGTGAATATTTCACTCATTGTGATAAAACCTACATCGCACAAATACAGTTTGGCACAGAAACCTCAACGCTCGACCCCGAAGGCGAAGTCATTGCACAGAGCGATTACCAACCCTCCCAAGATGAGATAGAACAAGTCATACAGACAAAGTTTACTGGTGCCATCGAGCAAGTACCTCCTCAGTATTCAGCCATACATATTGACGGCAAACGGGCATATCAGTACGCTCGTTCGGGCGAAGAAGTTAACATGCCCACAAGATCCGTTCACATTCATCACTTCAAACTCCTCAGTTATAATTATCCTCTCTGCGAGGTTGAAATAAAATGCTCAAGCGGTACCTACATTCGTAGTCTCGCACGAGATCTTGCCATTAATTGCCAAGCAAGAGCCCATTTAATCGCCTTGAAAAGAACACAAGTGGGAGAATTTTCTCTAGACCAAGCTCTCCCTCCCAATGACATTTTCAAAGATAACACCAATACCACTTATGAAGAAATGTTTACATCTATAAATGATATTGAAACCTACCCTATGGATGATGAATTCTTGCACAATCTTAGCCTAGGAAAATCGGAATGTCTACTTCCTTTAGAAGATAAAATATTATCTCCTCATCAGAATAAAAAAGCCTGTTTACTTCTTGATAAAAACAATAACGGCTTAGCTCTCTTAGAAAGAGCAGCACACTCATTAAAACTGAAATATAGAAAAAATTTCACTCCCCCTTTAGAAAATAATTCTAAAAACTAATTTCTTCTTCTCCCGCTTGCGAACTTTCCTTGGTTTGAGTTCCTTTCTTTGCCATAGAAAACTCAACGTGTTCGGCAACGATCTTCATCTTGGAGCGGCCTAAACCGTCCTTATCTTTCCATCTATCTTGTTTCAGACGACCAACGACTCTGACCGCCCTACCCTTGTCTAGATTTTTACCACAACGCTCACCCAATTTTGCCCACGTCTCAATATCTATGTAGGAAACTTCTTCTTTGCGTTTT
The DNA here is from genome assembly GCA_964425555.1 of uncultured Spirochaetales bacterium. Lineage (GTDB taxonomy): Bacteria > Spirochaetota > Spirochaetia > SP-2023 > CAYRNA01 > CAYRNA01. The sequence goes on from CAYRNA010000016.1 coordinate 13,125, forward strand.
TCTTCTTGCAAATACGTTCTATTATTAGCAATAGCAAAACTGCAACAGACAGCCCCCGATGGTATAATTTTAATTTCTGGATCTCTCACCAGATTACCTTCTACGATAATTGTATTTAGATTATTCATAATAAATCTCTCCCTCAATATAAAACCATTTTTTCTTTCTATCAATTGCGAAATGATCCAACAAAACCTAATTCAAGGCGTAAATTTTCTGGCCATAACGCATATTTTTCCTCTTCTTCATAATTTAAATTAAAATAAATTTGCCATTGCAGGGCATAATAAGTTAATCGCATCTCCCAATCATCCAATGAGAGAGATTTATCTTTGATAAATTGATCCCACGCAAGCGCATCATCTCTGACCTTGCTACTATAGGCTAATTTCAATTTGGTTTGTGGCAATACATAAAAAGAAGCGCTCCATGTTTGCTTCTCCACGTTGATTTCCTGCCAAAACAATTGATATCTTAGATATTGCTGTGATCCCAGTTTGAGTTCATAACTATGTTCTAGCAAGGCTTTTTCATCCTGTTTTTCTTTAACTAATACTTTACCGCCTCCATATTTATTAAAATAACTGATGCCCTGTTCCCATTCAAAATATTCAGATCTCATCAGATCAGTTGTTGATCGAAAATATTTAAACCAATTAATATCCGCATCAAAATTCCATTCGTCTAAGACTTTGCTTTTTCGGGTAGAAAGACTCAAAAAATCTTGTTGCATCTTCATGTAACGAAAACTGAGATTGCCCCATTTACTGCGATGAAAGAGATAAGGAGTAAAACGCCATTTAAGACTTCCCACCTCGGGCAAACTCATTTCTGTTGTAAGACCTGCGGTCAATAATTCTAAGTCAAATTCATTCTGACTGGCGACGACATTCACATTGCCACCAAGAAAGTCATTCTCTTCAAAGAGCCAATCTTCATTTTCATTAAGATCTACGTTTTCTTTGTGACTCGCCCAAGCATTTATACTGCTAAATTTGAAGAAGTCAAAGGCATACCATAATCCACTATCAGAACCATTGTCATTCAAGCGGACAAATCCTGCGATATTTTGATCCTGTGAAGTAAACACATTAACTCCCAAGCGAGTATTGTTCTTATCCACTTTGGTATAGGCACTTCTGTTCAATTTTGTTTTCGTTTTTTCGTAAAGAATACCCGATGACAACAAATTGGGACTATTCATTTGTCTCAGTAAACCCGAGTAATTCAAAACGCCTATCTGCCAATAGGGAGTTTCTAGAGCAAACATATAGGCATCATCTTCTACATAATTGTCTTGCGATGGCAAGCTTTGCATATAGCGGACATCTATGTCTGTTTGATTCTGGTTTTGATAGCGCAGTTGATGGATCAAACCTAAATTATTATCATATTCTTCTTTAAAAACAACAATACTAGAATTTTCTGCAAAAACCGTATTACTATGATAAATATAGAGTAAATATATGAAGATAAATCTGTAATATCTCATATCCTTTTTAACAGCAAAACAGTATGCTTACTTGTTAAAAAAGAATAAAATAATGAATTATTTCCTCAAATTACAAAAGATTTTATAATTTGAAGATAGAATTTCAGCCTAAAGGAAAGAGAATTCCAATATCGAAATGGTAGCGCCACAGCTGAGAATTCGCACCAAATTGAATAGAATTGGCTAAATTATAGTCAAACATTGCCTTAACGACAAGATTACCAAAGGGCTTTAAATCCCATCTGTACATCAGACCACTCATAAAGGTATAACTTACCGCATTGTTTTTTAAGTCAGGAAAATCAAACTCATTAGACAGATTAAACAATGTGATTTCTAATTGTACCCCTAGTAAAAAGTTGAGATAGTGTTCTTCTAAAACTTCTAAAATAGTGATGCCTGGCAACGCTCGTAAATTTAAAGTGGTCAGACCTGACGTAATTTGTTGAAGATTGGAAGTGCCGGTATTCGCCATACCAATAGCAAAATCATAACTCATTAAGCGATTTTGTATCCATAAATAGGAAAGTTCAAAACCACTGTAAGGCATAATTAAATTACCCAGATCGTAATTAACTGTCTCTATTATTCCTATATTTTGAGAATTCCCTACAAAATAATTGGCACCTATATAGGTGGATTGCGCAAATAGACTGGAAAAAGACAAGCAAAACAAAAAGAGAAAGAGATAAAAACATTTTATTATCTTAGCAGGCATCGTCATCTTCTGGGGAAAAGAATCAACGATTAGTTTTCTGTCAACATTTTATCAGCTAAGGTGCTGTGTTCTTTGATGCAGCCTTCAACTTCCCACGGATAAACAGCCCACAAATGAGGGGGAAGTTCTAGTCCTGCAAAATAATAATGTAATTTTTCAGGGAGACGCCCTACTTTTTCTTTGAGCTTATTGTGTAGCACCAATAAACCAAGTTCTGCGGGTTCATAGGCGAGTACCAATTCACAGCAAACCTGTAAGGTTTTTCTTGTATCATCCACCTCATCCACAATCAAAACTTTCTTGCCTTTGAGTTGTTCTGTCGGTTTATCTAACCATTGTTGCACCAGTGGCTTTAATTTGGGTACACCTGTACCGTCCTCAAGATCATCATAATAACTAATACTAACGACATAAAGCGGTTTGCCTAAAAATGTTTTTAAGATACGACCAGAAATAAGTCCACCCGAGCCTATGGCTAAAATAATATCAGGATCAAATCCACTTTCCTGTACCTTCTTGCTCAAATTTTGAATAGTGGTATGTATCTCGTTGTAACTAAAATATTGTTTTTCCACAATTGTGCTCTCCTGTGAACTAAAAAAGATCTTCCACTATCAAAATGAAAGACCTTTTCTCTTGCGAAGCAGATAAAGTTTAATCTATAATTAAGCTTGACCAGCAGATCCTAATACGTTTTTATTCTTGTCCATATAGAGTCCTTTCAGGTTGTCTCTTGCTGGGCCTAAGTATTTTCTTGGGTCAAACTCACCTGGGTTTTCCATAAGAACTTTACGTATAGCAGCAGTCATGGCTAAGCGTCCATCAGAATCTATGTTAATTTTACATACTGCAGATTTTGCGGCTTTTCTTAACTGCTCTTCAGGAATACCTACTGTATCATCCAATTTTCCACCATATTTGTTAATGGTTTTCACTTGATCCACAGGGACAGATGAAGAACCATGCAATACGATGGGGAAACCGGGAATACGTTTTTCAATTTCTTCTAAGATATCAAATCTTAAAGGGGGTGGCACCAAAACGCCGTCTGCATTTTTTTTACACTGCTCTGGTTTAAATTTATTAGCACCATGAGAAGTACCTATGGAAATAGCGAGAGAATCAACGCCTGTTTTCTTCACGAAATCTTCAACTTCTTCTGGTTGAGTATAAGTAGAATGCTCTGCAACAACGTCGTCTTCAACGCCCGCAAGAACACCCAATTCACCTTCAACACTGACTCCATGACTGTGAGCGTATTCAACTACTTTTTTAGTTAAGGCAACATTTTCGTCATAAGGGAGATGAGAACCATCAATCATGACAGAAGAAAAACCGTGCTCAATACAATCTTTACAGATTTCAAAAGAATCACCGTGGTCTAAATGAAGAACGATAGGAATATTATAGCCTAGTTCTTTTGCATATTCGACTGCACCTTTTGCCAAGTTTCTGAGCAAAACGGCATTGGCATATTTTCTTGCACCCGCTGATACTTGTAAAAGTACTGGCGATTTTGTTTCAACACAAGCTTGTATAATTGCTTGAAGTTGCTCTAAATTATTGAAATTATAAGCAGGGATAGCATAGCCACCAGCTACTGCTTTTTTGAAAATTTCATTTGAATTAACAAGACCTAAATCTTTATAACTAACCATTTTTATACCTTCCTTATCCTTTTCGGATCTGATTTATCTTATAAATTATTTTTTTTCTTTCACAGAAACATTCATTTCAAAGCGACCTTTTTCAAGTACAAGCGGCAAAGACAAAGCTTCAACATTTGCCGCAGAAAATAATTTCATATTCGTACCTGTAAACACAGTCGGTGGCGTAATATCAAAGTCAAAGCCAAGGGTCTCAAGGCGTGAAAGCACAGAACCCGTAACCATATTCCCTAATTCGCCCAGTGTAGACAAAGCCATTTCATCTAACACGGTAATTTCTTCGCCGTTCATCTGAGATGCGATATCGAGAGCCACGTCTTCAGTCATGTCCATGATGACTCGTCCGTAAACACTACCCGCTAAACCTATTACAACAGCAACACCCATCATGGGAGTATCGGCATTCGTCAAACTAGGAATACCCGGCTCAATTTTCAAATCAGTAACTTGGCCTAGAACATTCATAAGTTCTTCTATAAAAGGTTCTATGTAATCAATACGCATTGCCAATCCTTATTTTATTTTGTCGTACACAGACATTGTAGAAATAGCATTTTCTTTCCATGTACCTTCATCATTTATTAATTTTTCATTATCGCCAATAATTAAAATCGCACCCGTGTGTGTAATTTTATTTATTAAATTCAATACGTTTCGTTTTTGTTCCGAGTTAAATTCTATGAATAAATCTCTTATTAAAACGATATCAATGTCTTCATAAAAGTTCTCTTCTAATATATCATGATATTCAAAATGTATGCAATGGACAATCTCTTCTTTAAATTGACTGCCATTTAATGACTTTTTCATATACTCAGGAGCATTTTGAGCATCACAGTGAAGCTTGACTGCCAGAGTGATAGCCTCTAAATTCTTATCGCACGCATAAAATGCTAACTGATTATCAGGATGAGAATGTTTGACTAGGGTCGCCAAAGAATAACTACTATAACCTTGTCCACAACCAATATCGAGTACTCGTAAATTTTTTGCGGGTATTTGCTGAAGGACTTCTGCCAGCTCTTTTACCGTTTCGTCACTCCAAAACGTATCTGCATCCTTAGACGCGTATTGCTCTAACAATTTATTCACAAGAGTTAAATCGCCTTCTTCAAGCTTGCGCAATTCGTCTTGAAGACGAGAGAGTTTGCCTAATTCTGCCATAATCCAATCTTGTTGCATTTCATTGACAAAATAGTTCTTAGACTCAAAGAAAAGCTTTTGAACTTCGACATAAAGGCTCTTGAGTAACAATTTCTCTTCGAAATCTCCCGCTTGTTTGTTTTCACTCAGCGTAGATACACCTGCGTCTTCAGATACATTTTGTGAGATCTCTTGCGCAGTTCGCTCCAAATCTTTCTTCTTCGATTCTAGTACATTCTTGTAATATTCAATTCCAGAACCTTTGCCCAAAAGTTTTTGAGCATCAATATACCAGAACAGATTTTTATTGTAATAAAAAATACCTTTCATGAAATCTTGCCCCAGTGAAGTGACATATTCATGGGCTTCTTCTATTTCTGCACTGCTGTAAGTGATCACACTCAAAATTTTATCTACTGTAATACCTATTAAATGCTCATTTAAATGAAGTATAATAACCTGATAAAGAGAATCTATTCTGGTAGAACTCCCTAAACCCAACATTTTTCTCATATCGAGAATAGGTATAACTTCACCACGTAAATTATAAGCCCCGAGAATAAATTCATAGGCATTGGGCAAAGGTGTGATTTTTCCAATTTTTGAAATTTCTTTCACACAGCTGACGTCAATAGCATAGTACGTATCACGAACAATAAAATTTACAAAATCGAGTCGTCCTGTTTTTTCATTATTAGGCATACTAGCTTCCCTCTTTATCTATCTGCTTAAAGATTTCATTACCATCTAAAATTAAAGCAACAGTGCCATCACCCAATATTGTAGCCCCAATCAGGCAATCGGTTTGTCCATAAAAAGGGTCTAAAGGTTTGATGACAATGTCTTCTTCGCCTATCAGTTCGTCTACAATGAGACCGACTCGTTTGTTTTCACCCGACTCAATGACAACAATAAATTCATTCTGCCCGCCTTGCTCAGGGAAATTTAATATCCGACTGAGATTGACGATGCGTACAATTTCATCTCTGAGGTGTAAAGCTTGTTCGCCATCCACGGTAATTTGTTTATATTCACTCGCTCTTAAGCTTTCAACAACAGAGCCGACAGGGATAACAAAGAAGCTTCCTTGCACACAAATGAGTAAGCCTCTAATAATAGCCAAAGTTAAAGGCAATTTAATAATAAAAGTAGTGCCGCAGCCTTCTTCTGTTTCTATTTTTATCGTACCTTTGAGTTTTTCAATATGTGATTTTACGACGTCTAGACCAACGCCACGACCAGAAAGGTCTGTTAGTTTTTCTGCGGTAGAAAAACCAGGCTTCAAAATAAGTTGATGTATTTCGTTATCGCTCAATGTCTGTCTGTGATCGACTAAACCCTGCTTTATTGCTTTCGCTAGTATTTTATCTTTATTCAGTCCTGCCCCGTCATCACTAATTTCAACGACGACACTGTCACCCTGATTTCTGGCAACTAAACGTAAGGTTCCTTTTGCGGGTTTCCCTGTGTTGGCTCTCGTTTCCGCATCTTCAAGTCCATGATCCATAGAATTGCGCACACAATGCATCAGGGGATCAATCAGTTCTTCAACAATCGTTTTATCAAGCTCTGTTTCTCCACCCTCAATGATGAAATCAACGGGCTTGTTCAGTTTTTTGCTGAGATCTCGTACAAGGCGTGTGTAACGTGTAAAAAGTTGCTCTATAGGAACCATGCGTATGTGCAGTACGGCTTCGTGCAAATCACCAATATTGCGTTCAATATCAGCGTTAATGACTTTAAAAGTTTCTTCTAGTCGAGAACCTTTTCTATAGCTTTTTTCCATTTCGTCAAGAGAATCTAACACCTTTTCTTCTAGCTGAGAAAAACTATTGTTGACAACTAAATCACTTTCTATATTACCATTTTTTTCTTCATCGAGTGATGCTTTCATATCCATGAGTCTGGCTCGAATATTTTCAACTTGTTTAGAAAAATCATTCTCAAATTCGTTGCGATATTTTAAATATGTCTGACCAAACTGATTTAAAGCGGCTTTGTTGATGACGCCTTCACTGGTCAGGTTCATGATCATATTAACACGCTTGTTGTCTACTTTGAGTATGTCACTGCTTGCTTTGGCTTTCTTGTCATCGGGCTTAGCTTTGTTTTCGCTAGGCTTAGTTTCTGGCGTCGCTATTTTATCATCAACTGAAGGCGTAGAGGGAGGTGATGACTCAGGGGGATTTGCCACGGTTTCGCTTTGTGCGGCAACTTCAGGACTCATTTTTGTCGCTTTGTATTCTTCCAAGAAGTCAAGGACGGCCTCACGGTTTTCCATGGGGACGACATCTTCTTGGGTACTCGAGGTATTGCCCATGCGCTCCAAGGAAACCTTCTCCGTCACCTCATCTATTGTCACCAAGGCTAACAGACTGCTCTCTGACATTTCAGTCCCTATATAAAGGGTGAAAGCGTCACCGCCGTCTCCCGCCATCAGCACTTCATAGGCTGGTATAGATTGCATCAGATCAACTTTGCCCTTGAGTAAGGAAAGTATTTCGAGGCTGGCGATGGAAATCATGGGGTTGCTTTTGTCAAGTTGAATATGCAAGGAATAAGCTTGTTGACCAGGCTTTAACAAGGGCAAGATATCTTCCAACGATACTGGGGGAATTGCGTCATTGGTGACAGCTTTTTCACTCACAGTCTCTGTCGTAACAGGATCTGGAGTTGCTGATGAAGTCGCCTTATTCTCTTCTTCTAAGAGCGACACTAATTTGTTCTTTGTCTCGCTAACATCTTCGCTATAAACTTCACCGTTTTTTCTAGCAGTAACCATGGCCAACAAAATATCAAGTGAGTTCAACAGGGTCGTCACAACAATTTCATCAACGGCAATTTTGTCTTCTCTAATAAAGTCTAATAAATTTTCTAAGACATGAGTAAAGCCACTGATTTCAGTCATTTCAACTGCACCAGAAGAGCCTTTTAGTGTATGGGCAGCTCTAAAAACCTCATCAATTGCGGTTCTATCTTCTGAGGATTCTTCTAAAACCAAGATCGCTTTTTCCATCATCTCGAGCTGTTCATCGGCTTCAAGAAAAAAGTCTTGTTTTAGTTCCTCGATATCAAAATAATCACTCATAAATTCATTTTCATCTAATTTTCACGTGGCTCTTTGTTCGTTACTTTAATTATTACTATCGGTGTTTAGGGAGTTTATTCTATTCCCTTTTTTTACATTATACTTTTTAAATATTCCCTGATTTACTTCCAAGGCATACTTTACAGGACCTCTGGACGGTATGGAAGTTTCGTCGAGGGGTTCCATTTTTTCTATCTGCAGAATAACGCCACGCTCATCAATGTAAGCAATGGAGAGCGGAATCAGCGTGTCTTGCATCCAAAAAGATACGGGTCGAGACTTCTTGAAAACAAAAAGCATAGCGCTATCATCATTCATTTTTTTTACGTGCTTTAAGCCATCCGCTCTTGTCTGATCGTTGTCAGCAATGGCCGTTTGAAGCACGAGCGGAGGCTTGCTATCTATGGTCAGCGTTGTGCGTTCAAGATTAGGAAGATCTTCTGCCATACAGCTTGTGAATGCCAAGCTCAATACCAGTAAAATCCTAAAAGTTTTGTAAAAAGTTTTCAGTGCTTTGTTGTTGCGTAACATTTTGCTTTACCTCTTCTTCTGCCATACTATCCATGATAACTTTATCTAAATATTTTACCGTCAATGGATATTCAAGTTTCACAATGGTTGTGTCATTATTCCACTCCGCACCAGCGGGCGAATATGTTTTTGGTTCTCCATACTTAGTTCTTAACGTATTGAAAAGACTATAAAAATCAACTCTATCAGGATTTACATTGATGGTGATGCTATATAAAGCGTCGTTTTCAGAGAACTGAAAAATGCCCTGACTGACAATTGAAAGCCCTGGAGTGGACACAATGCGTCTTACGGGTGTGTCTAAAAAACTCACATCCATTTCAGGGCGAAAATAAAAAGCGGTGTCTTTCGTTAGCAAGGCATTCACTTCGTCAAAGCTCTGTCCAAACTGATAATCAAGGTAGCCTCTGGGCAGATCTTCGGGTACGGGTAAAGGCGCAAGAGGCTCATCGGCTGGCGGAATAGTGGGCCGTTGCGAAGCATCTCGTGCAAGCATGAGCCTTTGATTGGCGGCTTCTCGTTTTAATTTTGCCTGCATTTCATCGTCTGAAAATGCGGTATTTGCCCCTTGCTCAAGAGTCTCAGAGCCGAAAACAGGATGGTTTTCTTGATCGATTAAATCATTGGCTGGCTGATCGGTAGGCCCATTGGGTGCCTGATAGAAAGAGGCATCGAGGGACTGATCGACAGGTTGATCAACAGGTGTATTGAGGGGCTGGTCGACGG
>CAYRNA010000016.1:22589-34863 GCA_964425555.1 uncultured Spirochaetales bacterium
GCAAAAAGTGCAAAGGCAAAAGCGACATGAGCGATGCCGAAAAAAAGACGGCGAATATAAACAAAACGAGACATCATCATAAATAAGTATCGTATGATAACTAAAAAAGTAAATATGTTATTTATTCTTTTTCGCATCATATAATCAACTTCAAGATAAGACATTTCTCCATCGGCGACCTTTTCTTTCGCAAAACATAAACGATACAACTATGATTTTTATAGTTCTTTTGATACAATATATTTAAAGTTAAGTTGTAGGTATTATTTATTTTTATACAACATTTTTTCTAAACCGAGAAGGAATAGCATGTCTAAAATTGTTTTAAAAACGTCTGTATTCAAACAACTCGCGGATACGGGAACTCTCATTGGGATGTACCTTCGTATTAGAGATCAATACCTTAATCCTCTTTTGCTAGAAAGTTCAGATTATAACAGACAAGACAACAGTTTTTCCTACATCTGCTTCGATTCCATTGCATCGTTTAAAGTTGAGCAAAACACCATTAGTTCGACTTATCCCGATAGAGCAAGCGAAAATGTTCCCTTAAACACCCAAGAGCAACACGAGCAAATTCCTCGCCTACTCAAAGGTTTTATCGATACATTTGAAGTTGAAAAACTGGATATTAAATTTATCAACAACGGTCTATTTGGTTATACCGCTTACGATGCGCAAGGCTATTTTAATCAGATTGATCAGCACCAAAAACCAGACGAATACAACATCCCTGAAATTTGCTACAATGTGTATAAATATATTATTGTGGTCAACCATTTTAAAAATGAACTCTACATTTTGGAAAATTATTTGGCGTCGGAAAAACCCCGTGGAATAGATCATATTCTGCAGGTGATACACAATAAAAACTTCCCCGAATATCGTTTTAATTTAGAGGGAGAAGAGCAGAGCAATTTTACCGATGAGGCCTTTTTAGATTATATCAAAAAGGGGCAAGAGCATTGTCGTAAAGGCGATGTTTATCAGATTGTGCCGTCACGACGATTCTCACAAAAATTCAAGGGCGATGATTTTAATCTGTATCGCAGTCTCAGATCGATTAACCCTTCGCCTTATCTGTTTTATTTTGACTACGGAAACTTTAAAATTTTCGGTTCTTCACCCGAGGCGCAACTTATTATCAAAGATAGGGACGCACAGATTTTGCCCATTGCAGGCACGTTTAAGCGAACGGGCGATGATGACACCGATAAGAAATTGGCGCAAGAGCTCGCTCAAGATGAGAAAGAAAACAGCGAACACGTTATGCTGGTAGATCTTGCCCGCAACGATTTGAGCCGTTACTGTAGCGATGTCACTGTCGAAAAATCACGGGAACTGCAGTTTTTCTCTCACGTGATTCACCTCGTGTCCAAGGTCACGGGAAAATTAAAAAGCAAGCAAGATGCCTTTGACCTTATCATGACGAGCTTCCCTGCGGGTACTCTCACGGGTGCGCCCAAACGACGGGCGATGCAGCTCATCAATGAATACGAACCGACACGACGGGGATTTTATGGTGGGGCAATTGGCTTCATTGGCTTTGATTATTCTTACAATCACGCCATCATGATTCGTTCCTTTTTAAGCAAAGACCATCAGCTTTATTACCAAGCGGGTTTGGGACTTGTCTTCAAGTCTGACCCTCAGAGTGAAATGCAAGAAGTTGCTAATAAATTGGCCGCACTAAGAAAAGCCATTGTCATGGCACAAGAGATTTAAATATGCGTGTATTAGTTTTTGATAATTACGATTCTTTCACCTACAACCTTGTTCATATCTTGGAAGAAATTGCTCCCCAGCTTGATATAAGCGTTGCTAAAAATGACCAAATAAGCATAGAAGAGATAGCTCAATTTGACAAAATATTACTTTCGCCGGGTCCTGGTCTCCCCGAAGAATCGGGCATTTTAATGGAACTTTTAGAGACATATTTCACCACCAAAGATATCTTTGGCGTTTGTCTTGGCATGCAGGCCATCGCCCAATCCCAAGGCGGTACGCTCACCAATTTAGCCCAGCCCTTGCACGGCATCAGTTCGCCCCTAAAAATGGTAAAAGACACCGCTCTTTTCAAAGATGTCCCCGATGGCATACGCATCGCCCACTACCATTCTTGGGTGGTCGACCCTGCAACACTCCCCCCTTCCTTAGAGGTCACCGCCCTAGATAAATGGGGAAATATTATGGCATTAAAGCACGTCAGCGATAAAGTGTGCGGCGTGCAGTTTCACCCGGAATCCATTTTAACAGAACAAGGACGAACCATACTTTCCAATTGGTTACAAGATTAAACAGCTATGAAAAAAATATTAAATTACCTCATATCACACCAAAGTTTGAACGAAGAGCAAGCCAAAGAAATATTGTTAAAACTGATGCAACAAGAATATAATAGTAGCCAAATTGCTGCATTTATGATGGTCTACAGCATGCGTGGCATTACCGTCGAAGAGCTTAAGGGGTTTAGGACGGCAATGCTGGAACAGTGCGTTAGGCTCGATTTATCTGAATTTGATATTATCGACTTGTGCGGTACGGGCGGAGACGGTCAAAACACTTTTAACATTTCTACCCTAGCCTCATTTATTGTAGCAGGTGCTGGCCAAAAAGTCGCCAAGCACGGCAACAACGGCGTTTCTTCGCTGTGCGGTTCGTCCAATCTATTGCTTGCCTTGGGCTATCAATTTACCAACGACGAAAATCAACTCAAGCGAGAATTGGATGAAGGCGGAATCACATTTTTGCACGCTCCCCTCTTTCACCCCGCCATGAAAACAGTCGCACACATACGCAAAGATTTGGGCATTAGAACATTCTTTAATATGCTGGGGCCCATAGTCAATCCAGCCCAACCCAACAAACAACTCATAGGTGTTTTCGACCTCGAACTCATGCGAAAATACGCCTATTTGCACCAGAATCTCTCTATGGATTATACCATATTACACACGCTTGACGGCTACGACGAAATTTCTTTGACAAGCCAATTTAAATACAGCACCAAAACAGCAGAACGAATCGTCCAGCCACAAGAACTCGGCTTTGATAATATTCAAGCCAATGAAATTACTGGTGGAGAGACCGTCGAAGAAAGCAAGTCCATATTTTTAGACATACTCAATAATAAAGGAACAGCTGCTCAAACCAATGTGTCTATCGCCAACGCAGCATTGGCCCTTATGGTTGGCAATAGTTACACTTATGCGCAAGCCGTTGCCATGGCAAAAGAATCTTTAGAAAGTGGCAAAGCTATGCAAATACTCACAAATATATTGAAAATAAATAGCCGTATATAGGCTATCCCAACAAAGGATAAGATTTATGCAATCTCGTCAAAGTATTATCCGCAACAACTTAAACGCCTCCCTCCTTTTTGGGCTTTGCATAGGAATAATTTTCCCTTTTTTTGCAGCAATATTTGTCACACCAAAATCTCCGTCGGCGTGGATTATTTTTATTATCGCTTGCCTCATCGCAGGCCTTATCGTCGGCTTATTTTCATTCTTTATACTCAAGCTCACCGTACTACGCGTTCTAAAATCTGTGCTCAGAGAAATACACGATATCAATCATAATGGTGGAAATCTGGAAACAAAAATAACCATAAAATCCAACGACCTTATTGGTCGCCTGATTGACGAGGTGAACCTTTTCATTCACAATGCTCACAATATTGTGCAGAACTCCAAAACCGATTTATACCGCATACAAAATTCTGAGCAAAATATAGAACAGAAAATTTCAAATTCTCTGCATTCTGTCAATGATATCGAAACATCGCTCTACGAAACTCAAGCGATAGTCAAAGAATCAAATAAAATCATGCAATCGGTAAAAAAGAATGTTGAAGCCGTAGAACAAAATTTATCCCAAGTAAAACGCTCAGAATTGGCGATTGAAAATAAAAAGCAAATCTCTCTTGAGAAAATACAGCAAATAAAAGAGGACATCGCTTCTTTTAGTGAACAAAATGAAGCGAACAATCAAATATTTATCAACTTGCAAAAATTAATAGTGGAATCGCAGGAAAAAATTTCCACCCTTTATCAATCTGAGCAAAACATGGAAAATAAAAGCAAAGAGATTGTTGCTTTCATCGCCATCATACAAGATATTGCAGACAAGACTCACATTCTTGCCATCAATGCTTCTTTGGAAGCGGCAAATGCGGGCGAAGCAGGCAAGGGCTTTACCGTCATTTCTAAAGAAATTCGTCAATTAGCCCATAATTCAACCAACGAATCGAAACGAATTTCACTGATCCTTCAGGAATTTTTTAGCATACTCAAGATTAATAGAGATTCAAGCCAATACATTTCTAGCACTTTTGAAGAATTGCAAAAATCATTTCAAAATTTCCATAAACAGACAATAGCGCAACGTCAAAGTATTCAGAAACTCACAGAGGAAGGCAATGAGTTGACAAATTCAACCGCCGACCTCGACCATTCTATCAAATATTTAACTGATGCGAATCACGCCATAAAAACAAATCTTGACACAATGCTTCATCAAAACGATCTTGACGCAACGCTCAAAGATGACATTAAACTCAAGACAATTAATAGCCTCAACTTCAAAAACAAAATTGTGAAAAATATTACTGAAACCAAAGCCCAATTTATGCTCAACTACCTAGAAATACGTTCGAGCACGGCAAAAATATCATACTACAAAACCAGCAAGACTTCTCTCAGCGCTGCAACAATGTATCCCAAAAATATTTTTGATGAAAGTGACAAAGAAGCCCAATTCGCACAAGATTTATTCGCGCTTTTAATACGCATAAACCTGTATCTTAGTACAGAAGCATCTTACAACTCTCAGCAAATGCAATTATTTCAAAAGGAATTGCACACGCTAGTCTACCAAATGAGTTCGACAATAAAGAATGGAGCGCACGACCTGAAAAAGTGGCTTGCGACGACCTCGCTAGAAAGTATAGAAGACATTACTCCCGACGAGTTTACCACCCTCAGTTTTCAATTAGCTTCGTGGCTGTTTGAACGCAATTTAATTTAAGATTAGGGCGCTCTGTAGATTCCCGAAGAAATAGCCCGTGCGGATTCAATCGCAACATCTATATCCACAATTTCCCAAATACCCAAAATTTTTGACAGCGTATAAGTATAACGGCGTGATTCACTGTAGTCCATGATCTGGAAATCGGCGTTGACTATCACTTGCGCTTCGGTATTTGTGTAGCTTGTCTTGGCTATCACGTAATTGGTGGGGATATATTCCCGTCCATTGCTCGCAACTTCTTTTCTAATGCTATCTTTAAACTGAGTCAACATAAGTTGTTGTGTTTGCGGTGAACTCAATTTGTATTGCCTATTCAAATCGGCATTTTTCAACATTAACGCTTCTGTGTCCTGATAGAGGAAATACTTGTCCCAATCTCTTGCTTGTTTCGCCTTAAGCATATAGTCAATAATTTGATCGGGAGAAAAATCGGCTTGCTTCAATAATAAATTTCGTTGCTGTTCTAAGGTCGACAACAAATCGCTCGAAGCTTCATTGCTATTGGGAAAAACCGTTAAAACGAGGTCTTGGACTGCGTTTAATTTTTCAGTATTAAAGCTCAAACTCACCGCATTACTTTTGGCAATAAGAGACGTAAAAAAAGTGGTGCTAATGACGTAAACCCCAGGATCTGTTAAATTCACAAAATCATTTAAATTGACGCTGAAACTATATTTTTCATTGGGGTAAAGATCTATTTGTCTGTAATAGGTATTGCGACTATTGCTGAAGGCATTGAGGTAAGATTGAGACGATGGCAAGCGCGAAGAATATTCATTTTTGACCTCAAATTCAAGGTTGAATATTTTGTTATCAGAAAGATAAAAAGACTCAATATCACTTTTTTCGTTGAAAAGTGTGACCTCAAGACGAATATTATCACTGGGAGTAAAACGCTGTCTTTCGTAATAATCTACAGAAAATGTCAGTCCATTGAGTTGATTAAAAAGAAGTATAAATGAACAAAAAAGATACCCGCGTATCAATGACTTTTTATATAAATATCGATGGGACATTACAAACCCTTTGTTATTTTGAAAAGATAATATAATTTATCTTCGACTAAGATTTAAAAGGATAAAGATATTTTTTATTAGGAAAACAAAAAAAATATGCCATAACTGAATAATAGACAATAAAAAACACGCTAAATCTACCCACAAAAAAACTTACTGCTATAATAGATATATACACAGAAAAGGATTACAGATGAAAATTGCATTAATTAGCGTGGGAAATGAAGTTCTCACAGGTGACATCGTTAACACCAACAGCCATTATCTCGCCAATGAATTAGTGACGCTAGGCCACGAAGTTGTGTTGCAAAGCGTTATTGACGATTCCCACGCACGGGTGACTCAGGTCTTAGACTTTGCCTTTAGCATGTCCGACATAGTCATTACCACAGGTGGACTCGGCCCGACACAAGATGATCTGACAAAAGAAACGTGCGCCGCCTACTTCGGCCTTGACCTCGAAATGAATGAAAAAGCTCTGACAATATTAAAAAAATATTTTGCCCACGCTAAAAAAGAAATGGCAAGCAGCAACTTGAAACAAGCGATGTTCCCCGCAGACAGTTTTATTTTAGAAAATGATTTTGGCACCGCACCTGGAGTCATTTTATCACAAAAAAATAAGCACATCGTTCTCTTGCCCGGTCCTCCCAGAGAAATGAAACCCATGTTCAGCAACAAATTTCTTCCGTGGCTCAAGCAATTTCAAAATGAAGTCGCTCTCACGCAATTTTATCAGGTCATGGGCATAGGCGAAAGTGATGCTCAGTTATTGCTGGCACCCATACTCACAGACCAAAACCCCAGCCTCGCACCCTACGCCAAACTGGGCTATGTCAATTACAAAATGGTCGCCAGAGCGTCCACCCAAGACCAAGCCGAACAGCTTTTATCCCCTTTAAAGAAAAGTTTTCGCTCTCTCTTGGGTAAACACATCGTTTCTGACACACAAGAGAACTTTGAAAATACTGTCATGCAAAAAATTATTGAGAAAAATCTCAGCATTTCTACCGCTGAAAGTTGCACAGGAGGCTTACTCGCAAGCACCCTTGTCAATTACCCCGGAGCATCTCAAGCCTATCATGGCTCCTATATTTGCTACAGCAACGCAATGAAAATAGAGTTGGGCATTGATCCCACTATCTTATCGCAACACGGTGCCGTCAGTTCAGAATGCGCCTTAGCCATGGTTAAAAGCCTTGTCGCACGCACCAAAACAAACATAGGCATAGCTCTCACAGGCATAGCAGGCCCAGAAGGCGGCACCGCGGAAAAACCTGTTGGCTTAGTCTATCTTGCCCTTGCCTTCAACGATAATTTTTATGTCCATCAATTACAATTATCAGGCGATAGAGACGCCATCCGTCATCGTAGCGTCATACAAAGCTTGTATCAATTGTGGCTTTTATTGGAAAATAATTCTGATCTCACTCCAGAAATAAAATAATTTATCACAGCATGGACTCTCAAATAGATTTTCGCTAGATTTTGCTGCTATCTTTTTTTATTGTAAGCTTGACAAGAAGCCTTCTTATATGAATAATAAAGTTTACGTTCAGGAGAGGTGTCCGAGCGGTCTAAGGAGCACGCTTGGAAAGCGTGTGTACCTGTAAGGGTACCAGGGGTTCGAATCCCCTTCTCTCCGTAAGATTGAACGTGTTATATATTGGAGAGATGACTGAGTGGCCGAAAGTGGCACCCTGCTAAGGTGTTGTACGGGTAACCGTACCGGGGGTTCGAATCCCCCTCTCTCCGAATTTTGTACCCGTAGCTCAGCTGGATAGAGCACTTGATTGCGGTTTAAGAGGTCAGAGGTTCGAATCCTCTCGGGTATGTATTTTAGAGCAGTTTCAGACTGTTTTTTTTGATAGTATTTGGCAATTGTACTTTTTATTGTACCTGTTATTTTTTTAAGGAGAATAAAATGGGACGAAAAAAGATCGACTATCAATTAAAAAGAAGAGGTAAGTACTACCATGTTTGCCAATTCTGGCAAGTGGAAAACTACGGATCAAACGTCGCTTGTAAATGCTGACGCTTTTGCAAGAAAATACAAAAGTCAAAAATCCAATTTATTTCTAAAGTCTTTTATACTATATGCACCCATGCTTCGTGAATATACAGAAACATATATAAAGCTCTCTCACGCCCTCGCATAAATAAAAAAATATTTATACTTTTCATTGCAATAAGCTTCAACATGTACTATAATTGGGATATCTAAAAATCCATCATTTATAGGAGAAGCGTTAATGGCAGAATTTCGTACCGAAAAGGATTCTATGGGAGATGTAAAAGTCCCTGTAAATTCGTTGTGGGGAGCACAAACGCAAAGAGCAGTTGAAAATTTCGCTGTCTCAAACTTTCGCATACACCCTTATATGCTTAAAGCTATAGCCATTGTCAAAAAACAAGCCGCTATAAGCAACTGCCAGCTTGGTCGTATAGACGAAAAGCTCAAAACCGTTATCGTTCAGGCAGCAGACGAAATCATTCAACATAAACACGACCAAGAATTCCCTATTGATGTTTTTCAAACAGGAAGCGGTACCTCGTGGAATATGAACATGAATGAGGTCATCTCAAACAGAGCCAACCAAATATTGGGCCAAGCCTTGGGAACACGCTCACCCGTGCATCCTAACGACCATGTCAATCACGGACAATCATCCAACGATACCATTCCCACGGCCTTAAATATCGCCGACAGACTTATGGCGGAAAAAACAGTAGAGGCTCTCGACAGACTTGCTGTAGCTCTAAGAAAAAAAGAAAAAGAATTTTCCCAGTTTGTGAAGCTCGGTCGTACGCATTTGCAAGACGCCGTTCCCATGACACTAGGGCAAGAATTTTCAGCATTTGCTGTACAAATCGAAAAGGGTGCTCAACGCATTCGTGCAACTTTTGCTAATTTAGAAGAACTTGCGCAAGGCGGAACCGCTCTGGGAACAGGCATTAATTGTCACCCCGATTTTGCACAAAACATTGCAGAAGGCATAGCCGAAGAAACAGGTCTTCCTTTCATCACTGCCCCCAATAAATTTGAAGCCATCGCCGCTTGTGATGCTCAAGTTGAACTCATGGGTGCAGTCAATGTTGTCGCTGTCGCTTTGATGAAAATAGCCAATGACCTCCGCATTTTAGCGAGTGGCCCTCGTGGAGCTTTAGGAGAGATCATTCTTCCTGAATTACAACCTGGTTCATCCATCATGCCTGGTAAAATCAACCCTGTTATCCCCGAAATGATCATACAAATTTCGGCTCACATACAGGGTCAAGCAATGAGTACAACGATAGCAGGACAAAACAGTCCCCTACAACTCAATATGATGTATCCTATTTTATCTCATGAAACTTTAAGTGCCCTCGAATTGCTCGAGCACACCGCAGATGTTTTTGCAGAGCGTTGTGTCAAAGGAATTCAGGCGGATAAAGAAAGATTAGAGTACTGGATAGACTGGTCTTTAGCCCTTGTAACACCGCTTAACCGCAAAATTGGTTACGATAAAGCGGCGGCTTTGGCTCACAAGGCCTATCATGAAAAACGTAAGATAGAAGACGTGGTCAGAGAAGCCCAAATTCTATCAGACGATGAAATAACAGAAATTTTAAACCCACATAATATGATCTAATTGAGGAGGAGAATTATGCAAACACATAAATTCGATACAGTTATTGTTGGAGGTGGCGGTGCAGGTCTGTATGCCGCTATCACAGCAAGTGAAGCAGGACACAAGGTGGCCGTTGTCAGTAAACTTTATCCCCAACGGAGCCACACAGGCGCCGCACAGGGTGGAGTTTCCGCAGCCTTAGGAAATCTTGATGAAGATAAACCTATATGGCACGCCTATGATACAGTTAAAGGTGGAGACTACCTTACTGATCAAAATGCCGCCAGAGTACTCGCCGATGATGCTCCCGAAGTTATTATCGACCTAGAAAATAGAGGCTTGCCTTTTACACGAACACCCGATGGTAAAATTGCTCAACGTCGTTTCGGTGGTCACACCAAAAATTTTGGTAAAGAAGCCGTCTTGCGTGCGTGTTTTGCTGCCGATAGAATTGGTCAAATGATCTTGACCACGCTTTATCAACAAGCCGTCAAAAACAAAATAGAATTCTTCAACGAATACCAAGTTATTCATCTTATGAAAAAAGGTGAAAACAAAATAAATGGCGTCGCTGCTCTTGAACTTGAAACGGGTGAACTTCATTTCTTCCAAGCAAAAGCTGTTATGCTAGCCACTGGCGGAAGCGCCCAAATCTTTAAAACATGTTCAAATGCACTGACCAATACAGGTGACGGACAAGCTCTCGTTGCAAAAGCAGGCATACCTCTTGAAGATATGGAATTCTTTCAATTTCATCCTACAGGCATTAAGGGTATTGGCGTTCTTATTACAGAAGGTGTACGTGGCGAAGGCGGTATCTTAAGAAACCGTAACAACGAACCTTTTATGGAAAAATATGCCCCTACTCTCAAAGACTTAGCTCCTAGAGACATGGTATCACGCGCTATTATGACTGAAATATTTGAAGGTCGTGGTATGAAAGGCGATAAAAGCATAGACGACTATGTCATGCTCGATGCCACTCATCTTGGTGAAGAAATCATTAAATCACGATTACCAGATATTGAAGATTTCTGTAAAACTTACTTAGGCATCAATCCTGCCGAAGAAATGATACCTATTCAGCCCACAGCTCACTATACTATGGGTGGTATTCCAACCAATATTGACACACAAGTTTCCTACGAAGGTCAAATTGTTGAAGGTCTTTATGCAGCAGGTGAATGCGCTTGTGTTTCTGTGCATGGTGCAAACCGATTGGGTTCAAACAGCCTACTCGAGCTCGTTGTTTTTGGGCGAAGAGCCGGTAAGCAAATGATGAAAGATGAAGCTAACATCAAAGAAACAGAGCTTGACGCCATAGAAGTTGCCAAGGTAAAATTCTATCTCGAAGACTTAAAAGCAAGAAAAGGTGATATACCTGTGAGCACCATCATTAGTGAAATGAAAACAATTATGATGGAAAAAGTAGGTGTTTATAGAGAAGGTAAAGGCTTGCAAGAAGCGATCAAAGTTCTTCACCAAATTAGAAAGAAAGCTGAAAATGTCGGTATAGGTGATCATACTGATCGCTATAACTATGATCTACTCAGAGCCATTGAGATGGACAACATGCTCGATCTTGCTGTAATCATTACCGAAGGTGCCCTTTATCGTGAAGAAAGCCGTGGAGCCCATACTCGTATAGACTTCCCCGATAGAAATGATGAGAGATTCTTGCATCATACACTCAGCTATTGGGATGATGAAAATGCAACCGTTAAAGTCGGTACGGAACCTGTTGACTTGTCGTTAATGGATGAAGATGCAGAACATTTCAAGCCAAAACCACGAGTATACTAGGAGTCAAATTATGTTAGTAAAAATTAAAATTAAAAGAACTGATCCTAATCAAGGATATTACTACAAAGATTACGAAGTAGAAGCCGAGAAAACGACTCGTGTTCTTGATATGTTAAATGACATTGCAAGAACTCAAGACCCTACTCTTTCCTTTCGTATGAGTTGTGCTCATGGTGTTTGTGGTTCAGATGCAATGATCATTAATGGTAAGGAACGCTTGGCTTGTAAGACTTTATATCAAGAAATTATGGACGAAGCAGACGGCGCCATTGATATTCGCCCTCTTAAGCATTTCCCCATAGAAAGAGATCTTATCGTTAATCAAAAAAAATTCATGGCTAACTATGAATCGGTCAAGCCTTATTTTATTATTAAGCAACTGCCGCCTCATATCAAAGAGTTTATTCAATCTCCTGAAGATAGAGCTCTTTTTGATGATGCCACGAAATGTATCAACTGTGGGGCTTGTTTTTCTGCTTGTCCAGTTCTTGATAAAAATCCCAACTTCTTGGGACCGCAAGCTATAGTGCAAGCGGCTCGCTTTATTGATGATAGTCGTGATCAAGGAATGGAAGATCGCCTAGGCGTAGTTGACACTCCTGACGGTATTTGGGCTTGTGAAAGCTTGTTTGAATGTACTAAGGTTTGCCCTAGAGAGATTAAAATCACCAAAGTTATTAACTTCTTGAAACGCAAAATCAAGCAATATAGAGAAGCTAACGGTCAAACTGTTAACGATGGATCTAAAGCCTAGATCTTTCTTATAATAAAAATACCCGAGAACATTGAGCTCTCGGGTATTTTTGTCTCAAC
>CAYRNA010000017.1:0-31090 GCA_964425555.1 uncultured Spirochaetales bacterium
AACTTCTATCTCTTCTCCAAAGCTTCCCATAATCCTTGTAAATAGGTCGCACCTAATGCCCTGTCATACAATCCGTAGCCAGGCGTTCGCTCTTCGCCCCAAATATCACGACCGTGATCAGGACGTAGTGGTCCCTTGTAGCCTGCATCGTGCAAAGCTTTCATCACACGAAACATATCCATACGCCCCTCACTGCTAGGGTGAGCGGTTTCGTAAAAGTGTTTCTCGCTTTCATGCTTGAGATTACGCACGTGCATAAAGTGAACACGGCCTGTCGGTGCAAAATGTTCCAGCATCTCTTCCACTTGATTGTGCAAGCCAGCGCCCAAAGAACCCGTACAAAAGGCCAACCCATTGGCGGGACTATCGACACAGTCTAAGAAGCGTTGTAGATTTTTTTGACACGTCATAAGGCGAGGAATGCCCATCACTGGAAAGGGTGGGTCATCGGGATGAATCGCCATTTTTACACCCAGTTTTTCTACTACGGGAACCACTCTTTTCAAGAAATATTCCAAGTTTTCCCACAACTGTTCTTCTGAAAGAGCACGGCTTCTATCCAGCATCGTCTGCAATGTTTCGGGAGTGTACTTTTGACTCCACGCAGGAATTTCACGGGTAAAGTCAAACTGTGCGAGGTCATCCTCGTTGTAAAACATGGTGTAGGCACCGTTGCCCATACTTTTTCGCAAATCAGTTCTGAGCCAGTCAAAGGCGAGCATGAAATTGTAGCACACGACGGGAATACCGACCTCAGCCATATTGCGCACACTTTGTAGCCATATTTCTATGTATTCATCCCGTTTTGCACCACCGAGTTTAATCTCTTCGTGAACAGGAATACTTTCAATGACGACTAACTCCATACCGTGCGATTCCACTTCATCTTTGAGGTGCTGAAATTTTGCAACGCTCACAACTTCGTCTGCGGGAACTTCAAAGCACGAGCTGACGATTCCCTTCATTCCAGGGATTTGCCTGATATCACTCAGAGTAATGGGGTCACTAGGACCATACCAACGAAAACTCATTTTCATATTTATTTATTTCCTTTCGCGATTTTTTCGTTCGCTTAAATGTTTTTCTAGCGTCTTGCGTACAGATCCTTTGCTTGCCATCATTTCAAGGAAGAACGCTTCAATTTTACCAGCTAAACCGACTTTATAGAGATCGACACCAAAGACATCTGTTCTTTCTAAGAGGTTCTTGATATTGACTTGCGTATTTCCCAATTGAATCCCGTCAATATTTTTCCGTAAGAAATCCATCATGGGATCGGGGCTTAACTCAAAGGCGAGACCTTCATCATCAACACCCATTAAATAGCGCAACCAGATGGCAAGAACGAGGGGAATACCAATCAGTTCATCCACCTTTAACGATGGATTTTCAGCGTATGCCTTGATAGTTTCGCCAAAACGAATGGCAATTTTCTGCGACGTATCGGTGGCAATGCGTTGAGGCGTATCAGGAATATAAGGGTTAGGAAATCTTTCTTGCAAGACTTCATCGATAAAGTTTTTGGGATCAAGTACGCCTGGATGCGTCACAACGGGTAGCCCTTCGTCGTAGCCTATGGTGTAAACCAATTGAGTCAACAGGGGATCTTGCATCTCGTCGGCAATCGTCTTATAACCGAGAAGGCAACCCGTAAGCGCAAGAGCGGTGTGCAAAGGGTTGAGGCAAGTCGTGACCTTCATCGTTTCAACCTTTTTGACGGTCTCTCTTTCTGTAAAAATCACGCCTGTTTCTTCCAGCGGAGGTCTCCCATTGGGAAAATTATCTTCAATGACGAGGTAGCCGACATCTTCGGTATTCACAAAGGGAGCTAAGCGAGCCTTATTGGCTGTGACAACAATATCCATTCCCTCGAGACCAGCAGAATCCAATTTCTGTTTGATTGGATCTGAAGCTTGTGGTGTGATTTTATCTATCATGGAAAGCGGGAAAGCGACGCAGTTTTTATCCTGTAAATAGTCTACAAAATCAGAGGAGACTCTTCCTTTCGCTAGCCATTCTTGGGCGATGGTCACAAGAGATTCTCTCAGTTTATCACCATTATCAGCACAGTTGTCGAGGCTCAACAGGGCAAGAGGGAGTCTCCCTTTTTCAAAACGCTGCTGAAGCAAAAAGAGAAGTTGTCCCAGTAAGGATTGACTCTTTGCGGGACCACACTCTATATCGTCTTGAATAGACGGTAGAAAATCCCCGTCGCTATTGCGTAAGGCGTATCCTTTTTCTGTAATCGTAAAAGATACGACTTGGAGGCTTGGGTTCGTAAAGATAGGAAGTAAGGGTGATGCGCTGGGTTCTTCCTCTCCTAACGCATAACTTTCTACAATACTAGCAATGACTTTTTTCTGCAAACTTTTATCGCTGTTCATTTTGACAAGCAGAGTAAGATTATCGTAAGGGGTAAGTATACGTTGCACAAGTTCAGGGCTACGATTTACAGCGATCAATCCCGTTTGTACTAGGTTTTTATCCAAGAGATCTTGGTAAAGATCTGCGACAAAGCCTCTAAAAATATTGCCTATACCAAAATGAACCCACTGCGGATTATCGTGTGTTTGTGTTTTGACCGCCTCGTAATTAAACGAAGGAAGGTCAACGCCCATTTTTTGCCACGATTCAATATGAGTTAGATTCTTTAACTTTAATTCCATAAATTATTGTCCTAAAATTTCTGTAGGGCTTCTTGATAAACGCTATTTAAATGAAGTCGCATCACTTCACCTGCTTTTTGACTATCTCGCTTTTCCAAGGCATCTAAAATATTTTGATGCTCAACTATGGTTGCATCCAACCTTTTTTGTGTGGCTAATTGGGCAAGGTTGTCAAACTGGTGATAGAATGCGATCAAATCTTTGGTGATGAAAGAATACAGCGAAATCATCGTGGTATTCTGCGAAAATCGTATAATCTCCATATGCAAGAGAATATCTATTTCAATATTGCGGTTTCCCGCCTTAGCACCTTCGACAAATTGTTGATGAAGGGTTTTCAAAATAGCCAATTCATCCGCCGTGATATGTTGTGCGGCAAGTTCTGCGGCTCGTGGTTCTAGTGCTAAACGTGTATCTGTCAGCGAGACCCAGTCTATCTCACGGCTAATATTAAGGACGTTGGTGACAAGACCCACTAAAATCTGCAAATGGATATCGGCAATATAGGTACCCGCTTGTGGCTTGGTCTCAACCACCCCATAAATTTCCAGTCTCTTAAAAGCCGCTTTTAATTGCTGTTTGGTAACATTAAATTCTTTTTGCAATACCAGTTCTGAGGGTAATTGCTCACCGGGTTCGAGCCGACCTGTTTTCAATAAATCAAGAATCTGCTTAATAATAAGATCTGAGGTTTCGGGAACTTTTATCGCTGTAAATTTCATAAATAACCTTTTGGTAAACTAAGCAACTAAATTACTAGTTACTTAATATATTCTAACACGGTTATTATACTTTTGTCAATCTTTTTTTTATTTTTATTTTCAGTGGACAAAACGACACCGATTTTATCTACCTAAAACGGAGATACAATCGGTGTCGTAAACGTATAAATCAAATAGGAGTACCTATTCAATTTACAAGGGGAAATAAAGAGATGCTATATTATACATGGACGTGTGAACGAATCACAGCTCAAACAATTATAAAAGCAGGAAGAACCTAGTAAACGACTTTCAGCTGAGCTCCTATAGTATCATCACTCATAGAAGGATGCAAACTAAGACTCACTGCATTAGCACCCGCTTTACTTTTTTTGTCGTTAAAATACTGGTTTGACCACGGTATCAACCAACCGACCGCACCACCAAGAACCGCACCCACAAGCGTATCCGAAACAAAATGTACACCTGCACCAACCCTGAGCAAAGCGGTAGTCGCGGCCAGACTATATCCTACATAAATGGGCCATTGCGCCCCACCTTCAAAAATCTGTTGATAGGTTTGATGGAAAAATGTGGCTGCACCAAAGCTGTATATTGAATGCCCTGAGGGAAAAGATTCTGCTGAATTGTTGGTGTCAATTTTTTTCCCAGGTGGGTTTGTATTATAAACAAAAGGTCGATAACGCAGAACAGAATATTTGAGAATAAACTGCACGTTGAACAACCACAAGGCAGTCTCGCCAAAGAGAGCTGTCGTATAAAGTTTGTCTTCCCAGTCCGATTGGGGCTGAAACCACGGTGCCGAAGCCGCCAAAACCATGCTAGAATAAAGAAAAACCTCACTCGCAATATCAACATTGTGATTATAGGGCACATAAAAATACCTATCGAAAGCATTGACATCGTTGATATCCAGCGGCCCATCTTGCTGTATTTTTTCATAGCCCGTCACAATATCTTTATTATTTTTCCACAGAAGAATTCCACCCGCAACAAGAACACCACTTCCCAGCAATACCCCATCATAAATGGCATCAAATTTATAGGGATAATCTTGCGTTTCGGCATGAATTTCAACAAAAACAAGGCAAAAAATAACCGCCCAGACACTACTTCTCATAACTCTTTTCATACAAAATATCGTAAAAAAGAGATCTCCAATAGCAAATAAAACATCCTTTTTTCTTATTAAAATACTATTAGTCATTTTAAAATGATTAATTTTCTAGACTAAGGCCGACCTTATTCTTAATATTAATACAATCTTTCTTACACAAGATTCTAGGATCATATAAATAAAAGTATGTCATACGAAATAACAGCTACAAGAAAACGCCCTCAAGATTTTGCCCACCTTATGGGACAAGAATTTGTTGTCGAAACCATTAGAAGTAGCATAGAAAATCAGACCATTGCTCACGCTTATTTATTTTCGGGCCCAAGAGGCGTGGGGAAAACTTCGTCTGCACGCATACTAGCACGCTCACTTAACTGCGTCAACGGTCCAACGATAGAGCCTTGCGGAGAATGCAGTTCTTGCAAAGAAATTAAAACGAGTACCAGCATAGATGTCATAGAAATTGACGGTGCATCGCATACGGGCGTCAATGATATCAGAGAAATCAAAGACGAAGTCCGTTTTCCACCCAGCAATTCTCGTTATAAAATTTACATCATAGATGAAGTTCACATGCTTTCAAACAATGCCTTTAATGCTTTGCTGAAAACAATAGAAGAACCCCCCGAATATATTATTTTTATTTTTGCCACGACAGAAATACATAAAGTTCCCCAAACCATCAAATCCCGTTGCCAACAATTTCATTTCAAGCTCATTTCCCAGCAAAAGGTGGAAGCCCTACTCAAGGAAAATTGCCAAGAACTGGAAATAAGTTTTGACGAAGCGGGAATACAATGGATAGCCCAACAGTCGACGGGTTCTCTGCGTGATGCCTACACTCTTTTTGATCAGGTCGCTGCCTTTTCTAATAAAGAAATTAACATAGAAAAAATCCGCACCAATTTGGGTTTGCTGAGCATAGAGCAGATCAACACCCTCATGCAAAACATTGTGCAATCTAATGTTAAAGCGACGTTGGAAATAAGCAACGCTATTCTCGACCAAGGCGTTGCCATAGACACGTTTTTGACCGATTTAGGCGAATATTTCCGCCAGTTACTTTTACTCAAATCGGGCATTACGCAGGATTCCCTGCTCAACATCGCCAACAAACGTCCGTCCAACGATATCGTAGAAACTCTGTCTCTGGTGCAAATAGAACACGCTCTCAATCTGCTGTTAAAATTGTTTCGTGACCTGCGCTATTCCTTGAATGAACGAACAGAAGTCGATTTATTTTTAGCAAAACTTTGTCAGCTACCACATTATCTTTCTAAACAAGAGTTAATGAAAAAGCTCAATGCCATGCAGAGTTTCATGCTCGGTGAAGATGTCAAGCCAGATTTTATCTCGGCTTGGCAAAAAAAAAAGCTCTAGCGGAAAGAACTCCGCAAGCTGATGACAAGGTTGCCGTCACAGAGCCTGTCCCGCAGATTCCAGCAACTCCCGTAGTTCAATCACCGCCTATCGTTACGCCGACACCCATACCAACTCCTGCACCACGAGATCCCGACGAAGACATCATTCCAGCAGAAGTTCCAGCTGACACAACACAAGAAGCCCTTGTCATCCCCCCTTCTCCAGGTGATGAAGTCAGCACTTTAGCTCCAGCAAATGAACCTATCGCTCCCCCATCAAACAGTTTAAACAATCTTCAAGCGAGCACCCTGCTTTCTTATCTGAAAAAAATTGACGTGCAGTTTGCTCTTATTTTATCACAATCAAAATATCATATCAAAGATAATACCATATACATTGATACCGAACAGCATTTTACATACAATTCTTTACAACAAAAACAACATTTAGTCAGCCAAAAACTAGAATCTGAATATCAACTCAATGTAGTGTTTGATATCAAATTAACCCAAAAAGAGCAGCCAGTAGAGCAAGATTCTAATAAATTAGATAAGACGATTCAGGATATTGTAGACATCTTTAATGGCGAAATCGTTGAAAAGCCCTCGTCAAGTGCAAAGTAAATGAAACAGAATATTGAAGGAAAGAAACATGGATTTAAATAATTTAATGAAGGAATTATCGCAAACTCTTGGCAAAGATTTCCCCCATATTAATGATGAACTAGCGCACTTAGAGGCCAAAGGTATTTCAGGTGGCGGACTCATTGAGATTACCCTCAATGGCAAAATGATGATGACAGACATCACCATCAATCCCATTGTCTTAGAAGAAAAAGACACCACATTGCTGGGAGATCTCATCAAAGCCGCCTTTGTGAATGCCTCTCAAAACATACAATTACAGATTCAACAAGAAATGAAAGACAAATTTAATCCCCACGACCTTTTCCAAAAAAACAATAACTAATGCAACTCCTTGATGATCTGATTAAACAAATTGCTCATTTTCCTGGTATAGGTAAAAAAAGTGCCACACGCATTGCTTATTATCTGCTCAAAACCCCCAAAGAAAAAAATGATCGCCTCGCTCACCTGATCAGCACTCTACAAGAAAAAATTGTTTCATGCCAGCTTTGTGGAAATTATAGCGAAGAGTCCATTTGCAACATTTGCAGCAACCTCAAACGGGATCAAAAAATCGTTTGCGTCGTCGAACAAGCCCAAGATATTTTCAAGATAGAATCAACGAACGAGTTCAATGGCATTTTCCATGTCCTCAATGGCGTCCTTTCTCCTCTTGATGGCATAGGAACCAAAGAATTACGCTTAGACAAACTCTTTCAGCGCATTCAAGAAAAAAATATTACGGAAGTGATCATTGCCACAAACCCCACTCCTGAGGGCGATACCACAGCGTTGTTTATCGCAAATCAGCTTCAAAACACAAATATCTTAATCAGTCGCATTGCCTCGGGTTTGCCCGTGGGCGGAGACATGGAATATGCCGATCAACTGTCTATTGCTTATTCTATGCGCTCACGTTTGCCCATGACTTCACCAAAATTTGAATAACATTTTATAGCTTTTTTCTTCTATTATTACTATCTTTTTAATAGAATAACCATTTTCAATAAGGACATCACATGATATCTAAAGCATTCTTTCTCATCTTTTTCGTTCTGTTTACAACGCTGAGTGCGGCAGAAGTAGAATTTCAAAGTAGCGACGACCTCACCGTTTATGGAGAACTTCATCGAGTGAGCAAGGAAAAAGGCTTCATTTTACTCTTCCACCAAGCCAATTCAAGTTTAGGAGAATATGCAACCATATCCCCAAAGTTAAATAAAATGGGATTTTCAACCTTGGCCATAGACCAACGCTCTGGTTCGAGTATGAATAATGTTCCCAATAAAACCGCACAATTAGCAAAGACAGAAGGCTATAAAACTAGCTATTGGGATGCGAGGGAAGATCTCATCGCTTCTGTAAAGTGGGTCAAGGACACTTATAATCCCAAAAAAATCATTGTTTGGGGGAGTTCTTATTCGGCGGCACTCGTTTTTACACTGGCCGACGACCCCACGGTCAAACCCCTCATCAGTGCCTATCTAGCCTTCTCTCCTGGTGAATATTTAGGAAAGCACAAGGTTGTGGATTCTGCCAAGAACATTGATAAAGCTCACGTATTTATTACATCCGCTAAATCCGAAACCGCAAACTGGCGAGATATTTACGCTGCGATTCCTTCCCCCAATAAAGTTTCTTACTTGCCAAAAACTCAAGGCAACCATGGCTCTTCTGCTCTATTCCTAAAATATTCAGATGCTGAAACATATTGGGTAGAGGTCGTTAAATTTCTTTCTGAGCTATAAGGAAAAGAGGCGTTGTAACTCATTTTAATATTGTTATGGCGTAGTTACCTTGCATTAAAGTATTTTATTTATTAGAATTCTAAGAGAAGGTCTTACAAAAAGGAAATCCTTATGTTAATTGTACGTGTACTTGTTGCGCTATTTCTTATCCTTTTCTTAGGAATTTTAATGGGGCTAAATATAAATAATCGTGTCGATATCAACTTACTGCCAAAGGTAAGTTTTTCACAAGTGTCTGTTTTAGCTGTTATTTTTGTGAGCTACATCATGGGTTTGTTTACGCTCATTCCTATTTTACTCTCGTCCTACTTTGGCAAAAAAAAGAAACAAAAAATGACTGAATTCAAAGCTTTCCAAAAGGAACAGACGCAGCCCTCTGTTGATGATGACTAAATTTTTGTCATGGAGTTTGATCTTCTTTCTATTATCGAGTTCGCTTTACGCCCAAGATGCTCTGACATCTTCGCTTCAACAGTTACAACAAGAGACTGATGTACAGCAATTCAATGCTCTTATTGAAACCATATTATCGAGTAAAACAGATTTAGAGATAATCTATCAAAAACTTGAATCAACGCCTGTTTCTCCTCGCTTTGAAATACAAAAAACAAAGGGCTTACTGGCTTTAGCTCGAGCTTACAATGACCAGCAAGCGACTACCACTCAATTGTTGCGCTTATATAACAATGAGCAAATTACTCCAACTGAACTCAGCCTGCTGATTAAAATTTATATAGATCAAGGTAATTTCAAAAAAGCGAAATACTATTTAGATTTACACTTGAAGGACAATTCTCAATACATAGAAATGTTAGAAACGGTGGCCTATTATCAGATCCAGCAACAGCAAATTGCAAGCGCCGAAAAAATACTTTTAGCCAACCAGAAAAAGCTCACACCATTCGGCTATCTCATGCTGGGGAAAATATACCAGCATGACAACAATAAAGAGCTGGACAATTTATTGAAAGAAATGAATAAACACTATCCTTATGCTCCAGAACTGGGCATATTACGTGGCACCTTGCAGGAAACTCCATCGTTCAACCAACTTATTCTTAACACATTACAGCCCAAAATACTGATACAAGTCCTTGCCGTTAAAAATAAAAAGCTAGCTGATGAAGCCAAGGTCAAGCTCGAAAAACTTGACTTTACGGTGAGCATCCATGAAAATGACGGATATTACAAGGTATTGGTATCCAGTTCTCTGAGCCTATCAGAGATACTTTTAAAGCTAGAGAAATATGGCTATGACGGCTTTAGGGTATATTCTTAAAGAGCTAGTCCCATTTGATGCCTAAAGATGTAGCGACCTTACGTTGAGCAAAGGGAATCTGCCTGTTAATTGTTTTATTGATAACGGTCCATTTGTCACTGTCTTGATAGACGAGCGTAGAAGAGCCGCCTCCATCCAAATTAAGTGCCATTTCTGCACCTAGTTTTTTCAACCACAAAGCAGTTTCATAGCGAGTTGCGCCTATGCTGTGCCACCGCCATCGACCATCAATCACAACAAAATAGACATAACCTTCAGAATCAGTCGCTATCACGCTACGAGGTTGTCGTACACCTTCCCTTGGAACAACGATATTTCCTTTATCGAGCAAAATCCCAAAACCACTGATGCTAATATCCTGTTTTTTAATCTCTGCATCAAAAAAATTAATGGTAAATTCATGTTTCAGCTGATTCCAAGACAATATATCATTATCAGCATTACCGCCAAAGTTCTGTCCATCGTAAATATAGATACCCGTAGGCAAGAAACCCGAGTCTATCTTTTTATAAACGCTCGTATTTATTGTCAAATTTAACTGATTTTTTTTTGCAAATGCATGAGTCGTTTGAGGAGAAAAATAAAAACCATCCTCATTTTCTTTAGCTTCAGAAATGACAACTTCTTTAATCCTCGACTGTCTTACTTTGAATGCATAGCCTCGAAGATTAGCCGTATCTGCATGAAGTTCTGTATAAAAAATATCTGGTTCTCGTTCTTGCCATTGATAGTATGCTAAGTCATGAACATCGTTCATCTGATAATTTCGAAAAGTGGTGACGCATGACACATTCAAAAAAATTAATCCAATAAGAAATACTAGCCTAATTTTTAAAAATTTATCTTTCATGTTTTCAGTCATTAATTTTTGACTGAAGAGCGGCCCAAGCTTTTTTAGCAGCATCTTGCTCTGCATTTTTTTTATTTTTTCCAACACCTGAAGCTAAAACCGCATCATTAAAGCTGACGTCTACAAAGAAAGAAGTCGCATGTTCAGGACCTTCTCTTTTGACCATCTGATAATGAGGTATCTGTTTATATTTTTTTTGAAAGAAGACTTGTAGCTGGCTTTTATAATCAAAAGCAACGCCTTCATTAGAAATATTTTCTAAATATTCTTGCCACAATTCAGCAACAACTTTACGTGTTTTTCGTATACCTGTTTCTTGATACAAGACCGCAACAACGGCTTCAAGAGCATCCGCTTGTAAAGAATCTTTATCTTGACCCGAACTCTGACGCTCGCCTTTGCCCATCTTAAGCAATGATGGTAAACCAATTGCTCTCGCTACTTTCGCCAAAACAGGTTCGCTAACGATACGAGCTTTCACTTGTGTCAGTAAACCTTCATTTAATTCAGGATAGCGTAAAAAAAGCTCTGAAACAATGATAAAACCTAAAACAGAATCACCTAGAAACTCTAATACTTCATTAGATAGGGTTGCATCCCCGTGCTCGTAGGCATAAGACTTATGACAAAAAGCCTTGTCGAGTAGATCTAAATCTACCCCCGAAATATTCAACCTTTTGAGAAATTTCCGTAAGTTATCCTTCCGTCCTTTCTCTAAGGTTGAATTTATTTTCATATAATATAGAAAAAGCTATCTAGCCTTTTTCAGCCTTAACGAAATTATAGGCATCACCTACAGTTTCAAAAGTTGCGGCTTTATCGTCAGGGACATTTACGCCCATTTCTGAATCGATAGCATAAAGAAGTTCATAGGTATCTAAGCTATCTGCACCTAAATCTTCTCTTAATTTGGCATCCATTGTTACTTTTGACTCTTCAACTTCAAGTTTCTCAACAACAATTTGCTTTAACTGATTAAATAATTCATCCATAAATATAATCTCCTAATAAAATATACTAATCTAAATTTAACACGTCTAATGATTTATACATGCCACATTTTTGACATACTCTATGTCTCAATATAACATTACCACATGAAGGGCAACTGTGTGTTGATGGAGCCTCCATGCGCATATTAATTGCACGACGACGACGACTTCTCGACTTCGACGTTTTCTTCTTTGGTACTGCCATATTACAAACCTCTTTATATATACAATTTAATTTTTATTATAAGTAACAATTATACAACTAAAATAACGAAAATGACCTACTTAGTCAATCAAAAACCTTAAAGCTGATAACTAAAGAAAAAAATTAGTTACAGATTTTAAGGTTTTTATCGTTAACATTATATAATCGTAATAAATAAGATGAAATAATTTCTTAGCTCATCCTCATTAAAAATAACTTTAGAGAATACCAAATAAGAAAACCATTGCCAAAAGAGCAACCGTTTCAATAACACCCAGTACTATCATAAAGTTAGCGAATCCTTTGCCCGTTTCTGCAAAAGCATCTGCAGCACCCGCCGCAGCCAATCCTTGCATCCACGCAGAGAATCCCATCGCTAAACCGCCAAAAACACCCGCTCCAAAAATGATACCAGCATCGGCCTGTGAGGCCGCAATTTGATTCATTAAGATCAAACCATAAAAAGTTTGTGTTAGAGGGGCTCCAACGAAAGACAATAAGATAAATGGGGCAGGTTTTCCCATACTTAAAAGACGTTTCCACGCACCTATAGTTGCTGAACCAGCAGCTCCTATACCTAAGGCCGAACCCGCACCTGCGAGACCTAACGCTGCTGCGATACCCATTGTTGCAACTTCATTCATTATTTACTCCTTACCCTGTGAATATATCACCGTAAATTTTTATTTTTTAAGAGGACTATACTTTAAACCAGACCATTCCAAACCGGCACTGCCTGCAAACTCTAATAGATTTAATCTTACACCATGAACAATAACCGCTAACAAACCCATCACTAAATTCAAAGAGTGAGCCGCTAACAAAATCAGAGAACCGCCAATAATTCCACCTAAAGAACTCGATTGTAGTAGAGGTAATGCCATATCATTAAAACTACTGGCGATAGCAACCGAAGCCAAACCAACCGCATACAATCTGATATAGGAAATGATGGAGGCAAAAGCAGAAATACTATCTAAAAAGGTAATAGGCATCCACATAAGACCTTTCAATATTCCAGTAAACCAATTCTGTCCTGCTACTTGTTGATCAAATAGGATCACACTAAAGAATCCAATACCCATAAGCATGTAAGCATATTGTGGAACCGCAGTTCCCAACAATAAGAACAGCACTAAATGATAAGCACCTGCCACCAGTAATAACCAACCAAAACGACTAAGACTACTGGGTTGGTTAATATTCTTGACAAAAGCGATGAAATATCCCAAACAGATTTGCGTCGCACCTATAATGAAACAGTAACGCCATATCGCATCAGAATTAAAATTACTACTTAATTGTGCACCAAAACTAGCAATGGGTAAGTATATAAAATCGACTAAGACGGGGAAAGCTTCCAAAATGCCGTATGCACCAAAATACGTCCCTGACAAAACACCCCATACTATTGTGGCGAGTGACAGGGTTGACATAAGCATAAATGCCAATGATGGTATTTTTTTGCGAAAAATTAAGACTGCCACTAAAAGAACTAAGCCATAACCCGCATCACCAATCAACATCGCATAAAATAGAACGAAAAATGGCAGAACAAAGCCACTCAAATCAACTTCTTTATAACCTGGATAGGTATCTAAAAAAGCAAAAAGAGGATCTATTAATCTAATAACAGGCTTGCTCTTAATCAGAGTCGGTATGTCTTCGTCTGTATCAGTGACATCTCTTAGACTATAGCCCCAAGCGCTTTCATTGGCTGCGGATTCTATATCTGCGACCTTGACTTTAGGCACATAGCCTTCCAAGTAAACAACATCATCAAGGTCAACGTCGCTAGCACTAAGGGCCACTTTTTCAACAAGGTGATCATGCTTTAATCTTAGAAGAGAAATTTCCATATTCTTTTTCGTTTTTTTGAGATCCTCATTTATATCATGATATAAGCGAGCAATTTCTTCTTTAAGATTGTGGACTGTGCTTCTTATCTCTGCTGGCGAAATGCTGGGGAGTTCAAACTCAATTAACTCATTGCTTTCTAACAATCTATCCGCAATGGTTACGACTAAATGATTTCGCCCTAACATGCCCAATGAAATTCTGTGCACATCTTCCCATAACGGTAAGTCCGCATCAGGAGGTACTTGAAAAACATGGATAAAAACGCCTGCAACTCTGAGTTCATACAAATGATTAAGATCAAAATCGCCCAAAGGAAGAAGACGTGTCAATTCTCTCTGATGATTTTCTACCTGTTTTTCTAATTCTTTCGCAAGTTGTAATTTTTCGTAATTTTTCTTCACAAGAGAGAGAAATTCCTGCTCTTCTAGCTTACTTGCGTTGTGAACAATGTGTGTACTATCAAAATTAACAAGGGTTTCTAATTGGTGTATAAGCTCATTAATCTCAGTTATTTTATCACTTTCTAGCATGCCTTTAAATTTAACATGTAAAACACCTAAATCTTCCAAGCGATGTATAGTCTGTTCTAATTGCGAACCCAGAGAAAACAAGGTCAAATGTTGCATTTTTGCTATCATTAGTTAACCCTCGCTTGTAACTTTTTCTTCGTCATCTTACCACGGATAACAGATGCAGTCTGCTGATCACCTAGATAAACGGCGATTTTCTTTATATTAGCTTTTGTTTCTGGTATTTTAATTTTTTCAAACAAATTGACTCGTTGCGTTGTCGTCAAGAGTTCTTGCTCCAAACGGCGTACGGCTTCCGCCAACACCAACACTTTCGCATCAAACTCAACCATTTGTTTAAGAGCGATGATACCAGAAGCAAACCACGCAGGTTGCTCAAAAAGGTTAAACTCTTCAATCACAAAAGAAAGTTCTTTAAAGGTAGGAATGGAAACACCTGCAATATTATCAATGTTTGTTTCAATTTTATCCACACGAACAATTTCTCGTTCATCTAAAAGTGAAGGCTGACCAAAAACGGCAATCCAATCCTTGAGTTGCTTACGCAATTCTTCTTGTTGTATTTTCACTTTATACATTTTTTCACGGAAATCTCTGATTTCCAACTGTAATTGTTGTTTTTTCAGTTGTAAAGTGGGCAAATAACGAGCAAACATTTTGAGTTGATCTTTTTGATTCTTAAACTCATTTTTGGTCAGTTTGATTTTAGCCATACTATTTTATCCAGTATTTACTTGTCATCGCACTTTTGATACCAACTTCAGTAGCATCAAAACAGTCACTGAGTATTTTCCAACCATTATCTAGCGCTCTCTCGAGGGGAATATTGACACTCAAATCCATCATTTCGCTTTCAAAGAGTTCACCGTATTTCAAGAGCTTATTATCCCAATCTGACATCAAAAAACCCATAGAGCGTTTTTCTGTTGTGTCCTTGTAAGACGCATAAAGTTTAATCATAGCATCCATAATAACTCTGTGATCATCACGTGTAGAATCATTGACCATTTGCTTCAGACGAGAGAGAGAACCAAAAGGCTCAATACGGCCATTTCTCAAATAATACTGTCCTTCTGTAATATACCCAGTGTTATCGGGAACAGGATGGGTAACATCATCACCAGGCATGGTCGTTACACCAAGAAGAGTGATGGAACCAGCACCTGCGATGTCAACGGCTTTTTCATAACGAGACGCTAACTGTGAATAAAGATCACCAGGATAACCACGGTTAGAAGGAACCTGTTCTTGAGTAATCGCAATTTCTTTCATGGCGTCTGCGAAGTTTGTCATATCCGTCAGCAAGACGAGTACTTTTTTACCTTCAAGGGCAAATTTTTCAGCAACCGCTAAAGACATATCAGGCACGAGAAGACATTCTACAACAGGATCAGAAGCGGTATGCATAAACATAATTGTTTTGCTCAATGAGCCGCCTTCTTCCAGTGCATCTTTCATGGCTAGATAATCATCATATTTGAGACCCATACCGCCAACAACAATGGCGTCGACTTCTGCTTGCATTGCAATTCGTGTCAACAATTCATTATAAGGCTCACCCGAAATAGAAAAGATAGGCAATTTTTGCGATTCAACCAAAGTATTGAACACATCAATCATAGGTATCCCCGTTCTAATCATATTCTTAGGTAGAACACGCTTAGCAGGATTGAAAGATGGACCACCAATCGCAGTAGCCTCGCCTTCAAGTGCGGGCCCACTATCTCTAGGGACACCTGCACCCGTAAAAACACGACCAAATAGATTTTCACTATAGGTAACACGCATTTCTTTTCCGAGGAAACGTACTTCGTCACTTGTCGAAACACCACGACCACCTGTAAAAATTTGCAGAGTAACCAAATCATTGTCTAATTTGATAACCTCG
The DNA here is from genome assembly GCA_964425555.1 of uncultured Spirochaetales bacterium. Classification (GTDB taxonomy): domain Bacteria; phylum Spirochaetota; class Spirochaetia; order SP-2023; family CAYRNA01; genus CAYRNA01. The sequence goes on from CAYRNA010000017.1 coordinate 15,846, forward strand.
GCAAAGCTCATACCACTGCTCGTTTGCACTTCTGCAAGCTCACCGTATTTAACTCCGTCAGCTCTGACTGTGATAACATTACCTGTTATAGATTCTATTTTAGTATATACTTTTTTCATAGTTACCCTCTAAAGTACATTGTCGATAAGAGCTTGAACTTTACCGTCAACAGACTTCACTTTATTGTCAATCGTTTCATCAATATCCGCTAGTTGCTTTTTAATTTCAGGGGTATCCCAAGCAATGACATTATAATCTAAAAACTGTTGAGTCAAAAGATTAAACCATGATCTCACTTCAGATTTTTCCGCTAAATCAAGATCGGCACCTAGCACTTTCAAGATTTTACAAAAAGAAAATGCTTGACGTGCGGTATCAACACAGGCATCAACCTTATCAAAAGAATCTTGTTGGTAATAAACTCTGTCTAAAAATTCACTTTTTTGATAAACAATGTAATCGTCTATGGACGTACCTTCTTCACCAACAACTTTCATCATAGATGCAATCTCTGTACCTCGTGCCGTAATGCCATGAGCGTAATTGACAGCTTTGGGATTAATAGATCCCACATATTTACTCCAAGAGTCAATAGGATGAATAGCGGGAAATTTACGAGCATCAGAACGTTCTCGGGTCAAACCATGAAAGGCACCAACGACCTTAAGTGTTGCTTGTGTTACAGGTTCTTCAAAGTTCCCGCCAGCAGGAGATACAGACCCACCAATAGTAACAGAACCTTTGTCGCCATTATAAAGCTTGACTATTCCTGCTCGTTCATAGAATGCAGCAATCAGTGATTCTAAATACGCTGGAAACGCTTCTTCACCAGGAATTTCCTCAAGGCGACCAGACATTTCACGCATGGCTTGCGCCCAACGAGAAGTAGAGTCTGCTAACAACAACACGTCGAGTCCCATCTGGCGATAATATTCCGCCATAGTCACAGCCGTGTAAACAGAAGCTTCACGAGAGGCAACTGGCATAGAAGACGTATTACAAATAATAATAGTTCTTTCCATAAGGCTTTTGCCTGTTTTAGGATCGGTTAATTCGGGGAATTCAATCAGTGTTTCTACTACTTCCCCCGCTCTCTCACCACACGCTGCGATGATAACAATATCAACATCGGCGTAGCGACTCGTTGTTTGTTGCAGGACGGTTTTCCCTGCACCAAAAGGACCAGGAATACAATACGTCCCACCTTTTGCAACGGGAAGAAAAGTATCTATAAGTCGTTGTTTTGTTTGTAAAGGCTCAGTAGGTCTTAAACGTTCCGCATAGCTTTTAATCGCTTTTTTAACAGGCCATTTGAACGACAAAGTAAGTTGCTCAACGCCACCGTTTTCGTCCGTTATTTCTGCAACAACATCTCTTAGAGTATATTGACCCGCTGATTTAATTGATTTTATCTTATAATTTCCCAACAAATCGAAGGGAACCATTATTTTATGATCGAAGTGACTTTCTTTAACGGCACCGATAAAATGTCCCGCTTTAACACTGTCGCCTTCTTTGACGCTGGGACTAAAGTCCCATTTTTCTTCACCAGAAAGCGGATCTAAGTAAACGCCTCGTTCGAGAAAGAAACCTGCTTGTTCTGCTAATTCAGGCAAAGGATTTTGCAAACCATCGTAGATCTGACCAAGCAAACCTGGACCAAGCTCTACGGCTAGCATAACGCCCGTAAACTCAACCAAGTCACCAACAGAAATACCTTTAGTAATTTCAAAAACCTGCAATTGCGAACTATTGCCAGAGATCTTGATGACCTCGGCTTTTAGTCGAGTTTTTTCAACGCAGACATAAGCCACCTCATTCAAAATGACGCTCGCTTCTGTATAAACTGTTACCATGTTACCATTAACACCGATAACTTTTCCTGTAATTGCCATATCCCTTTTATCCTTATCTTAACTTAATTCTAAAGAACCTAGGCCTGCAAAAACTTTTTGATAGTAGTTATCAAAAGCCTGTTCACCCGCTTCTTGTACATAACAGACAAGCTCATTTAACACAAGCCAGCGTAAGTAATACAACTGCACATCGACAAAAGTAAAACCCGAGGAGCTCCAATTATTCTGTAAAAAATTCCATCTCTCTATAGCGAGAAATCGCTGTCTCTCTAGAGGATTTGCCTTAGTTAATGCTTCTTGACCAATCTCTGTACCCAACAACAGCGTATCACCCTCTTGGATATTATTTTCTTCTGAAACGCCTAAAACAGGGGCTAATCCATGCACCAAGGCATTTCTAATACCTCGTTCAAATTGATTATAACCGTCACAGATAGCATCGCCGACAATAGACAAGTTGGGTTGCAACGACATTGATTCAATGACTCGCCACTGCTTTTCACTCAAGACACTTTCAAAAGTACCCAACAAATCTTCTCTACCAATAGGCAACTGCTCTAAATGGAGCGTCAGAGAAGGAAGAGAAGGCAATAGGTAATAAAAATTCGTCATGACTAAGCCTTAAGTAATTCAACCAAGCCAGTATTCAGATAGTTACCTAAGGCGTCACTAATTTCTTTGCCAGTAAAATCATAAATCACACTAGAATCTTTAATAGAAACTTTAAATCCCGAAGGCACGCTAGCAGATGCGAGCAACTGAAGTCCAGCCTGTGCGTCTTTTTGCAATTCTTTAACAAGAGATGCTGCTAATTCTTTCTCGTCTTTCTCATTTAAAATCAGATCAACGCTTCCCTCTTTGCTTTCCCACTTGCTGAAAACCTGCACAATAGTATCTTGCAAGGTTTTACCGTGAAGACTTGCGTTTACTTCCGCTGCTAAATAGCCAGAAACCTTTGTCTTCAAATCATTTTCAACGGCTAACAACAAGTCTCGATGAGCCTGCTTTAAAGCAGCCTTGGTTCGTTCTTCTAACTGTTGAACCTGCTCATCAGCAGCCAGAAGTCTTTTTTTAGCCTCAATGTCTGCATCTCTAAGAAGATTACGAGATTGTTCTTCTGCCTCAGAAATTATACTTGTAGCCTTTGCTTGCGCTTCAGAGACTCCTTTACTACGGATCTCTTCAATAATTCCATTTAAATTTGTCATAATCATCCCTAATTTTTACTAGTCACATCAAGTAAACTTTTACATATCTCATATAAATATCTATAAAAAAATATCAGTCTGAATTATACATTATTTAAAAACTCATTGCAAGTAGAAATTCATTTATTTTGTTATTTAATTCTTATTATTTATAGCAAACACATATCATGCACTTGCTACGAGAATGATACATTGACAGCGTAACATGATAAATTAGAATTATTTAAGTAAAAACTAGTGTACATCTCATCTATTTTGCTTATGATACAGAGGGATAGTATAAAAAATGATTATCATTGAATTATTAATATTATTTTCTTAGAAATGAGTTGGCGGTCCTATTGTTGCTTTGTTTTCGTCAAAAAAATCAATGTAGTACAACGTAGGTAGTGAAGAAATGGGTGTGAAGAGAAAAAATGCAAATCTTCCCCACAATGCGCTTCAATTAACTATAAAGCACCATCAAATGAAAGAAAATATTCTCATCAGAAAAGAAACAGGAGAGAAATGTTTAATCCCCAATACCACAAAATTAACGGCAAGGGGAAATTTGTCAATTTCTTTTAGAACATAGAAACGATTATGATTCATCAAAAACGCTCCCCCATCATTATAACCTCAGCACTTGCAGCTCTTGTCTTCTTTGTCTTTCCTATAAAGACGACAGCGAGTCTGTCATTTTTGCAAGATGGAAAGATAAACTTAGTACAACAAAATATTGCTGCGAGTTCTCAAACTCAAGAACCTCTCGCTTTTTCATTACAAGACTGGGGTGGCTATGTCGATCCCAGCACTTTTCAACTCATCCGCAAAGTGCCCGTCGATGATTTTGCGAGTTATTCCAACGATAGATATTATGATTTATCAACACAGGGCATATTCACACCCACAGGAAGTTTAATATATAGTTCATCGACCGTCCCTTATTTTCATGACAATAAAACCTTTAACCTCTACCCGAGTTCGGGAAGTATCGTCGCTCTCAACGAGGTAGGAGAAGATTTATGGGACTATTCTTACAGCTCCTATTTAACCGATATTGACATCAGCGAAAACTATGTGCTGCTCGGTTATGTTGACGGTGCGCTCATATTGCTCAGCGCCGAAGATGGCAGTGTACAATATTCTTATAATACCGATGGAAGCCAGACCTTGGTCACCTATGCGGTTGCACTTTCTAAAAACGAAGATCATTTAATTGCGGTTACGGGTCTTAATCCGCAGCGTTTTATTTTATTCACCCGCAAAAACAATGCGTTTCAACCCAGTGTCATTTATAATTTTGAGCAGGAACAACGCAAGGCTATTAATCTCGGCATACTTGATAATTTAAATGTCGCTTACCTTGTTATTAATCAAACTTTATATTTTTACTCCATAGAGAACAACATGTGGCAAACCTTCCCTCTTTCTGCCAATTTCATTGATGTCAAAGTCATCAGCCTAGGGAATAATATATTCTATGCCATACACAATGCAAATGGAAAAAACAAGCTTGTATTGCTGACCAATGATTTTAATTCTATTTCTGAAATGGAATTAGCCGCTGCTCGCCATTTGTTCCTTGATTCTGTGGGTGAAAGCTCTTTTCTCTTGGGACTAGAAAACCGAATATTAAAATTTAATCTGGAAATGAACTAAAATATGTTTAAACGTAATCGTCCTTTATCAATGTATCTATATAAAATATTCTGCGCTTTACTCTTCATCTCATCGCATTCTATCTATGGCTATAATTGGCCGCAGGAGAACATTCAGATTGCAAAGAGTTTTGGCGAAAGTCTTGCCTCCAGCGTACCCTTTGTTGGCGTAGAAATATTGAGTGCCGAAACAAGTATAAAACCCTATGATGCCGGTGAAATAATTTTCATTAACGATACTCCCGAAGCCAACTATAAAGTTTCACCCAGTGTGGTCATTCTTTCCCATGCCAATGGCGGTGTTCGCTCTATTTATGAAAATGTAATTGTATTTGATGACACCACGACAAAGCTTTCAGCAGAAGCAACCTTTGCCAATAAGGAAGCAGGCAAAAACCTCCGCTTCTACCTCAACGACAATAATAGACAGCGATTCCTCAATCCTTTTGTTTTACTGCCTATCAATGATAGTCGCTCACCTGTTGTGGGTGACTTATCTTTGCAGTCCACTACCAGTGGAGAAACCTTGGTAATTACACCTGACCTCTTAATTCCCAAAGGCACTTACGATATTTTTATTTCAACCTACGATGTAATGCGCTTTCCTGCAATTTTTCGTCGCACCACTCCACAACGTGTCAGCATGAATTTTCAAAATATCAACCGTGTCATTGCTGATTATGACACACTTTATGCCAATGGCGGAAACTATCAAATAGCGATAGACGATCCCATAAAATACAAAGATCTCCTACGAAGTGTGAACACGTACAACCTTGGAAGTTATCAACTGCAACCGGGTAATACAAGCTTGAAAATAGTCACCACAGATTATAGTGACTATTCTAACTCACGTTCTTACACTTTAAAGGTTCGTTGATGAAAACTTATTTTACTAAACCCAATGACAACGAAACACTGGCATTTATTCCTTGCCCCCTTTGTAAAAATGAAAAATTTAAGCCCTACTGGGATTGTACAACGCACAAATATGTCAAATGTTCTCGGTGTAAAGTTGTCTTACAGAACCCTCAGCCTATTTTTGATGATCTACAAAATCGCTATGACGAAAGATACTTTGATTACGAAATTAATAATGAAAATAATTTTTACAATCTCGCTCGCAAAGGTCTAGATGACATACAATTTGAATCTTTATTTGATTTTAGCGAAGGTAAGAAAACGTTTTTAGACATAGGATGTGCCACAGGTAAACTCATCAGTGAATTGCAAAAAACAGACAACTGGACTGTCAAAGGTGTAGAAATTTGTGAAGAATCAGCGGATTATGGTATCAAAAATAACCATGTAGACATCTACAAAGGCACTTTAGAATCGGCACAATTCGCCGACAATTCTTACGATGTGATCTTCAATGCCCATGTCATTGAGCATTTAAATGATCCCCATAGCTTTGTCACAGAAATTGCCCGTATCTTAAAACCCGGTGGGTTCTATATTTGTATTACGCCCAATTTAGCCAGCCTTCAAGCCATTGTTTTTAAATCAAAATGGCGTTCATCCATTACCGATCATACCTTCTTATTTACAAAAAATCGCTTAAAATCATTAATCTCTGCGGCTAATTTAACCGTTATAAAAGAACAAACATGGGGCGGATGGGCTGTGGGAGCAAAATTTAAATTCCTCAAACCCGTACTCGATCCCCTTGCAAAAACCTATGGCTTTGGTGATGTAATAATGCTATTAACGCAAAAATAAGAATGCCATTGACACAGACATAAAAGGGGTGTTATCATTAAAATTTCAACACGATTTCTTATGTCGTTCATCCCTCTTTTACTTTTTGTAGGTTTAACAACTGCAATTACAACTTATTTTACAACCAAAACAGGTTATACCCGCCACGCTGTAAAAACCCTGCAACTCATTAACAATGAACTCATTCTTTATATTCAAGATCAGTTTGAAATTTTAACCATAAATTCAGAAATCAACAATGCGAACATCAGCTTTGAATCTTTATCAAAAGCGTCCATTGAAAGTATCAAGCAACGATCAGCTATTTATCTTTCTCAACCTTCCGATATACTCGTCACCTATGATTATACGAGCGATGAGAGTCCTGTTTTATTTTTACCCGACACAATAGAATTTGTACCTCCTAGTCTTGAATATAGCACGCAAATACTACAACCGACGTGGATACGCAAAGAAATTGGCGAAGGAGTCTATATTGGTTATGAAAACTATATCAGCGAAAACCAATGGTATTTATTTCTTGGCGAAGAAGAATCCGCTTTTTACAAAGATATCAACGAAGTAACATCTCTCAATGTTATCATCATCATTATCACCTCTATTCTAGCTATCGTTCTCGTCGTCATCGTCGTCAACATTATTGTTAATGGTATTAATAACGTCAAAAATGCAATGAAAGTCATCATACAAGAAGGCGATTTTTCTCAACAAATTCCCATAGTTAGCGACGATGAAGTAGGTCAGCTCACCAACACCTTTAATCTCATGCTGCAAGAACTTGATGGAACCTATCAGCAGATACGTAACTATGCCTTCAAGGCCGTTCTTGCCCAACACGACGAAAAAAAACTACGCACCGTCTTTCAAAAATACGTTCCCAACGATATCATTAACAACTTACTTGAAAGACCCAACGAATTATTACAGGGAAATAATAAAGATGTCGCTATCTTTTTCTCTGATATCCGCTCTTTCACCACCATCTCTGAAATGATGACCCCAGATGAACTCGTTAAAGACCTCAATATATATTTTGATCTCCTTGTATCGACCATTAGTGAATGTGGGGGAATCGTTGACAAATACATAGGTGATGCGGTCATGGCTATTTTTGGTGCGCCTTTAGAGAGAGGAAATGAGCCAGCAATGACACTTTTTGCGGCACTGGAAATTCAAGAGAAGCTCAAAAAATACAACAAGAAAAGAAAAGACGAAGGTAAGCCCATTTTTCAAACAGGAATAGGCATACACTATGGTTTAGCGACCGTTGGAAATATTGGTACCGATCAAAAAATGGATTATACCGTCATTGGTGATGCGGTCAACTTTTCCTCCCGTCTTGAAGGTTTGACAAAATTTTACAAGTGTGATGTGTTATTTTCGAGGACAATATTTCAGTCTATAGCCGATATCTATCCCACTCGCTTTGTCGACATTGTGCAAGTTAAAGGGAAGACACACGGTGAAGGCATTTATACCTCACACAAACACCTCACACCTAATGAAGTCGCTGCGTGGGATCTCTACCACGAAGGAATTGGGCTCTATTTTAAGCAACAATTTGAACAGGCTAAGACCAAATTCAGAGCCACTCTGGAAAAACTACCCAATGATTTCTTAGCGCAAATGTATTACGACCGTTGTATTCAGCACATCAAGACTCCACCGCCCGCCAATTGGGATGGAGTAACGGAACTCACAGAAAAATAAACTGATTGGTTCTCATTAAATACTGAACGTATCAAAGAATACGTGGGGATGATGGGCCTGTAAAATTTGCAGCGTACGTGTACGTGTCGCGTCGTCAGGCAAAAGCATAAAGCCTGCTCCACCTTTTCCAGCCCCGCTCATTTTCCCCGCCAAGGCACCATAGGTCTTCGCCAAAGCAAAAATTTCATCCATTAAGCCATGGCCTAAATCCAAAGAGCATAATAGCTCATGTGCCTCATTAATAAGTTGAGCGAGCGTGGTGATCTGAGTTTTTTCCTCTTCAAAAAATGAAATCCCTTGCGTAGTTAATGCCGCCAATTCTGCCATAATATTCATAGTGACTTTATCTTGTTCATCCATCTTTTCATGTATGGTCATAATCAGAGTTTTTGCATGAGAAATTCGTGGAACTTGCAATAAAATGAAATGCCATCGCCTCTTCTGAACCAATTTTGTTGAATATGGCATGCACTGCTTCGCACAGCGTTCAATTTCACTCTTCAGTTGCTCATCCGCGCGACTAGAAATTGCTTTCAAACCATCATTATCAACCGTTTTTCTTTGAGGTTGCACCGCATAAAGACCTTCATAATTGACCATCAAGGCATCAAGACCCGAAGGTTGTCCGTGATAGTGGCTTTCTAAAAGATTACACAAATAGCTCAAAGCGAAAGGAGAAAGATCGCCGAAGACTGGTTTCAGACAATAAAAAACAAGAGCCAAACTCAACGCCGCCGAGCTTCCTAAGCCGCCCAAACGTGGTATATCAGAAGTTATATGCCACGATGATTGGAATTTATTTTTATCAAGAATGCGTTCCCACAATACACTACTAAAAAGAGGATTCTTCTTCCAATCGTCAATCACATCTTGTTGTTCTTGAGAAATCCTTGCATGGGGAGATTGCTCCAAATGGCAATAAAAAGGAAGACTCATCGCCAGTGCGGGTTGCCCGTAGACAACGCTATGTTCGCCCAATAAAATGATTTTTGCGTGGGATTTTCTAGCGAGATTATTCACTGTTATTCAGTCGTCCTATAAGTAAACCGGGGTTATCCACGCTAAAACGAACAACATTCATATCACTCGAAAAACCGCCAGAAAATACATCGGCCAACCAGAATAATTCATCGCCAGCACCCGAACTTTTCCATCCTTGCGCTTGCGATTTAAGTTCATCAGGTATAGACGATCCTAGTCCTAAGCCTTGCGCCAACATTTCACTTTCATTTTGAAAAAACTGGAGATCTTGTCGTATATCATCTTCATTCATCTGCAAAAAATCATGACGCCACAACTTTAACTTCTGCTCATATTTCTGATAAAAAGATTGGTATTGGGCCTCATTTTCCTTCACCCAATCCCTAAAACTCTGAATGGCTCGGGGGGTGTGTGCCTGTGAATTATGAGAATAATAAAGTAAGTGTTTCAATGGATGTCCATCATTGAGCTTGAGGGCTGTCCATTCTTGAGTAAATGTGTCAGTACTAAAACTCTTTTCGCCAAAGCGCTGTTGATAAAAACCTAGGCCACCAAAAAACGAGGTAAACACATCGTAGCCACTCCCCTTTTTGCCTTGAAACTCATCGTGCAGCGAACATATTTGATGAGCGAGCTGACATTTCATATCGTAGCGAGTAGGAAGCGCTGAGCCAGCCAAAGTACGCAACATCAGAACGGATAGCGATACAAAAAGAGCGCTTGAACCGAGGCCTATTTTGTGATCATTATTCAATTCTCGTGTGTCAAATGTCAGAGATGCCGCATAGTTTACAGCTTCCGTTTCTATGATATTTTGCTCTGTTACGCTTAACTGTGCAAATATTTTTTGCCACAATAAACTCACTTTATCATCTGTTTTTAATGCGTTTAATATATCTTTTAAGCTGATTTCTAAGCGTTCCTTTTCCCATAAAAATATCAACGTCAAAGCATTTTTAGATTGTTCTGAAGTCGATACAGTCGGTTGATAATGGGCGTAGGCTCTTTCTTTTGTGGCGCAACTCAAAGCATAACTGTTTTTCTGCAAGATATGATATTCGCCCAGCAATAGCAAATTCCCTGGCAGACTCATATAGTATTCTTGATCGGGAGAAAACGCACTCATATAGTGAGGAGTTTGACTTGTGGTGAGGACGCTACTTTAGAACAATATAATGTAGCCTGCGGGAAATTGTTTGCGAGCAAAGATCGTAATTCTTCCAGCTGATTTTCGAGTACAATAATTTTTACTTGAGGCCCTGCGTCCATGGTTTCCCACGCTTCTAGACCATCTCTACGCCAAATTTGCAGGCTCTTTAAGAGTCGCAAGGAATCTTCTACCCAATAATACGTTGGTGGCATAGATGTCAACATCGTGCTAAACATCATCTGATAACTTGTGCTCATTAGGCTGCCCAAAGCGCCAAGGTTTTTATCTTGCAGGCAGAGGCGAGCTTCTTGCATGAGAACAGGGCTGTGCTTGAGCCACTGCTGATACAAGGGCGATGTCGTGCGACTAAGGTTCATTGCATCACGTGAACTAATACTTTTTTTGCCTGACTCCAATTGCACGACAACAACGCGGAGTTCTGGCCAAAAACTTTCGTCATAAAGAGGCGTGGCGTACGAAGATTTTTCGCCGAATTCACAAAATCCCCCGTAGACAGCTCTCGCCGCTGACCCCGATCCCACACGAGAAAGTTTGGACGCAAACCTATAGTCAATCTGCTCCTCACCTGTAAGATTGCCCAACGCCTTTAAACTGGCCAAAACCACGCCTGCAAGACCACTAGAAGAACTCGCGAGACCCGCAGCGGTGGCAAAATCATTGTGACTCTCTACGTGTAAATGCACTTTTTGTTTCAATCTTTGATTTAAATACGCTATCAGCACCGTGAGTCTTTCGCTCGATTGTTGCTGCGAATTTAACATCAACACACTTTCTTCATTGTCGTGAGATGCGCAAATCTGCACCTTAGTGTGAGAATGCAATGCCTCTAAAGCCACACCTAAACTGGGTGTAGCAGGACGGTTGGCGTATTTGAATGGCCGTTGCTGACAGTGTTTTGCCGACACATAAAACGGTTTGTATTTACCCCAATATTTTATTAAAGCGAGGTTAGGATGCGTAATGGCCTCGGCTTCAGCCAGCACATTGCAAGATGGGTGTTCATTCATCGCGCAAACTCCCTTAACCTTGCCTTCGCTTGTGTAAATTCATATGGCCCTGCTGTATGCCTTCTTGCGAAAGAGCTCTGAGTGCCGCAAAATTTTGCACCAAGCCTAAAGCCGCCGCAACCGTGCACAATTCTTGCGCTGAAGGGCAGCCCAAGACATCCATGGACCAGTGAAAACTAGCACTTTTTTTGATAGCACCGCCAACACTCGCCAATAATAAAGGAAGCTCTATGCGACATTCTAACTGCTGCTTTTCTTCGTTAAAATGATAGTGACTCAAGGGTTGAGCACGCCCTTCTTTGTGGGCCCACGCATGTACGCACGCCTCTAGTGCTCTGCTATCATTTCCCGTAGCGAGAGCGAGCGCCGTAATTCCATTCATAATGCCTTTGTTGTGCGTCACCGCTCTTTCTTCGTCCAAAAGTGCAATATTATAATTCGTAATGAAGCGCCTTACCGTTTGGCTTGCTTTCTCTAAATCACTAGAAAATAAACTAATGGGGAAATGACAAGACGCCACCGTTTTTCTCTCAAAATTTCTATTGGTGAGGATGGACATTTGTACCACGCCTCCCACCAATTGTTGCAGATAAGGAGCTAAATGTTCGAGTAAGGCATTGAGCATATTGGCGCCCATGGCATCACAGCACGCAATACAAAATCTGACTTTCAACAAGCGCTTCTCGCTATCAAGCCATGCAACGGACATATCTCGCCAACCACCACCTCGTTTTTTCATGCTCGCTAAAACAGGCTGACAATATTCTTCTATCTGCTGTTCAGCTTGCCGTAAAATGGCTTCACTGTCTTCAACACAACCATGCAAATAAACAGAGCCGGCAATGACAGGTTCTGCACTCGTAGCTGTGATTCCGCCCGCTTTGTTAAATAAATTGGCCGCAAAACTCGCCGCCGCAATAACAGACGGTTCTTCTGTTGCCATTGGCACAATGTAGCTCTTGTTGTTGACGATCAAAGATGGCACAATGCCCAAGGGAATAGGCGTTGTACCCACTCCGTTTTCTATCATTTTATCTACCAGAAAAATCTGTTCTTCTTCGCAGAAATCCCACGGATTATATGCACTACAATCAGCCAATGCATCTATTTTATAGCGCAAGTGAACAGCAGTTTGCCTTAAAAGGCGAGAAGGAATTTCAGCCATTAAGATCTGTTTTCACTCCACTCTTTATACATTTGTTGCCAGTACGTACTTTCTTCTTTGAGCTTTTCGCCCAAAAATCGTGGCAATTGCTTCGCTTCTTCTACGCTACGAACACCGCAGAGCAAAAATAAACGCTTTAACTGTAGATGAAAATCGTCCAAGCAAAGATTGACTGATTCGTGATCTTGATTAATATTCCATGCTTGTATCAAGGGGCGTGCTATGCCCACAAAATCAGCGCCCAACACCAGTGATTTAAAGACATCGCTACCGCTTCTAATGCCTCCAGAAGCCCAATAATGCCGTGGAAAAGTTTTCACTTCTTGCTGTAATTGCTGGTAACAATGCAATAAAACAGCTGTAGCATAGCCCCAATCCTCAAATTCTCTGCCCAGAATATCGCCGCTCAATTCGCTCTCAACCATGAGCCAATTCGTCCCACCAGCTCCTGCAACATCTATGGCATAAACTCCACAGTTAGACAGTTTCTGAGCGTCACACGGCGATATGCCAAAACCTGTTTCTTTCACAATCACAGGAAAAGGAGCAAGCTCACAAAATTTCTCAATATTAGGAAGCAAATCTCTAAAATCATCATCGCCATTTTTTTGAAATAATTCTTGCCCAGGGTTTAAATGCAAAAATAAGGCATCGAACTCTAAGCGTTTTACCCATTCAATAATTTGAGTATGGGACAGAGATTTTAACTGCACCGCTCCCAAATTACCTAAAATCGGAACATCGGGCGCTAAATGCTTTAATTGGAATTCGTTTGCTCGTTCGGGATAGCGAAATAAAACACGAAAAGAACCCAGTCCCAAACACATCTTTTGTTGCTGAGCTACTCGGGCCAAATCTTGATTAATTTGCAATCCCATTTCACTTCCACCCGTCATGGAAGAAATAAAAATAGGACTGTTTAAGGAATAAGAAAAGAGTTCCCGTTTGAAACTAATATCATGAAAACTCATCTCGGGCAAAGCACTGTGAGGAAGCTTAATTTGATCAAAATAATCTAAATGCTTTTCTATACGTGATTTTTCATCAAGACAAATACTTAAATGATTTTCTTTTCTATCTTGAATATCGTAAGACATGGGACAACTTAAGTATTTCTAGCGTATTTTCTAAATCCATCAGAACGCACTTCACTCAAATAAAAAGCCTTGGAAGGCAACTCTGTCATCAAAAAATTGGCCCTTTCATCGAGCCAATCTTGATACACGTCAAAATCAACATCCTGCCTCTCACCCAATAGATCATCTGGCCAACTCTTGATCACTTCAAGCGCCCCAGGTAAAATTTCAGCTGTAAAAGCGAGCATGGCATTACCACTTCCATAAGAAAAACAAAGTATCTTATCACCCACAATAGAGTCGCCTCTTAGCTCAAAATGATCCTTGAGAGAGACCGCTAAGTGCAAGAAAAAAGAAACCGTATAGGTATTACCACAGCGACGATGCGCACGTAAAGACTTGCTGAAGCCTTCTTTTAAAATAAAATGATCAATCTCATCTGGGCCTATATCACCGATACGACTATACAATCGTAGCATGGCAATATCAGCCATGGCTGCAAAAGGTACATGAAAGATGGTGAGAGCCGTTTCTTTCAATACGGACACCAGTTTTTGTTTCTTTAATCGACATAAATCGATAAAGGATTTTTCCATGGCTTCCAAATAGCAATTCATGGAATATTGTCCTCTCACTTGCGGAACTTTCGAAGGCAATGGTCTAAAAAAATCATCCACATCCGAAGAAAACATTCCCACACTGTGGAGGTCTATTTTGAGCAATTTAGGATCTTTCTCCACTAAAACACTTACCGCACCAGCCCCTTGGGTTAATTCTGCCGAACTTTTTTCTTGATAACGAGCAACATCCGTCGAAACGACAAGACCTTGAGCCTTATCTTGTGACACGCTCAGGGCATTCAGTGTGTTAAAAAGAGCTATTGTACCACCTGCACAGGCGTGTAAAACCTGCGATGTGAGCATATTCGTTGGCAATTGAAAATTATTTCTCTGTAAAACACCACATAGATAGGATGCAATGGGCTTGGAATGATCCACTGCCGTCTCTGTGGCCGAAGTAACATAACGTAAATCTGATAATGAAAGGTCTGGATTATTTTTGAACAAATTTCTAACGGACTCGGCGCCCATAGTTACGGGATCTTCCCAAGGAGCAGGGAAAACAAAACTCCCCTCATTTCCATCTTGGCGAAGATTTTTATTCGCTCGTATCAACACATCTGCAATGTCTGCATTTTCACTCATTCTTTTTTCTAATAATTTTTTTATCGAAATTGTAGATGTGGGAAAATAAAACGCTAAATCAGAGATACCCACCGTTTCTTTTTTCTTAAACATGAAAAATTATCCTTTTATATTAGAGCAAGCAGTTTATTGCTCCTTTATGTGTCTAAATCCAAATCTAAAAGATTAGAAAAATAAAAACCTCAGTTCAGTTCAGTTTGATCTCTAGCTTTCAATATCAAAAATGAGAGTTACTTCGAGTATTATAAACATATAATGTAAAAATAACAAGCATTTAATATTTTATTTGAAACCAGACAATTTCCCCTTCCTAAAAAGATCAAAGGACGGAAAATTTCCGCATTGCCCAAATTCCTCTCATCGTTATTTCCTGAAGTTCTGCAAGATGTACAAAAATAAAAAATCATTTACAAACTAAGATTTCTATGCTATAATCTATAAAAATCAACTTAATTAATTCTTACTGCAAAAAACTGGAGAGCTTCCCCCATGCATAAAAAAATA
>CAYRNA010000017.1:31190-34549 GCA_964425555.1 uncultured Spirochaetales bacterium
GTCTTAATGACATTTCTTTCTTGCACACCCACTTCCCAAGGAAAAGAATTTCATACCTTCCTTGTGACAAAACTCACCCCCATGGATCCCGCACAAATGTCAGACCTCTATACAAACACTCTTTATGGCAATATTGCGGAAGCTTTATTTGAGTATAATTATGTCAATGACAACTATGTTCTGCAGCCACTTTTAGCAGAGAGCATGCCTGTAGTTTCGGCTGACAACCTCACTTACACCTTTAAGATACGTCAGGATGCCTACTACTATGATTCCTTGCATGAAGTGTTTGAAGATAACGAGAGATTGGTCATGGCAAAAGATATTCTTTTTGCATTAAAGCGTTTAGCAGACCCAAAAACACAAGCCAACGGTTATTGGTTATTAGAAAATCGTATCGTCGGTCTCGACGAGTGGGCAAAAAATGGTGCCGATTATAATGCTGAAATTCCTGGCCTAAAAATAATCGACGACTTTACCTTTGAGATAAAATTGACCGCAATCTATCCTCAAGTGCTTTACGTATTTGCCACCAATTATACCGCTCCTCTCCCCGAAGAGCTTTTAGATTTTTATGGTGAAAATTTCATCGATTATCCTACGGGTTCGGGTGCTTATTACCTTAATCATGACGAAACAATTACAGACAGTGTTTACATCCTTGACAAAAACCCTACTTGGCACGGTCAAAACTTCCCTAGCAAAGATGAATTTGGTTCTAAGGTTGCGGCAAAACTAGGAAGTGATGTTGTCGACAAATATGCTGGTCAAGCTCTTCCTTTTATGGATAGAATTGTCGTTGATATTATTGAAGAAAGTAGCGTCCAGTGGTTAAAGTTCTTATCGGGAGATTTAGATTCCTCTGGCATCCCTAAAGATAATTTTGATTCTGCAATAGTTCAAGGCTCACTTACTCCTGAGATGGTAGAAAGAGGCATCACTCTCGATATCAATTCGACCTTGGATATAACATGGACTCATTTCAACCTCGATGATCCTATTTTTCAAAATAGAAAATTGCGACAAGCTCTCTCCATGGCTTACGATAGGACAAAATTAATAGAGGTATTCTATAATGGTCGTGCCATGGCCGCTCAAACGGTTATCCCCCCAGGTACAAGTGGCTACGATCCTGACTATATCAATCCTTACGGTGTATTTGATTTAGAGGGAGCCAAAGAACTCCTTGCGGAAGCGGGATACCCTAATGGAGAAGGTCTTCCTGTTTTCAAACGACAACTTTATAGTGGAAGCACAACGGCAATACAGTTTTTTGAATACTTACAATCATCTTGGGCGGCAATAGGCGTTAGAGTAGAATCCATTCCTGGCGATTGGCCAACTTATATGGAAGCGGTGGATTCTGGTCAAGTACAAGTGGGCGGTCACGCTTGGAGTGCCGACTACCCTGACGGACAAAACTTTTTGCAATTATTATACGGTCCCAACCGTGCTCCAGGTCCTAATCCTGGTAATTATAATAATCCTGAATTCAATGCCTTGTATGAACAAGCCATGACTTTGCAAGCTGGACCAGAAAAAGATGCGATCTATGCCAAAGCGGCACAATTAGCCGCTGAAGATGCAGCGTGGATTTTAGGAGTTCACCGTTCATCCTATGTTTTGGAGCAACCATGGTTTAAAAACCGTGTCTTCCGTGACATTGGTCGTGGCTATTATAAGTACTATGACGTCGACACCGAAGAACGTAATAATTATAAGAAAAATGGAAGATAAAAGCCCCTTAAACTATTGGGGAGGTCTCTGTGCTTAACTATATCATACGCAGAATGTTGCATGTCATACCTATTATATTGGGTACGTCCTTTGTTTTCTTTTTGATTTTTAATGTTGTGGGAGGAAGTGACAAACAGCTTTATAACGTTCTTCCACAAAAATCAAGAACAGCAGAAGGAATAGAAGCCTACAGAGAAGCCTATGGTCTCAATGATCCGCTTGTCGTTCAGTATATCAATATGGTACAAGAAATGGTTACTTTTGATTTTGGTCGTTCTTTGGCAACACGCCGAGACATCAAAAAAGAAATTAAAAGACAGGTGCCTGCATCTATCATGCTTACCTTTCCTGCCTTTACCATAGGTACTATTGTCGCTCTCTGTCTCGCACTTTTTTGTGCTTTTTATAGGGGGCGGTGGCCAGATATTGTGCTAACCTTTACATCTGTATTGGGCATGGCGACACCTCTTCTTGCAATCATCATTATTGGGCAGTACCTGTTCGCTTACAAGTGGCAGATATTTCCCTTGCAGGGTTTTGCTCGGGGAGGATTCATTGCTGCTATTCCTTACCTTATATTACCATGGATCTTGTGGGTTGTCGCATCCGTTGGACCCGACATCCGTTTTTATCGCAATGTCCTTTTAGAAGAAGTGAATCGTGATTATGTGCGAACCGCTCGTGCCAAAGGTGCGTCTCAAGCAAGGGTCATGTTTTCCCACGTACTTCCCAACGCCATGATTCCGATTTTGACCTACCTCGTTATATCATTGCCCTTTCTTTTAACGGGTTCTCTGTTATTAGAATCTTTTTTTAGTATTCCTGGTATGGGTTCACTCCTCGTTTCTGCAGTTGTTAAATATGATTTCCCCGTCTTAAAAGCAACCGTAATGGTCTTCACCTTATTTTTTGTATTTTTTAGCCTACTCACAGATATATTATATGCCGTGGTTGATCCCCGCATAAAATTGAATTAAAAAGGAAACTGACAGTATGGCAGACATTATAATGACAGAGGGTAAAAGCCCACTTAAACTGTCAATCATTCGATTTACAAAAAATAAACGAGGTATGATAGGCTTGGTTGGAGTCTGCATTTTCCTCATTTTTGCCCTTTTATCTTGGACAAATGCCTTTGATCTCAAGAGTAAAGTTCAACCTAATTACCAGAATGAATTACGTAACCTCCCCCTCTTTCACAGTCTTAAGCACCCCCTTGGAACAGATAATTCTGGCAAAGATGTGTTTGCAAAAGCCATTGTTGGAACACAAATTTCCATGCTTTTAGGCTTTCTTTCTGGTCTAATAATGATACCCATAGCCCTCTTCGTTGGATCTTTGGCGGGCTATTATGGGAAATGGGTTGATGATTCTGCGGTGTATCTGATGAATATCATTGTCGCCATTCCTGGATTATTACTCATTATGAGCTTTGTACGCATTGTAGGACAAAGCTTCCTCTCCATTGGCTTTGCCTTCGCTATTACAGGCTGGGTCGGCTTAGCGCGTGTCATCCGTGGTTCTTTCATCCAATTAAAAACAAGGCAATATGTTTTAGCCGCAAAAACCTTGGGGGCCAGCGACTTCCGCATCATAGTGTTTCATATTTTACCCAATGTTTT
>CAYRNA010000018.1:0-33496 GCA_964425555.1 uncultured Spirochaetales bacterium
CCTAGCCCGAATTTGATCAAGACCGTCTCAGTTAAACTGGGACGGTCTTTTTTGTGCGAAACTATTAAACAATATTCTGTATAAAGTCTAAAAGTCTTAGAATTCTATCGATAGCGATTAGTATTTTAAGCACTATCTTAATGAATTAAAAAAAATCATATTAGATCTTCTATTAAATAAGAGTTAAACTTTGTAGTTTCGCAATGGTCCAACGAAGAAGGGAAATAATATCCTTCATCTTAAATAGTTACTTCCCTAATAATGCAAAGGAAGGAACGTTAGAAGACCATTCTTGTCGCGATGGCGATAAATGATGAGCATCGAGAAGGTTCAGAGAAGTATTGAAAACTGTGAGACTAAAACTGGAACCTTGAAGCAGATGAACTAGAGCCTTTAAAAAGGTTCCTCAAAGAACATATCAAGTAAAGCCATAAATCCCCTCACTGCATCTCTTATTTTGTTTTCAGCAATATTGTGAACTTATCATTTTGTTTGAATTGCCAAAAGAATCTTTTTAGTCTATTATTAAACAGAATGAATTAAGAGAAAATAGAGAGAAATATGAAATCATTAGAAACGTCTTATAAGCCCAAAGATTTTGAAGACAAGATATACAAGTTATGGCAAGATCATAATAGTTTCGCACCACGCACGGACGAATCGTCATCTTACGTGATCGCCATGCCACCGCCCAATGTGACAGGTGTTTTGCACATGGGACACGGATTACAATATTCTTTGCAGGATATTTTGACACGTTATCAGCGTATGCAAGGCTTGTCGGCCTTGTGGGTTCCAGGAGTTGATCATGCCGGTATTGCTACCCAAAATGTGGTGGAAAAAAGATTGCGAAGCGAAGGCAGTAGTCGTCTTGAATTGGGGCGAGAAGCCTTTGTTGAACGTACGTGGCAGGTCAAAGAAGAACACCATGCGATTATTAAAAAGCAGTTAGAAAAGATAGGAAGTTCGTGCGATTGGAGTCGGGAACGTTTTACTTTAGACGATGGTTTATCCAAAGCGGTAAAAGAAACTTTCGTGTCTCTTTATGAAAAAGGTTTGGTCTACAGAGGGCGCTATTTGGTTAATTGGTGTAGCTCTTGTCACACCGCATTGGCGGATGATGAGGTTGAGCACAAAGACAATAATGCCAATTTATACGAAATAGAATATAAGGGCGATGATTTTACAATTTGTATCAGTACTACTCGACCCGAAACGCTGTTTGGCGATGTTGCTATTGCGGTGAATCCCAACGACGAACGTTATCAGGCAGTGATAGGCAAAGAAGTTGTCGTTCCTCTGACTGACAGAAAAATCAAGATAATTGCTGACGAACATTCCAAGATGGAGTTTGGGACAGGGGCTGTTAAAATCACGCCTGCTCACGATCACAATGACTACGAAGTAGGGCAGCGACACGGTTTAGAGCAATTAAATATCTTGCATTCAAACGGAACATTGAACGAAAATGTACCCACTGCTTTTCAGGGCTTAGATGTCAAGGAAGCGAGAAAGCAGGTGGTCATTGCCCTTAAAGGGTGCTCGCAGCTCCTTAATATTGAACAGACAAAAAATAGTTTAGGCGTTTGTTATAGGTGTGAAACCGTTATTGAGCCTTACTTATCTGTGCAATGGTTTGTCAAAATGAAGCCTCTTGCGGAAAAAGCCTTGAAGGCGTGGGAAGATGGTCAAATACATTTTTACCCGCAAAAATGGGAAAATACCTACAAGCATTGGCTTACAAATATCAGAGACTGGTGCGTGAGCAGGCAACTCTGGTGGGGGCATAGAATACCCGTGTGGTATTGCAATGACTGCGATCACCTCAACGTTAGTCGTGATGTCGTGACAGCGTGCGCGTCCTGTGGTGGGCAATCGTTACAACAGGACGAGGACGTATTGGATACGTGGTTTTCTTCGTGGTTGTGGCCATTTTCAACCCTTGGTTGGCCCGAGAAAACGGCGGATCTCGCTAAGTTTTTCCCCACAACTACAATGGTGTCAGGCTATGATATCTTGTTTTTTTGGATAGCTCGTATGGTGATGGCATCCTTGGAATTTTTGGACGTGGTGCCTTTTACCGACATTTATTTGACACCGCTGGTGCGTGATAAACAAGGACGCAAAATGTCTAAAAGTTTGGGCAACGGCATTGATCCTCTGGAGATTGTCGATGAACACGGCGCCGATGCTCTCAAATTTACTCTCGCTTTTTTATCGACGCAGGGCGAAGATATTATGCTGGACAAGAGCTTGTTCAAGTTGGGCTCTAAGTTTTGTAATAAAGTGTGGAATGCGTCGCGCTATCTGTTGCTCAATTTTGATGAAAATTTGATTGTTGATGTGAAACAAGAATCACTGACAGTGCTCGATCAATGGATTTATTATAGGTTTAATGAAACCGTAAAAGCGGTTGAAAATGCCTTTAGATCGTATCGTTTCGATGAGGCAGCCAAGCATGTTTACAGCTTTTTCTGGAATGATTTTTGTGACTGGTATGTGGAGTGCGTTAAGTCATCTTTGTCGGGTGACGAGGCGGAAAAAAAACGCAGTGTCAGCTTGCTCGCCAACTTACTCAAGGAAAGTTTGACGCTATTGCATCCTTTTATGCCACTGTTGACAGAAGAGATTTATCAGATTTTATCGGGCGGTAAAAACGGCCTATTGATTAACCAACGTTATCCTAAAGTCAGAGAAGAGCGCCACCAACCCGTACAAGCGGCCTTGTTTGGACAATTGCAAGAGCTTGTTCAGCTTTTACGAACGTGCAGAAGCGACTTTGATCTTTCGCCTAAACTTAATTTTAAGATGGAAATTACAGCAGAAGATAGCGTCTTGTTGGACTATTTTCAGCAAGAGCAAAGTTTGATCGCCCGTTTGACAAATACCGAAGTGGTCATTACACGCCCAGAATCTTTTGAACGAGAAAAACTGAGTGCGGAAGCCCTTGGTAATGCAGGAAAAAGTTTTGAGTTTTATATTTATATCAAAGATAGTATAGATATCGAGCAAGAAAGGGTTAGACTCAGCAATTCTCTGGCAAAAAGTAAGACAGAGAAAGAAAAGATTGAGAAGAAATTGAGTAATGAGAATTTTGTCGCCAAAGCCCCCGCTGATATTTTAGCGAAAGAAAAGGCACGGCGTGAAGAGTTAAATGAGAATATTGAAAGAACAATAGGCTATTTAAACTCTCTTTAAATGATGATTATAGCAAAAGATAATGAAGCAAAAAGGAATATTTTATGAATATTGACAGAAAAGACGTATTAGAGCGATTTGAGTGGTTGTCGCAGTTTCCTCGGGCAACCTATAACGAAGCAGAAGTGCAAGCTGCGTTAAAAGAACGTTGCTCGAGTAATGGTTGGAAAGCGGTGCAAGATAAAAAAGGCAATTTGGTGGTTTATGTGCCTGCCTCTGCTGGTTACGAATCGTCGCCCACACTGATATTACAATCGCATGTGGATATGGTTGCGGAAAAAGTGGCAAGCTCGAATCATGATTTTTCTAAAGATGGCATCAAATTGATTTACGATGGCGATTGGTTACGGGCCGATGGAACAACATTGGGTGCGGACAATGGCATAGGCGTGGCGCTTGCTCTGACTTTGGCGGAAATGAACGAAAATCATCCCGCATTGGAATTGCTTTTTACCGTTGATGAAGAAAAAACGATGTCAGGAGCGGGCAATGTTGAACCTGAATTATTTCAGGGCAAGTACCTCATTAATCTTGATGGTGGTTTTGATCAATTTATAGTGGGTTGTGCGGGTGGTAATAAACTTATTTTAAATCTGCCTGTTGAATGGCGAAAAGCTAAGAATAATCGTGCCTTTTCAATCTCTGTAAGTGGTCTTAAAGGTGGACATTCTGGTCAAGATATCAACTTGAATAGAGCTAATAGTAATATATTATTGGCGAGAACATACTTAGATCTACAAGCTCACTTGGACAATGAAATAGAAGTTATTTCTATCGAAGGTGGTAGCGCACCTAATGCTATTCCTCGATCAAGTGCTGTTCATTTTTTTCTTGCAGAAAGTGATGTCAAGCAAGCGCAAAAATGTATTGCAAACTTTGAAAAGCTTATCAACAATGAATATAAATTGAGTGATCCTAATATTAAAATTACAATGTCAGAGTCAGTTGATGTCTCGGGGCAAAAAGTAATATCAGAGCAAGACGCACTGCTATTTTTCCAGAGTGTTACGGTTCTGCCTAATGATCAGTTAAGAAAATCGTTAGAATTTGAGGACTTAAGTGAAACGTCTGCCAACATCTCTAATTTAGTGCTAGAGAATGGAGTTACGGACGCAAAAATTAAAATGTCTTTGAGAAGCTCAGAACCTAGTCAATTGACTTACCTCAATGAGAGAATAAGTGCTTATTGTAATATTGCGGGTATTGATTTGGAAACAGTATCTGGCTATCCTAGTTGGGTTGTAAGACTGGATTCTCCCTTAAATGATATTATAAAAGAAAGTTACCAAGAGTTATTTCAGCAAGAAATCGTACTGAGTGCAACGCATGGTGGATTGGAATGTGGGTTCTTGTTAGAGAAAATGCCACACTTACAAGCTATCTCTTTTGGACCACAGAATGAAAATCTACATTCACCCGATGAATGTCTCAATTTACCTTCTTTGTCCCTTTGTTGGCAGTATTTAAATCATCTTGCATCAACAAAACGTTGGAATAAGATTTAAACAAAAAAAACATTGCCTTTATATAAAGGCAATGTTTGATTGCTTTGGTTTAAGTTTTATACTAGAATGCAAATCCTATATCTAAACCAGCTTTTACACCTATGATAATATCTGTTTGTCCAGAAACTTGTTTGATAACGAGATTGTCTAGGCGGTTAACGAGGTTAAACATTGTTTGCTCAAATTGTATACTCAATGATGGCTTGAGGAATAGATTGTTGGCAAAAATGAAGTTATAGCCAAAATCAAGACTCGCACCATAGCCTAATACTCCTTGAACAGGATTCCCATTTCGGACAAGGAGGGGGTTCCCTTGTGGAAGCATCGCTTCAAAAACGGCACCAACATAGAAATCACCTAGACCACCATAAGAATTAAAGTGATAAAATAGACCTAGACCAGCACCCATATATTCAATCCCACCTAGGAAAAGGTTAACAATTGCTTGCGGTTTAAGCATGATGTTAAAATTACCAAGAGCACGCTCATATCCTAGGGCTATTGCAAGACGGCTATAATCAGTACTAAGAGTATTAAATTGTGTCGGGGAGACACTAATGCTGTTCGTTAATGCTCCTAAGTCAAAATAAATAGCATTTTTTTTATGATTATGAGTGATCATGCTTACTGCGGTGATTTCTTTGTCTAAAAATGTATTGGGAGGAACTTCAGGGATGTTCTCTACGCCTTCTTCCTTTGTCACCTCTGGGGCTGGTTTTGCTTCTGCCGCTGGAGGAGTTTGCTGCTGTTTTCGTTGAGCTTGCCCTTGTCGTTGAGCTTGCCCCTGTCGTTGAGCTTGCCCTTGTCGCTGAGCTTGCCCCTGTCGTTGAGCTTGCCCTTGTCGTTGAGCTTGCCCTTGACCCTGTTTTTGTTGTCCTTGTCCCTGCTGTTGTCGTTGTTGAGCGTTTAAATTAAATGAAAAGAGCATCAATAGAATGAATGCAAAGGTAAATTTAATCAATTTATATGTCATGGTTTCTCCCCATATTAAACTTTTAAGTACCAGGATTTTAGGTTTCAGTTTTTAAATAGAATAACTCTACTCATCTAAACAATGAATTCTACATCCAAGTCTATTGTTATCACAGTAATTTTCATCCTTGTATTTAATAAATTACACGTGGTTTTATATGTATATCGTAAATTGTGATTAAAATATCAAGCAAAATTAAAAAGATTGATTTTATTCTATTATTTATTCCTCTTGCTCATCGTCATTAGGGGTTTCTATAGGCGTATGAATTGCATCCCATAGCCTTGTAAAAATTGCTTGGCTGAGTTCAAAATCATCTTTGCTCATGCTACTTTGACCGTAAATAGTAGTTTCGTCATCTGTACTGTCTTCGTATAAACTCAAGGTATGACTCTGACCATCTTGCTCATTGATTGTCACAATAATAGCGGGATCTTGCAGGGTTCCTGTTGTGTCCAAAAATGTTGACGCATGAAGTGAACTGATACTACTGATAGTTGCACCAAGAGCTTGAGATAACGCATTGTTTTGACCATCTATTGTCCAGCTCTCACCTTGTTTTTTGATCATGATAGCATCTTCTTTATCATCTGTTTTAAAGCTGAGACTGGATACTTTTTCTTGCTTAAATTTTAAGATTTGAGTACTTCTTAATGCAGCAAAATCAAGGGGGAAATTATCCTGGTGTATGCCTTCTACGCTATAGACTGCTGTGTCATTAGGGAAGGTCAAATAGGCTTCAAGGTAGGAATTGGGGTTGTTTATTCCCAAAATAAGATCTCGCAATAAGGCATCTCCTTGGTAAGCTTTCACTTCTATTGCCGTATCGTCTAAACCAAATCGTGACGCCAAGCGCTCTTTCTGATTCGATGTAACTTTGTTAAAAGTGAAGCTGGAGAGACTTTTAAGCATGGCATCCATTTTTCTCTCATCCGCTTGTCTGTCAATCTCAGAGATTGTCCATATATCTGCGTCCTTGATAAGAGTTGCATTAAATGTAGTTGTTGCAATTTCTATCTTGTCTATTTCAGTAGATTCTACTTTTGTCAATGAGGGGAATGTAAAATTTGTGTTACTATTAGCCGTAGTATTTTGGTAGAAAAGATAAGCTCCACCAACAATAATGAGAGCAAGGACAATTAAAATTTCTTTTGAAAGAGTAAATTTACCGATTTTCATAATGTTCTCCTGTTATAAATAGCAGCAATTTTGAGCTGTCGTTTTTTGAGTACGATAATCATCGCTAGACCTAGTATTAAGATTAAAGCTGGAACACCAAATATATTTAAGCTTTTAATGAGCGAAGCTTTTTTATTGGTAATGTCATCTTCTATGAGAGAAAAAGCTTGACCTTTTGCACGCATTACGGCAAAGTCTTCTCGGCCTGAAAGGCTGTCGACAAGACCCAGAGCAGCGATGGCATTGCCTGACTGCGCATTCTGGTCAATGAAATTATTCGTTACAAACATGGTCGACGGGATAACAACGAGACCAGCATTTTCTGTCGAAGCGAGGAAGGGTTTAATTTCTTCGCCTTGATTGAGATCTATGCCAGTAAAGGCCTTGTCATCTTTTTCTTCATCACTTGCGGGTTTGATAGGAATATCTTTACCTGCAAAATAGCTGTTGAGTTTACCTTCATATAAATACCCAAGATCAAAAACTTCCTGTTCATCTGCAGACACAGGGAAAATAGACTGTGGATTATAGAGGTTGATGTCATCGGCTATTTTCCATGCTTTATCGGACGATTTGAAAAGATATTGTGCGTCAAGACCTTCATTGACTGTGATGGGACTCACGTTTTGAAGAATTAATCCAGGAATATCTTTGAGAAAAGCTATGTCACCGTTAATCTGTTTACGACCCAATTTAGGTGCAGGATACCATGGAAAATCAAGGAAATTGCCATCAGGTTGTTGAGACTGATAGCGTGCAGATTTTTCGTCCATAACATAACTAAAGTCTATGTTAAAACCATAGTGGCTCAGCAAATCTTCTAGCTTTGTGTGGTTGGCGGTGTAGGTGGGAGGACTCTGTTGAAATTGATTTCCGTTCTGTTGCTCGTTATAGGTGTTGTAAAAAACAAGGAGTTTCTTGCCCTGCATAAGGTACTGATCGATTTGGTATAATTCCCAATCATTAAATTCTTCCGTCGGTCCCGCAATAATCATGGTGTTCATATTTTCAGGTATAGAGGAATCCAGATCCAGCGATTCTACTGTATAGTTTTCGGAAAGGAGGTTGGTATAATTTGAAAGGCTGGGTGTATTTTGTTGTCCAAATTGGGCAGGGTAGCGAGGCAAGGTTCCATTGCTACTGACGTAACCTATGGTGGTATTTACGCCTATCAATGTCTCAGAAAGTGCTTGAATTGAATCTGCGACTTGCTCAGATAAAGGAAGGAGTTGTACCCCAAAGAGAGTGTCTTGGATGAGGTTGAGGCTTTCAGTCTTACCTCCATAGCTTACAGTGAGACCATAATAAAAAGGGTTTTCGCTGTCTTGGTTGTTGTTCAACGCGGCTAAACCTAAAGCTGCGGGATCAACGAGATCACCTGTTTGTGCCGCAAGATTAACGAGTTTTGCTTCGTAAGCATTAAAACTATCTCTGTTTAAGTTTCCAATCACAGTATTGAAATCTTGTTGGAGAGTTCCCAATTCTGGAACGATGTTCTGTAGCTCTGGAGAGTAAATAACTTGAAGTTGTATCTTTGAATCGAGGGACAAATAAGCGTCATTGATTCTTGTCATTTTGTTGATGATGGTGGTGATTTCATTCTCATAATTTAAGCCTTGAACTTGAGCCAAATTGGGGATGATTTCTTTTTGGTTGAGGTATTCTATGACCAAACCCATGTAGACGCTTGTTGCGGTGGCTTGCGTGGCATCAAAAGTTTGTACTTGAATGGGAGCAATGCCATAAGAATTGGCCAAACTGGCTATGGAAGTGCCTGTTTTTGTTTCGCCACTACCATCTTCATCTATGAGATAAATATTATAGTTAAAGTTTTTGCCCGCTTTTTGACTATAAGACTGCAAAATTCCTCTGACATCTCTTGCGAGTGACGTTTGAGGGCTAGGAATGCTTTTCGATAGAAAGACATTGATAGAAAGAGGCTCTTGCAAGTTTTTTACGGTATCAACACTCGCACTTGATAGAGTAAAATAACGTGTTGGCGTAAGATCCAAGCGCAGCGGTATCTTTTGGAAAATAAAAATTCCAAGGATGATGAGAATAGCGTACAGAATGATTTTACTATAATTACTTAATTTTAAAGAATTCATTTTGTTAAACATGGGCTTTTTCCTATTTTTCTATTACAAAATAAGTGAGAGTGAGTCCTAATAGGGTCATGACGCAAAAATAGAGTATATCACGAAAATCGAGAACTCCACGAACAATGGCATCAAAATGAGACCCTACGCTAATGTAACCGACGAAACCTTGTAGGAAAGTGGGCAAAAGAGGCAACAATTGATTAAGGATGGCAAGGGGTAGGGTGATGGCGAGTCCTATAATATAGCCTACAATCTGGTTTTTGGTGATTGCCGAAGCAAAAATACCCAAAGCGGTAAATTGAAAGACTAAGAAAGCACTCGCAATGTAACCTCCGATAACAGGGCCTGCAGCGAGTTCTCCTGTGAAAGAAATGCTGATGGGATAAAAGAATGTCGGCACAAATAAACAGAGACCAAAAAGTGCATTCCCTAAGAATTTCCCCAAGACAATTTCTTGAGAACGCAGGGGCAATGTTTTGAGAATTTCGTAAGATCCACTTCTAAATTCTTCAGAAAAACTTTTCATTGTAATTGCCGGTATCACAAAACCCAAGGCCAAAGGAATGTTACCAAAAAAGTTTCCCATGCTGACGGTTTGGTATAAAAAGTAATCTTTGAAAAAGAAACTTCCTACAAAGGCGGCAAATACGCCAATAAAAATATAGGCGATGGGAGAGACAAAATAGGATAAAAATTCACGTCTCATAATCGATTTTATACTAGCTTTCATTAGAATTTCCTTCATTTGTGAGCTCTGTAAAGACATTTTCTAAAGACTGATTTTCTGTGTGAATGGCGAGCAAATCCCAATCCTTATTCATGCACAGTTTCGTCACTTCTTTGCGTACATCTTCTGATGCTTTAATTTTAAATTCACCGTATTCAGGCATCATTTCAAAATCAACTGAAACAACAGAAGCGATTTCTTTGATTAAAGAAGAAATGTCACCCGTTTCTTTGTTTAAATGGAGTATGACATTGAAGCTTTTTTCCTGCTGTGAAATGAGCGAACTCACGTCTCCATCAGCAACAATTTTCCCCGCATTAACAATGACTATTCTGTCACACGTTGCCTCTGCTTCAGAGAGGATGTGTGTCGAGAAAATAACCGTTTTTCGACGACCAATTTCCTTGATGATAGAACGTATTTCAATAATTTGGTTGGGATCGAGTCCACTGGTCGGTTCGTCGAGAATGAGTACGTCGGGATCGCTCATCATGGCCATGGCCAAGCCAACTCTTTGTTTGTAACCTTTAGAAAGAAACGCAATTTTTTTGTGCATTACTTCTTGCAAAGAACACAGATTGCAAAGCTCTTGTATGCGAGTTTGTTTTTCTGTTGGATTTAATCCTCGCATATCAGCGATAAAATCAAGGTAGTCATAAACAAGCATGTCGGCATACAAGGAAGATGATTCGGGCAAATAACCGATAAAGGTTTTACCCGCAACAGGGTTTTCCGCAATATCGACGCCATTGACATAGACCTTGCCAGAGCTTGCCTGCAAGTATCCCGTTATAATGCGTAAAGTAGTAGATTTTCCAGCACCATTAGGTCCTAATAATCCTAAAATTTGACCATCTGGAATTTCTAAGTTTAAATTTTCAACGGCACAAAAATCACCGTAATATTTGCTCATATTTTCTATTCTGATCACTAAAATTTCTCCTCGAAATTCATATTTTCTTGCTACTGTATTATAAAATAATCTCTATAAAAAATAAATATTTTGGCTGTAAAAAGGTTGATTTTTATGAGCCGTGACACCGCTTGTATTTTTTGCCACTACCACAAGGGCATGGGTCGTTGCGTCCTGTTTTTGGTGTGTCGTGCTTAATTTGTACTTTTTCTATCTTACTTCCATCTTGTGTGGGTTTAGGCGAGCGAGATTGATTAAAGTTGGTGATACCACTGACGTTTTCATGTTTTGTTGTGGCATTTGCCAGACTTGTATTGACGTGCGTGCGTTGCAAGGTTTCAGGGGCAATGTGTATTTTGAAAATGCGCTTACCTATATTGACTCGCAGGTCTTCACGCATATTTTCAAAGATCTCAAAGCCTTCATTTTTGTATTCTACCAAGGGGTTTTTTTGAGCATACGAACGCAATGATACAGCTTCTCGGAGGGCTTCGAGGCCTTCAAGGTGATCTTGCCAAGAACTGTCGATGAGTCGTATATATTCGTAGCGGATAAAGTCGTTAAATTCTTTGGGGCTAATGATGTCGGCTTTCATTTCTAGGTCTTGCTTGAGCCACTCTCGCACAGACTCTTCCAAGGCTTCCATAGAGCTGGGTTTTTGTATGCCCTGATTTTTGTCTAGGTAGGCAAAATTACTTTGCAAACGGGTGAAAAGTTTAGCCGTGCTGTCTTTTTCGGACAAGGAGCGTCTATCATTCTGGTAATCTTGAAAGAGTACGTCAACAAATTCTTGACCAATGTCTTGTATTTCGCTGAGTATGTTTTCATTGGCTAAAATATCGTTACGCATCTGATAAATATAGCTACGTTGTTTGTTGAGTACATCGTCATAATCGAGCAAGTGTTTACGGATTTCGTAGTTACGCGTTTCTACTTTTTGTTGCGCACCTTCTAGGCGTTTGCTGACAATGCGACTTTGCAATTCGTCTTCTTCTTTCATGCCAAAACGCATCATATTACGCTTGAGGTTGGCACCACCGAAAAGACGCATAAGGTCGTCGTCCAAAGAAACAAAGAATTGTGTATAACCGGGGTCGCCTTGACGTCCCGATCGACCACGTAATTGGTTGTCTATACGTCTCGATTCGTGCCTTTCTGTACCGATAACATAGAGACCGCCAAGGTCTATGACCTCACGGTTTGCCTGTTGCCATTTTGCCTTGAGGCTGGCTTCGAGCTTTTGCTTTTCTTCTTCGCTCATTTCTTCGGTGATGAGTCTATCGTATTCGCCGAGGTAATTTCCACCTAGCTTAATGTCTGTACCACGACCAGCCATGTTTGTGGCGATGGTGACGGAACCTTTGGCACCGGCCTGTTCAATAATATGAGCTTCTCTGTGGTGGTTTTTTGCATTGAGTATCTCGTGAGGAACACCTATTTTATTAAGGGCATGAGATAATTTTTCCGATTTTTCGACAGAAATTGTACCGACGAGTACGGGCTGACCTTTTATTTGCAGTTCTTTGACTCGTTGGGCGATGACTTTGACTTTTTGCGCCTCTGTGAGATAAATAATATCATTGTCGTCAACACGGGCAATGGGTTCGTTTGTAGGAATTTCTATGACATCGAGGTTGTAGATTTTCGAGAATTCTTTTGCTTCTGTTGCTGCCGTTCCCGTCATCCCTGAAACTTTGTCGTACATCAAAAAAAAGTTTTGGAAAGTAATGGTGGCAACGGTGCGACTACGTTGAGCAATCTTGATATTTTCTTTGGCTTCAATGGCCTGATGCAATCCGTCAGAATAACGCCTACCGCTGAGGACACGTCCCGTATGTTCGTCGACGATCTCAACCTTTTTATCTTGCTTCACATAGTCGACGTCGCAATGAAAAAGGTAGTGAGCTTTGAGGGCCTGTGTGACATAATGCAGCATCTCAAAGTTATCGCCATCATAAAGAGAACCGTGGATGATTTTGTAGTTTTGCAGGCTGCGTTCAATGGAGTTAATACCTTCGTTGGTAAAATTGATATGCTTGTTTTTTTCATTCAGCATATAATCGCCGTCGGGCTGTTCGTTACTAAAAGGGTCAAACTTGGGGTAGTCGCCTGTGGTTTTGTCTTTTTCACATTCTCGTAAATGCTGAACAATTTTATTCGCAGCCTTGTACTTGCTGACGTCTTCGTCGGTGACACCAGAAATGATGAGGGGAGTTCGCGCTTCGTCAATAAGTATGGAGTCTATCTCATCTATGATGCAGTAAAAATGTTTGCGTTGTGATTTTTTGCTGAGACTCCAACACATATTGTCTCTGAGGTAATCAAAGCCCAATTCATTGTTGGTGATGTAAGTGATATCTTTTTGGTATTCTTTTTGGCGTTGAGGAACGTCCATGCTAGATAAGATTACGCCCACTTCCAAACCGAGGAAATTATGCACTTTACCCATTTGCTTGGCATCACGTTCCGCCAAATAATCATTGACTGTGACTATGTGCACGCCTTTGCCCGCTAGAGCATTGAGGTAGGCGGGGGCGACACTCGTCAGCGTTTTTCCTTCACCCGTTTTCATCTCGGCAATATTACCCCTATGGAGGGCAATGCTTCCCATCAATTGCACGTCGTAAGGTCTTTCGCCTAGTACTCGCAAGGCGGCTTCTCTCGCTAGCGCAAAAACTTCGGGGAGGAGGGCGTCGAGACTTTCGCCCTCTTGGTGACGCTGTTTAAATGTTTGCGTTATTGCAGGAAATTCAGCGTCATTTAAGCCCTGAGCCCAAGATTCCAGTTCATTGATTTTGCGAACAACAGGCTGTATCTTTTTTAGATCTCGCTTGGTTTTATCACCGAAGATTACTTTTAATATTAGTTCTATCATAGTCTGTATTGCCTTTAGTTGTTGCCTTTAATAAGCGTTGTCGTTAAGAAATCCGTGTACGAAGGTTAGCAATATGATACGCAGATCCCACAAAATAGTCCAGTTGCGAACATATTGATTGTCATAAGCGCTACGCTTGACTATGCTGGTGTCTCCTCGCAGGCCATTTATCTGAGCCCAGCCCGTTATTCCCGCTTTCATTCTGTGTCTGATGCCGTAACCAGGAATTTCTTGCTTAAATTGCTCCACAAAAACAGGCCTTTCAGGACGTGGGCCAACGAGGCTCAAATCGCCTTTCAAGACATTCCAAAATTGCGGAATTTCATCAAGAGAGGTTGAACGCATAAAGCGTCCGAGCGGCGTGACACGAGTATCTTGTTTTGTTGCCCAAACAGCGCCCGTCTTCGTTTCTGCATTGGAGGCCATGGAACGAAATTTCCACATTATAAACGGTCTGTTATTGAGCGTAATTCGCTCTTGCCCATAAAAAATTTTACCGGGAGAACTGAGCTTGACGAGTATGCCCAAAATAAGAAAGATGGGCGAAAATAAGATAAGCCCTACAATGCTTCCCACAATATCTATAAGGCGTTTTGTAAAAAGCATAGTAGTCGAAGTGCGAGAGGCGTTCAGCAAAATGGCGGGGGAGTGCAATATGTCTTCTACCGAGTATCCCAAGATTGTCGAGCGTAAAATAGGCAAAATGTAGATGTCACAATAGGTGGCGGAAAATAATTCGCTGTAAGTACTGATTTCATTTTTGTCGCCTTTGAAGCCAATAAAAATGTGCGTAATTTTTTGTTCTGCAACAAAATCAGGAAACTGCTCTTGCGCAAGATCAAGAGAGGGTATATTGTATTTTTGCAAAAGAGGGATTTGTTCTTGGTCGGGATTAAACCAGCCCATGATGGATACATTGTGAGAATTTTTGATGACGGATTTAATGAAATCTTCGAGCTGTTTGCCGTTTCCAATAAAGAGTAAGCGCTGTTTGTGCTCGTTGCTTTTATGGTACATCCTTTCTCTATGCGAAACTATGGTGAGAACGATAATTTCATAAATGACAAGGCTGGTGATAAAATACAATAAACCCAAGCGTGTAATAGGCGTGCGATTGGTGTAAAAATAAATACAAATAAAAATGACGAAACTGCGAGAAGAACTGCTGATCCAGTTGGTGACTTTTTTGTGCCACGGCGAAAAATTACTGATGTTGTAACACGCTTTTCTCTGGTGGAAAAAGACGTTGACGAAAATAAGCAACGGCAGATAAAATAGAAATTCTCGTGCGACGGCTGGGGAATGCGTTCCTGTAAGGGTGAATCTAAAAAAATAAGCAGAAGCCCACGCAAGTATAACTGCAGAAATATGCAGTACAACAGCACTTTTGAGCATTCTATGTCGATAGGAAATTCCAGTTGTCATTCTAGTATCTATTTTTATGAATTTCAACATTTTATTCAAGCGTTTAGATTATAACTTTGATAGGTTAATTTTTAAATGAAGAACATTAGTCACATGTATGCAAAAAAACTTGGATTATAAGGTGGAAAGGGCCTGATAATTGATTGATGGCAGGCTCAATAAGTACATGACTAAACGGTCAATTCCCATTGCCACGCCCGAACAATGTGGCATTTGTGCAAAAATGGCGGGGAGGTCAGCGTCGACTGCGTGCATCTGGGGGTGAGTTTTTGTTGCATTGCGAGTTTCTTTGTCAAAGTAAGTTGCCAGTTCTTGATATTCTGTGGCTTCTGTATAGCAATTTGCCAGTTCTATACCTTTGGCGTAGAGTTCCCAGCGTTCGTAGCTGAGCCCGTCCGCACTTTTTTTTGCGGTGGTTGCTATGCATCCAGGATAATCAGATAAAAAAACCAAGTCCATGCTTTGTAGTGCGGGCTCGACAGCATTGATCATACCTTTGTGAAAAAGCGTTTCCCACGAATCGTCTTCATCGACATTGTAACCTTGTGCTTTCATCGCAAGCCCAAAGCTCAAAACGTCATCGTAATGCAGACTGTAATCGACTCCCACCCACCGTAAAAAAGCTTCATTTACAGTCAAGTAATGCACTTTGCCTAGCTCACATCTTCCTTGAGCAAGATAATTGAGCAGGTCGAGACAACGCTGTTGGTTGGTCTTGGCGTCGATGTCGACTTCGTACCATTCGAGCATGGTAAATTCATTGTGGTGTATCTTGCCTTGTTGCTCCGAGTTACGAAAAGAAGGGGTGATCTGAAAAATGTTTCCCCAGCCTTGGGCGAGTAATTGTTTCATATATATTTCGGGAGAAGGAACAAGGTATAATTGCTGCGAATCCCTGTAGGGCGAATCCAGCATTGTCGAGAAAAAGGCTATGCTGCTTTCGGGAATGAGGCTTTTCGCAAGCAAGGGCGTTTGTACCTCTGTGTAGTCGTGGTGTGTGGTGAAAAACTCACGGATGTCCTGTAAAATTGCGGCGCGTTTCTTCGCTACATCTTTTGTTATGTCGAACTTTTGTGCCATTTCAAAATCCATTGAGGTTGCGGTTTTTTGTCTTCATCAAAAATGCAGTCAGAGGGGCAGACCTCGGGGCATAAATTGCAATTGGTGCAAATCTCGGGGTCTATCCAGCGGACACAATCCAGTTCTTTGATGGCATCTACGGGACAAATTGTTTCGCACAAGAGGCAGTTGACGCATTCTTTGGGATTGATGTAAAATGACACCTAAGCTTCCTTTGAAAGGTTTACGAGGGTTTCAGTCGTGTTCAACGCAGGGTTTTCGATAACTTTTTCTAATAAGAACTGCAATGTTGTTCCCAGTTCTTTGCCACTTGTAAACTTAAAGTGTGACATCAGTACGTTGCCGTCAATGGCAAGATCTTTGATTGACAGGGGAGGAAGATTGGCGGTGCATTGCGTTTTGAGGATGTTGAGTTTTGCAGAATGATGGGGGTATTGTAGGTGCCACAATGCGAAAAGTGCATTCCATTGTAAAAGCGTTTCGCTGGGTTTGATGGTCTGCAAAATTTTTCGCCAAGCGTGCATGCTCTCATCTTTTCGCCATAAATCTATATCCCGTGTCGAGACGAGTAAGTCGGTGAGATTGCAGTTGAGCAGGGCGTGATACAACAAAATAAGTTTGCTCGATTTATTGCTGAAACACAACCATTTGAGCCATTTTTTGAGAGTTTGTTCAGGCGTTCCTAGAACTAAAAAAGCGGTTTTACTTTCTGAGTCCAATTCTGGCGAGCAGAGAATTTCGCCGTTTGCCTGAATATATGGGCTCTGTTTCCATTGCTCGGGCATAACATAAGGTGCAAGCTGACATTGCTCAAAAAGCATGAACATACGCTGCGGATTAATACCCGTGAGTGCTTTGACGAATTCTTTGTGTATGCGTTCTCGAGACAGATTTTTCAGCAAAGGCGCGAGTGTTGTCATGGCCGTGATGGCGTCGGGATGGAGCTGGAAGTCGAGTTGGGCAGAGAAACGGCAGGCTCTTAATATGCGTAGCGCGTCTTCGGTAAAGCGGTCTTCTGCCTTGCCTATGGTTCGGATAAGTTGGTTTTGCAAGTCGGTCAAACCGTCAAAATGGTCTATTATTTTGTCCGTGGCTATATCGTAAACGAGGGCGTTGATAGTGAAGTCACGGCGAGTGAGATCAGAATACAGGTCTGTACTAAAACTCACAGTGGTGGGATGTCTGTGGTTTTCGTAAGCGCCGTCTGCTCTAAAAGTGGTGATTTCGTAAACTTCTTTTTTGGAAGCGATGACAGAAACCGTGCCGTGTTTAATGCCTGTTGCAATGGTTCTTCTGGGGAAAATGCTTTGTATTTGTTGGGGAGTAGCGTCCGTCGTTAAATCAAAATCATAGGCTTCTTTGCCGAGGCACATGTCTCTAATGCAACCGCCCACGGGGTAAATTTGGTAGCCCTGTTGTTGAACTTTTTCAATAATTTTTAAAAGAGAGGCGGGGAATTTGAGTTTTGTATTTGCTAACATTCAATTATAGATTATACTAATATACCAAGCCTTATGGGGCAAATTATTTAAAAGAGCAGGATATTCTTCTATGAAATTTACAAAATCAATGCGTTCGCTGATATTTTTGAGCGTTATTTTTATGCTGAGCACAACATTGTTTGCGCAAAACTTTAAACAGCAATTTAGCGTGTCAAACCCGAGTTCTTCAGCCACTATCGATCATAGTGCGTGGAATGAATTCTTACAAAAATATATCGTGCCGAGTTCTTTCGGACCTGAAAAATCTACCATCAATTTAGTGAATTATAAAAAGGTCAGTGGCACCGACAAGGTTAAGCTGGACAGTTATATTAAATCGCTGGAATCCGTTAAAATCAGTCAATATAATAAAGATGCCCAAATGGCGTATTGGATTAATTTATACAACAGTGTCACGGTTCAAGTTATACTGGATAATTACCCTGTAACGAGTATTAAAAAGATTAAAAGCAGCGTACTCAAATCAGGGCCATGGAGCTTAGAATTGGCCAAAGTGGAAGGGACTGTGCTGACTCTCGATAACATAGAACACGATATATTAAGACCTATCTGGAAAGATGCGCGTACGCATTACGCCGTTAATTGTGCCAGCATTAGTTGTCCTAATCTTGCGTCGGTTGCCTATACGGCGAACAATTTGAACAAAATGCTGGATAGTGGCGCTCGCAATTATATTAACTCATCTCGAGCGATAAAAAAGGACGGAAAAAATTATGTGCTTTCTTCTATTTACAAATGGTTTAAAGAAGATTTTGGCAATAATAAACAGGGCGTTGTAAATCATTTAAATAAATATCTTGACGCACCATTGACAGCCTCCGATTCTCAAGCGAATTTTAAGTATGATTATGACTGGGGTATTAACGAAGTAAAGTAATATTGTGTAGTCAGGGCTGAAATGAATACGAGTTGCACTCAAGCAAGTGTGCTTGACTTCTATTGCGCTTAAAACTATGATGTTTAGATATCTGTCGATTTCTCGAGAGAACAAATAATCATTATATCAAATTATATCAATAGGAGTCTTAAGTGATTTTGATAAGAAGTTTAATACTTTTAGTATTTATATTAGTAAGCTGTGGCGGCCAAGATGCTACAACGATAGTCGTTGGTATGGAATTAGAATTCCCACCATTTGAAACAACAGACGAAGAAGGGAATCCTATAGGGATTAGTGTTGATTTCGCCGAAGCCTTGGGTAAAAAGCTTGATAGGAAAATAAAAATAGTAAATATACGATTTTCGGGATTGATTCCTGCGTTGCAATCTAATCAAATAGATATGATTATTAGTTCTATGTCTAGTACAGAAGAACGTGCCAAGCAAATAGATTTTTCAAAGCCATACGGTGAGTTTAATTTAACTTATCTTGCGGGAATTGATACAGATATTAATGATGTGTCAGACCTCAATTCACCTGATGTGACTCTTGCTGTAAAAAGCGGAACAATCGCTCATACTTTGGCGAGCACGCTTTATCCATTGGCTCAGTTAAAGGTAGTTGATCAAACTTCTGTCGCTATCTTAGAAGTCGTACAAGGACGCTCCGATGCCTTCGTTTACGATTTGTTGGCCATACTCAAAGCGTGGCAACAATATCCCAACGAAACCAAAACTACATTAAAAAGCATCCCTAATTCGGAAGCTCCTATCGCAATAGGTTTTAATAAAAATAACACGGAATTGCAACAACAAGTAGCGGTTGCATTGGATGAATTCATTGCAGAGCATGGCTTCGATCCTATCGTTGAAAAATATTTAAGCAAAGAAAAAGAAGAATTTACAGAATTAGATCTTCCTTTTATCTTTAAGTAGAAAAGAATAAGTTTTATATGATATTCATGGAGATGGACTCTATGAATATCGAGAGACATAAAAATATTTTGTACTGCTAGCGTACAAAAAAGAGAGCTGTTATTCGTATGAATTTATTAAGGAGACCAGGAAAAAACCTTGGTCTAGAAAAAGATGAAAAATTACCCTTAGCAGTTCCTCTGGTTAATTTCTTTATTATCATAGTTCTATTATTTTTATTTTTTGTTTTTATTCTAAATCGCATTAGTTACAATTATCAGTTTGATGTCCTTTGGACTTACAGAATCAAGTTCCTCAAAGGATTTGGTTTTACCTTATTAATTGGTATTGTCGCTATTTTTTTCACGCTCATTATTTCCCTTGTTAGTGTGATGATGTACTATTCTCGGATTTATCTTTTTCGTTATTTGAATCGATTATACATTGAAACGATAAGAGGAACGCCGCTGATCGTACAGGTTGTGTTTTTTTACTACATGGTCGGAACGGCTTTTGGAATACGCAATGGTCTGATCGCTGGCGCTATTATTGTGGCCTTTTTTTCCAGTGCGTATCTATCGGAACTCATACGGGCCGCGATTGATAATATCAGTCAGAAACAACTGATGACGGCCGAAGCGATAGGCTTAAAGCACGCTCAAATTTATAGGCTCATCATTATACCACAAGTTATACGAGGACTTTTGCCTGCATTTGCTGGTCAAGCCGCTTCCATCATCAAAGACACCTCTTTGTTGTCCGTGGTTGGCATTTCTGAGTTTTACAATGAATCTTTTCAGGTTTCTGCGCTCACCTTTGCGAGCTTTGAAGTTTATTTTCTTATGGGTTTTGCTTACCTGTGCTTAACAGGCCCAATATCGCTTTTGTCAAAAAGATTAGAGAAGAAATATTATTATGAATCTTAGTGTAAAAAATTTAAGCAAATCGTATGGAAGTAAAACTGTTTTAAATTCCATTTCTCTTGAAATAGAAAATTTTAAATCGTTGGCGATTATTGGACCATCAGGTGGTGGAAAAAGTACTTTGTTGCGTATACTGGCTGGTTTGGAAAAGATTGATTCTGGCGATATTTCTATCAATGGAAAGCACGTAGATTTGGGCAACGACGATGCGCTAATAAATTATCGCAAGAAAATAGCGGTCGTTTTTCAAAGTGATAACCTATTTCCTCATTTGACGGCGCTGGAAAACGTTATTTTACCCCTTGTTCATGTGCAGGGTATTAAAGAAAAAGACGCCAAAATGAAAGCATTTGAGCTATTATCTCGCTTTCGTTTAGAAGATTCTATGAAGAAAATCCCCGCTCAACTTTCTGGTGGACAACAACAACGTGTCGCCATTGTACGAGCGCTAGCGTGTGAACCTGAGTTTTTTCTTTTTGATGAACCCACATCTTCTTTGGATCCCGAGTTGACCGCGGAAACCTTGGATGTCATTCACGAACTTCAACTAGACAATAAAGAGATGATTGTCGTCACGCATCAAATGGGTTTTGCACAGTCAGCGTGTGATCACGTTTGTTTCATTGGTGAGTCTCAGGTTTTAGAACACGGCAGTAACAAACAGGTTTTTGAAAATCCTCAAAATGAAAAAGTAAAACAATTTTTAGATAAAATATTAGAATGGAATTAATTGTGATTATCGCCGTCTTTGTGGGATAAGTTTCATGTTCATTGCGTGTTATAGATATGAATATTTATTGTTTTAGGTATAATGAACCCTATGTATAGATGTCTCTTTGTTCTATTTTTTATTCTGATGCAGTTTTCTCTTGAAAGCCAGACTAGAAAAAAAGATGCGGGTTTTAGTATAATTAATGGCTCTAAAAATATTATTCTTGCAAGCTATATGATGACTCCAAGAGACAGCTATGATGAGTATTTAGAGGGTTATAGCATTCCTCTCGTGAAAAAGGATTTTGACAAGGGAATAGCTCCTGATAAGATAAAACCTTATACCATCAAGTTTAGACAACCTGCAAACTGGAAAAATTATCTCAAAAAAGATCTTGTTTACTACCATATGTATCTCTTTGATAATACGGGTCAGATCTATTTTCTTGTCGTGTCTCATAATAAGAAGAATGGGGGCTTGCCAGTCGTCATTTTTACAGGGCCTGAAATCTTTTTGCTGACACAGAGTAAGTTAAGGCAAGATGTTACGAGTTATAGTATTGTTCCCAGAGATTCTCTTCTTTCAAATAAAGAGGGCTACGGCGTGGAAGCAGCGAGCGGTCACTTATTCGCTAGTCAACGACTCGCCGACGAAGAGAATCAGCCCATTTGGATTAAATTGAATGATTTTCCCAATTGGAGAAGCTATTTAAGAAATAATAATATGATAGATTTGGATCTCTTTTTTTATACGAAATCGGGTCAATTGTTTAAATCTAGCTACTTAAAGTTTCAGCTTGATAGACCTAATCCTCCTTTGATTATGCGCAGAAATACAATGCAAGTTGTAAAAAATCCAGTATTATTTGCGGGATAGGCTCAGGATATGCTAAAATATCCCTTGCTTCTATGTATTTTTTTCCTCTCTTTTAACTTGATTTACGGAGCTGAAGTAGAGCGAATTACAAGTACAAAAAAAATATTCATTGCGACGTGGCAAGTTGAGAATGATGGTTCTACAGATTTAGATGATGTCCAGAAAAGATTGAATCTACAAACAGGCATGTCTTTCAGTGGAGTAGATGATTTTTACACATACCTAGATGACCAGAAGAGTGAATTACTGAATGCGCTTGCGTTTGATTCGGTGGCTTATAGAGTGACGATTTTAGCAGAAGATGCCGAAGAAGTGAGGGTTGATGTTACCTGGCTTCTTGAGCAAGCAGATAGCTTCTTTTTTCTTGCGTATCCTAATTTTGACAGCAATAGAGGTATTGGTCTCGGTTTATTTTCGAGCTGGTATAATATCGCAGGAAATCTTTTTAACAACAAGAGTAAGTCTTCTTTCTTTTACCAACCGGTGAGTCCTTACCCTACGACCTCGCCTTTATTGACGGGTGATAATGCTCAATATATTTCTTTCTTTGATTTTGAAACGGAATTTGAAAAAATACGGATAGAGCAAAATTATTGGGATCTGAGTCTTATCTATACTTATCAAGAAGACTTAATCGTGAATCCCGATCTTACGATCAAAAGTGATTTGTTTTATTCTAATATTGCTTTAGCTGTTGGTACAGAGTTTTTATTTACACCGAAGTTTCGCTATATTTTTTCAGTGACGCCGCAATATTATTGGGGCTATTATGACAAGAAAGAAGAACTGTTGGGTAGCCCTTCCTCTTCTGATAAAAATCATTTTAGATTACCTATCGTTAACGGTGTGACTCTGGGACGACTTGATAGAGAGGATGTCTTTTATCGTGGCCATAAAGCAACCTTAAAGAATACCGTTGTATATAGATCTTATGGTGATGTGACAGGAGAAAATCACAACGATCTGGAGTTACAGTGGTATGGTGACTGGATACAGTATTTTTCATGGGGAGGCTTTAATCCTAATTATAGAGTAGGGACTCTTATTTCTCCTTCTGACACTGTCAATGGCTTAGGGTTTTTCTTGAGGGGGGTTCCTGATTCATTTTTAGCTAATAAGAGTGTGTTTTTTTTGAATACGTCGGCGGCCTTCAATCTTATACGTTACAGAGGTAAAATGACTTTGCAGATGGAACCTTTTGTGGATATAGGGTATCAACCTGTAGAAAATATCTCTTTTTCAGATAATTTATTTATAGGCGTGGGAAGTGATTTTAAAATCTTCCTTGATGCTATTAAGAATTCAGTGATCTATACGAGTGTGGGCTTGGATCTCTCCAATGTGTACAAAAATAATAATTGGTTGAAAGGTATAGAAATTCAATTGTCTATGGATTTCTTCTATGATAATGATTTTCAATACTAGCACTTGAAGCAATTATTCATTTCGGCTACAACGCAAGTACAAACGAAAAAGACCTTCTACATAAGTAGAAAGTCTTTTGAATGGAGACTACACAGTGTGTAGCGATTTTATTATATTACATTTGCGAGGAAAGTATGGCAAAGCCTGATGATAGATCTTCATTAACGACAGTGTAATCGTTAGAAGGTTCTAACATAAAAGAAGTGAAATTCCATACACCTTTAATGTTTGTACCTTGTAAATGTGATTCTATTTCAACTACAGCCGTTTCAGGGGTGCATAATAAGGCAATCTGTATGTTGTTTGTCAGGCAAAATCCTACCAAGCCATCAATGTGCTGAATAGGAATCCCTTTGATCGTTTGACCGACTTTAGTGTCATCGACGTCAAAGGCCGCAAGGATTTCAATGCCATGTGATTTTAACTCGGAGTAAGAAATGAGTGCTGAAGCTAAATGACCTGCGCCAATAGCAACGGCTTTGTGTTTCTTATTCCAATGGAGTGTGGATTCTATGCCATCTATGAGCTCTTGTGTGTTATAACCCACACGAGGCTTACCAACTATTCCAGTCGAGGTCAGATCCTTTCTCACAAGGATGGGCTCTATGCCTAGTACGTTGGCGATGGTATTGCCAGATACAATAGTATTACCCGCATTATACATCTTACGTAATAAACGCAAATAAGCGGGGAATCTACGGATTGTTGGCAGGCTAATATTTCTTTCTCTTAAATTTTCTCTAATGTTTCTCATAAGGTCTAAATATATAAGATAAAAGGGCAAAATGCAAGCCTTTTAGCGATAATAAATATTTTTATCTCCATAAAGGCTGTTTTTTACTTCAATCTTTATGGAGATATTATTATGAATTTATATTGAGGTAAAGTTAAGAACTTTAACGTGAATAAAACTCAACAATGAGGTGTTCGTTCGCAGGGCTAGTGATGTCCGCTCTATAAGGATTTCTTTCGATTTTCCCTTTTAAGGCATCTTCATCAATACTCAACCATTCAGCCAAGGTACTGTTTTTTGCTGCTAAGATAGATCTGATTAGAGTACGACTAGCGTCTTTATCTCTTACCGAAATAACATCATTGGGTTTGACAAGCATAGAAGCAATGGAAGCTTTCTTGTCATTAAGATGAAAGTGTCCATGGCTAACCATCTGACGTGCTTGAGCTCTTGTACTTGCCATTCCAAGACGATATACGACATTGTCTAAACGTCTTTCAAGCAAGATCATCATGTTGTCACCCGTCTGTCCTGGCATGTTTTTAGCCTTAAGATAGATGGAGTAGAACTGACGTTCACGCAGGCCATAAGCGAAACGAACTTTTTGTTTCTCTGACAGCTGAGTACCGTATTCACTTATTTTTTTTCTTATTTTCAAACCTTTTTGTTTGCCTGGGCCATGAGGTTTTTTCTTTAAGAGTTTATCGTATTTAGGATTGGCGAAAATATTGACACCCAATTGTCTTA
Organism: uncultured Spirochaetales bacterium; assembly: GCA_964425555.1. Taxonomy (GTDB): domain Bacteria; phylum Spirochaetota; class Spirochaetia; order SP-2023; family CAYRNA01; genus CAYRNA01. The sequence continues at coordinate 24,690 of CAYRNA010000018.1, forward strand.
TCATTTTGCCTTTAGCTTTATTCATTATAGCCATGGATTCTAATGCTCCTCGGTTCTTTTATTGCAACGCTTATAAAGTTGTCAAATCTATTTTTTCTTATGACGATTTTTTCTTAATTTTTTCTTTCTTTTATGTGTTGCAATTTTTTTTCGTTTTCGTTTACGTCCACAAGGCACAGCAAATCTCCCGTATTGTTCTGATTTCATTTTTCTTTCAAAATAAGTCGTTTTACTTAATACGAAATCAATATTATTAAAAGATGACTTTCCTATTCATAACTAAAAAAAAGGGAAGTCCGTCAACACGATTATTACCAAAAAAGAAATGATAGTCAAGAGAATTTTATCTTTTTCGCTGTATCCTTAAAAAATCAATCACGGCTTTGAGTTTCGTTGAGTGAAGATACGAGTGCGATACTAATGGCTGTGGCAATGTTTTCTGTGCGTAAAATGCGGTTTCCCATATAGATTTTATGACAAGAATCGCCCAGCGAAGCGTGTTCTTTTTCGCTGAGACCACGCTCTGGGCCTATGACTATATTTGTTGTGCGTTGGGCAGTGATTGTGTGTAGCACTTGCTTGAGGGAATAGCTCGCTTGGGTGAGTTGCTGGTCGAGGAGATAGTTTTCGCCTGAGCTTTGAGCGAGGTGAGTGTTTAAATCGTGGAATGAATGGATGAGGGAAACTTGAAGCGGGAAACTAGTGCCTCCTTGCTGCATCCCTAGTTCAATGTTACGTTGTATATTTTCTGCTTGCCATATTTTGCTCTGCAGATAAGACTTTTCACTCAAGCTACAAGCAAAAAACGTCAGAGACTCAATGCCTATTGCGCTGAGATCTCGAATTAATCTTTCGCTTGTGGGAGGTCTTGTGACTCCTATGAAAAGTTTGATGGGGTAGGTTGGCGACAGCTGCGTTCCCTCTCCTTCGTGATAAGTAAAGGTGGCATTTTGTTCGTCTATTTGTGTGCAAAATATGCTGCCCATGGGTTGTTTATGGTAGCAGGCTTTATAAGATGAGCCGACCTGCCCCTTTAATATTTGGGTAAAGTGTTGATAGCGTGCATCATTTTTATGCCAAGAAATAATATTCCCTTCAATATTGTCATGCTTTTTCAGGATAAAACAGTTCACTTTTTATGCACCTTTGATTATTATTAAGAAATTAATCTCGTATAGAATGCGTATTGAAAATGAAAAAAATTCATTGTATTGTCGCATACATGTTAATTGTATTACATCTCATGAGAAAACGCTATAGGGCGATGAAGTTTTCTCGTAAAGTTAAGTAAAAAAAAGGAGAGAGGTTGTTATGAATAATTTTGTTTTTCAAAATCCTACTAAATTGATTTTTGGTAAAGGAACAATAGCTGGGTTGAGTAAAGAAATAGCACCCAAGAGTAAGGTTCTTGTTCTCACAGGTGGAGGATCAATTAAGAAAAATGGAGTTTTCGAACAAGTTTCTCAAGCCCTAAGTAATCATACGTGGGTGGAATTTTCTGGCATAGAGGCTAATCCTCAATACGAAACATGCCTGAAAGCTTTAGATGTTGTCAAGAAAGAAGGCTTGGATTTTATTCTTGCTGTAGGTGGCGGATCGGTTTTGGATGCGGGGAAATTTATAGGAGCAGCATACTTCCATCAGGAAAATCCTTGGAGCATACTCCTTGAATCTGGTGGCAATGTGAGTGAAAGCTTGCCTGTTGCTTCAGTGCTGACTTTACCTGCGACGGGAAGTGAGATGAACGGTAATTCTGTCATTTCGCGCAAAGAGATAGAAGAAAAACAAGCGTTTTCCTCTCTGCATAGTTTTCCCGTATTTTCTATTCTCGATCCCGAAACAACCTATTCTTTGCCTGAACGACAAACGGTAAACGGCCTTTTGGATACTTATGTTCATGTACTAGAGCAATATTTGTGCGATGGGCCTTATACTCCTTTGCAAAATCGATTTTCACAGAGCATTTTGCAGACTTTGCATGAAATTGCCCAGCCTCTTATGCAAGACCCTAACAACTATGAATTGCGCAGTAATATGATGTGGACTGCGACAATGGCCTTAAATAAAGTGATTGGTCTTGGCGTGGTTCAAGACTGGTCTTCGCACATGATAGGGCATGAACTTACCGCTTTTTATGGCGTTGATCATGGTGTTTCACTTGCGATTGTGCTTCCTCGTTTACTCAATGCTATGCGCAAAGAAAAGTATAATGCCTTGCTACAATATGCTAGCCAAGTTCATCACCTTGATACACGTAATCCTGAAGTAGCGATTGATAATGTTATTTTGGCTACAGAAAACTTTTTCCGTAGCTTGGGTGTGAAAACCAAATTGAGCGAACACGGTATTGATGCTGTTGAGGCGGCTAATAAAATTTCAGAGCGTTTTAAAGAACGAAAAATGATTGTGGGCGAAACTCAAAAAATTACTCCAGCAGTAATTAAAGAAATTTTATTGGCGAGTGAATGAAAAAAACAGCGTGGTTATTTGGGATAAGTTACTCATTATTTGTGGTGTTATGGACACCTTTATTGTTTGCGCAAAATTCGTCAAACAATGAAATAATCGCCGAGGAACTGATTATTGATGTTCCTAGCTTGAAGATTGGTGAAGACGATGTGAGTCCGACCAACGATTTCGATGATTTTGTCTTCGTGCAAGGGGAAAAACCGAATACAAGTTTTTATATTGCACCTTATGAAGTCTCACAGCAAGAGTTTGAAAGCGTCATGGGTTATTTGCCCGAAAATTTCCCCGCCACTATTTTAAGCAATGGACAAGAAATTGAATTTTCGCCAGAAGCATTTGAAGTGATTGGTGGTGCTAAGCCTGTTGCCTTTATCAGCTTAAAAGAAATGTTTCTTTATGCCAATCTCTTAAGCCAATTGCGTAATTTAGAGCCAGTGTATTCTGACGTGAGTACGGACACCATTACTATTAATTGGCAGGCCAATGGTTATCGTTTGCCAACGACAGAAGAATGGCTTTGGGCTGCCCACGGAGGGCAATACACACAAAATACGCAGTTTGCTGGAAGTGATACGGCGACGGACGTGGCATGGTTTCAAGGTGATAAATCGCCTCCGACATTACAAACGGTCGGTCAACAAATGCCCAATGAGCTCAATCTATTTGATATGAGTGGCAATGTCAGCGAAGTCACTATCAACAATGTTAAAGATGATTTTTCGCTTGTATCGGTGATGGTTTACGGCGGTAGTTTTTTAGAAGAAGCGAGAGCTCTCAACGATACTTCAAATGGCTCTATTTTGACTGAGGAATTTGAAGCGAATGTTGGCACGGGTTTTCGTTTGGTTCGCAATAGTATTACTGAGCCTAATATTTACTTTACAGAGAGTCCCGAAGATAATGCAAAAGCTCTTCTTGAAGGAAATTCGCTTTCTGCAGACATGGAGCTTAGCGAAAGCAGCGGGCCTCAAGATGGGCAATACACAGCCATTATCACAGATACCGTGGCTCCTTCGAGCAATGCTCCCGTGAAAACATTTTATGTGAGCCAAGAAGTTTCTGATGACAATCAGGTTGTTGTCGTGTTCCGCATCGCAAAAAAACTCCCTCAAAGTAAGTTTGCAAAGCAAAATTTAATACGACTTGTCGTAGAAGATTATAATCGTATTTTTTACCCCGATTTTAGTCAGGCAGACAAGACGCATTGGCAGTGGTTTGACTGGAGAATGCTCAATACTTTTTTGTATCAGAGTGGTCTGGCAAGCGAGTTTTATGATGCCAATCACAACATTGTAAATATGCCTTATGCGGAAGCAGAACTTGTTTATAATGATTCAGAGAATAATTTCATTTACTTTGCTTACCTTAAGACCGATGTTTAAAAAAAGTATATTTGTATGTTTTTTTCTTGCGATTCTGATACATTTAAATGCAGAGGTTTATTTTGATGATATTTTAGAACGTATTATCGGTGATGGCTTTGTTCTTTTAGACGAAGAATATTATTTAAATGATTATCATTTAACACAAGAGCAATCAAATACGTGGTCTTTGCTTTTAATTTTTGATGATTTATCTCCTTTTGCAAATCAACAAAAGTTGTATTTGAAGGATTTACAAGATTATCCTATTATTGTTGCAAAACCATTCACAACTGCATCAAGATCTCATTTTTGGAGATTGAAAGATCCAGGAGGGTCTTTCAATTATCAATATTTTGATCCCATGCAAGTACCGTATTTGCGTAATAGGCAAGGATTTGTCGTTTATTTAGTAGACCCAGATCAGAAATTATTTGGAGTATCATCACGAATTTTAAAGAAAGGAGATGCTTTTTTAGACAATTTTAATTTTTTGAATAAAAGTTGGGTAGGAGAAGTTCGCTCTTAAATAGAAAGAATAAAGAATAAGGTATATGTATGGACAAATTGAAGAATAAAGAACAAGAGATTATCGCCATTTTTAAAGAAATCGTTGAGAATTGGCGCTCAGAGGATTTCGCTGACAAAGGTTATTGGATAAATGTTGCCAAAAGTTTATCTAATGTAAGACGTTTGTCTCTGGTATACTGTCTTTCTTTGGCAGAAATGAATATCAAGGAAATGGAATATGTGACAGGATTTACCCAGCCTGCTCTTGCAATTTATCTTGGACGATTACGTTTAGCAGGTCTTGTTCAAGTAAGAAAAAACAGAATCAATTATTATAGTCTGAAGTCAGCTCGTGTTGTTGATTTCATGAAGTACATTCGTCAGTATGACAATATAGCCGGTATTAATGATTTAGCATCTCTTATAACTACTGAGATTTCTAGAGACGTCATGTTAGAAAATCTTAAAGAGATGCATCAAAACGTAGGCAATAATGCTATTTTTGTTGCAAATGCACGTTTATATGGACTTCTTTCAAATTTTGATCGTGCGATGATATTATTTATGCTTTATTATCATAAACTTAATGTGGGACAATTACACCATGCTTTAGGGCGTTCACAACCTGCTGTTTCTCAAAACCTCAATCGCTTACAACAAGCAAGATTAATTAGTTCGGTACAGAAAAAACAATCCGTGATCTATTCTGTAGAAAGTATCATGATCAAGCGTTTATTTGAATATTTGACAGTTACTGTGAGATGGTTTATAGAAGTTAATAATAAAATAAACGAGATTGAATAAGAATAGAAAGTACTTTGGTATTGCGTAGCGAGAAAAGCTCTTATAAAAGCAAAGCTGTCTGCTCGTTACAATCGAGATTAGGTCGCTAGACAAGCATACAAGGCTAGTGTCCTAACCCGTATCTTTTTGTAAGTAGGCTTCCTAGAGAAAAACTATTCTTGGGAAGATAATGTGAGTCACACCCAGTGCTATCACAGTCATACCAATAACTGTTTCGTGGCGACTTGCTATACCTGACATGACAGTATAAAAACGTGAACTCTTCATCTTGTCTGGAGCGAGAGGCAGGGCAATGAACAGACCTGCAATGATCACAGAGAAAGATGGTAGCATGTCCGCAATAAAGATGATCTGGTTAAGATGAAACGAGAATAAGCCTATAAGCCCCACGAGTATGCCACCTACGGCCAATACTATGCGACCAACCTGCGAAGAAAGTATGTTCAAGAGGGAGCTTAATGCAGGAAATTTTTCTTCGATGTAGCCCTTGCTCATAACGAAACCACATGCGACGTTCATTAAAACTAAAAATAGATAAACCTGTAAACTACCACTCATACTTCAAACTCCTATCATTATTGTACGACAACTATCACTAATAATAATGATATTCTAACAAAAAATATAGAAAGTTGATACCAATAGTAAAGGATTTTGTTGAAAACAGACTCGTGCCCACATTTAACTTAAGGACTTAGGCTAGAGCGTGGTGTCCTCGTCTCCGTCAACATATTCTTTGATGGCCGTGATAAAGACCTCACCGTAGACTTCCAACTTCTTCTCTCCTACACCCGAAATAGCAAGGAACTGTGTGTCTGTCACGGGCTGTACCGAAGCCATTTCTATAAGAGTCTTGTCAGAAAAAATAATATAAGGGGGAATCTTGTTGTCGTGAGCTATCTGCTTGCGTACCTCTTTCAGCTTTTGCAGTAAAGACCTATCAACCGCCGCACTCATTACCGCCTTAGTCTTAGTTCCCGACGTGGCATCCGTAGATGCATCCGCCGAAGCTTGGGCAACGAAAAAGGGTACTTCTCCTACCAATATTTTCTTTGCTACGCTCGTCATACGCAGAGCGTTAAAGCGTTCACTGTCGGCATAGATGACCTGCTGACCAATCAACTCGTTGATCACCGCACGCCACCACTGCTTACTCTTGCTCTTACCCACACCAAAAGTCTTCAGCGTATGATGGTTCTTGCTTCTAATCTTCTCTGTGTTCGCACCCCATATCACATCAATAATATGATTAATACCAAAGCGTTCATTGGTGCGGACTATGGCCGACAAAGTCTTTTGCGCATCTACGGACGAATCTATTTTCACAGTCTCGTCGTTACAGACATCACAGCTCTGACAATTTCCTGGATGGTATTCACCAAAATATTCAAGGATCTGTTTGCGTCTACACATATGTATGGTAGCAAATTGAACGATGCAGTTAAGATTTTCCTTGGCCTTTTCTTGCTCCTTAAAGCTGGTCATCTGGTCGATGAAGTACTGTTGCTTCATCACATCTCCCGTACCAAAGAAGAGCATGCAGTGAGAATCCAACCCATCTCGTCCCGCCCGTCCCGTCTCTTGGTAATAACCTTCCATACTCTTGGGCAAGTCTCCGTGCAGAACGTACCTGATATTACTCTTATTGATACCCATACCAAAGGCCGTGGTAGCCACAATCACTTTTACTTCGTCGTTGTTGAACATTTCCTGATTGTGTATGCGTTCCTCTTTGCTTAGGCCCGCATGATAATGAATAGCCTTTACACCCTTGCCCCTCAACGTTTCTGCCGTCTTCTCTACATCCTTACGGCTAATGCGATAGACAATGCCCGCTTCATCACCGTGAGCTTGAACATAGTCGGTGATCTGCTTTAACACATCTGTCTTACGCTCGGCTTTGTAAAAAATTTCCTTCCTGTCAAAGGACGCACGCACAATAAAGGGGTCGTTCAAGTGTAGAATGCTAATGATATCGTCTTGCACCTGTTGCGTTGCCGTCGCTGTAAACGCTCCAATGGGAACATTAGGGTAGGTCTCTCGTATGCGAGACAGTATAAGGTAGTCTGGTCTAAAGTCGTGACCCCACTGTGAAAGACAATGGGCCTCGTCTATGGCGAAGAAGTTAACATCAAACTCCCCCAAACGTTCTAAGTAGCCCTCGACAGCTAGCCTCTCGGGAGAAATGTACAGTAATTTGATCTCTCGCTTATAAAGTTGAGAGTAGATAGCGCTCAACTCGTCTGGCTCTAGACTACTGTTAAGGTAAGCCGCCGCTATTCCCTTGGAAACGGCCTCGTCGACCTGATCTTTCATGAGTGCAATCAAAGGACTAATCACCACCGTCAATCCACTAAACATGAGACTAGGAATCTGATAACACAAGCTCTTGCCGCCACCTGTAGGCATGGACGTAAAGACATCTCTGCCACTGACAATAGTCCGTACTATATCCTGCTGGTTATCCCTAAAGGATGTATAGCCAAAAATAGACTTAAGAATCTTAAGATCCTCTTGTTCGCTTGCGCTCTCTTCTACTTTAGTTTCCATAGTTCCTCGTCCGTACACCTTTCGCCTTTTCCTGTGAAAATGCAAGGATGCTCCTGTATCATGCTAACCCTTTTCGCCTATGCTCATATTTATAATACAACTTATGCCCCGCTTATAGTAGAGTAAAACCGCCCTAAAAATTTAGCTTTAAAGTAAAGCGTCTTTTTAGTTGATATCTTAACAAAGAGAAGCTGTACTAGAAGACAAAATAGAGTAAAGCTTGTGCCTCTCATTCCCTTGTGTTCCAAGGTAAAGAGGCTATTTCCTCCCCTTGCTGTGACCCGTGCATCGCTGTAAAATACATTGACTTATACCCTGTTCTTGCTATACTTATCCTATTATAAATAGGAGAGATAGTATGAAAATATTACATATAGTGAGTCATCCTCACATTAAGGATTCACGCATCAACAAAGCTTGGTTAGAACTTTTTGCCGCTAGTGCAAAGGTGAACACCTCTTACGAGCTTTATAGCAAGTACAACGACTGGAACATAGACGTTGCCCAAGAGCAACAGGCCCTTGTCACTCACGACAAGATTATACTGCAGTTCCCTATTATGTGGTACGCCACTCCACCCCTATTAAAAAAATGGTGCGACGATGTACTGGCCTATGGCTTTGCTTATGGCAAAGGGGGCGACAAGCTCAAAGGCAAAGACCTGCAACTGATTCTTTCTACAGGCGGTCAGGCTGACGCTTACACCAAGAGCGGAGCAAACAATTTCACCATAGCAGAGTTCTTGCGACCCTTAGAGCAAACAGCCGCTTTCTGTGGTATGAACTTCCTTAAGCCCCTCGTCATGCACGACGCTTTTGGTGTCTCACCCGAACAGGTCAAAGCCTTTGGCGAAGACTGTTTGACCAAGATCTAGGCATCTCAGTTGTCCACAGCACGCAAGAGTGAGCCTCTTCTGCTGTGGCACATTTTCTTCACCCCTTGTCACTTATCTCATGCAAAGGAGTGACTCAAACTAAAATATCATATGAGCCAGAGTGTAACTCACTATGGTCGCAGTGACAACGGCCACAAGGCCAGGTATCATAAAACTATGGTTAAAATAATATTTACCTATCTTGGTTGTGCCTGTAGGATCAAAGTTCACCGCAGCAA
>CAYRNA010000019.1:0-29711 GCA_964425555.1 uncultured Spirochaetales bacterium
TAAGGGTCATTATAGGGATCACTGTAAGAATTGCTCTGCGGTGCATCCGTTTTTGTATAATTAGAAGAGGCGTGTTGAGGAGTATATTGCGATGAGCTACTTTGCTCTTTCAACAACGAAAGAAAGTTCCCCGAAAACTCCGAACTGCCGTTAGCACTTGAAGTGGGAGAGCTCTTATATCCTTGTATAAAATCTTTGGGTCTTTCGTTTGATGAAACGAATGTATTAAGCGGCATGATACTCTTCCTAGTAATAAGATTATTTAAAACATTAAAAAATCTTTTGATAATTTCTATGTTTAAGAGTCGTCATTTTTTTAATTAGCTTAATAATTTGATTCGTAATAAATCACTTTTTTTGCAGTAGCCATCAGACTGCGAGCAAAGCACATCGCATGACACGATATACTTTGATTTTGAATTTCCTGGAATCGACACAAGAGGTGTCTGTTAGGGGTTGGGGTCTGCCATAATTGATTGTATTCGAGCGGCACGAGCAGAGTCCATCAGCGACAACCAAAAAGCAACCAAAGAGGCTCGGCCTTCTTCTTGAGCCAAGGTTTCCGCCGTCCTCAAGACGTCTACAGCCTCTAAATCATCAAGGTCGTTGAGAATATCTACCGCTTTTTGGGGTTGCATACCTTCAAGGTATTTAGCATTTTGCCTGAGGTTCAACTCCTTGTCATTATATTTTTGTTCTTTATTAAGGAGCATCTCTTCTTTACTGCTCAAATCAGCTTGTTTTTGGTCTAATTCTAAAGAGAGTGCATCAAGTTCTTGTTGACGAAGCACCAATTCAGCTTCTTTTTGTGTCAATTCGTCTAAATTTTGTTGTATTGTATTTTGATTGTTCGCATTTCTGAGATCTAACAACGGATCGCCCGATTGAACAAGCGTCTCTATGGGTTGTTTCTTACCAAAAAGAACGTAATCTCTAAAGTTATCCAAACGTATAAACCCTAGAATATTAAACCAAACCAATACCCCTAATAAGAGTGCCAAAACTAATATACTTAAAAAAATAATCTTAACTACGTTTACTTTTAAGCTAGCCATAATCTATATTTTCCTACCATAATTCATTTGAATGATATCATCCATATTCTGTATTTCTTTTTTCTTAAACCGTTTTTCTTCTTCGCCCTGACGTTTTTCACGAAGTTTAGACAACACTTCTCTGTCTTTTCGTGCGTCTAAATAAAGGCGCTCTTTTTGCTTGCGTACAATTTCTAACTCTACCAGTTTCACCTTGAGAACTAATTCTTCTTTGAGCAACATCGATAAATAATCACGTTGCATTGCGTCTTCTTTGTTGCAAGCTTGAGCTTGAAGATCTCTGATTTTCTTGAGTCTCATGTTCACTTTTTCACAATCAGCGGTTGCCAGACCTAAGATCTTTGCTTCTTCATCTTCTCGACTTTGCCTAATTTGCAGCAAGGAATCTAGGCTAAAATGGAACTTTTTCATTAATTCCCTTCTTCGCTAGAGATGAGAATATTTTTCGTTAGAACAATGAGTTTTTCCCATATATCATCACGTGAAAAGTTTTCTGTGACACGCTGTTGCAAAAATTCGTTGAGTTGAGAATGCAGTGCTATCGCTTGATCGATTTCAACATTGCTTCCTGTTTCATAGGCTCCGATATTAATCAGGTCTTCCTTGTCTTTGTAAATGGCCATGTAGCGGCGCAAAATAGCGAGCAAACCTGTTTCTTGCTCATTGAGAATGGTTTTTTCCAATCGTGAAATTGACGATAACACATCTATTGCGGGATAATGAGCCTTGTGAGCGAGTTCACGGGTTAGCACAATATGGCCATCTAAAATACCTCTTACGGTATCGGCAATGGGTTCATCCATGTCATCGCCTTCGACGAGAACGGTGTACAATCCCGTGATACTGCCAACTTTTGCGGTTCCGCTTCGCTCCATGATTTTGGGGAGCAAAGAATAAACCGAAGGTGGGAAACCACGTGTTGCGGGGGGTTCGCCTATGGACAAACCTATCTCCCGTTGCGCCAAGGCCAAGCGAGTGACAGAATCAAACAACAGCATCACGTCTTTGCCCTGATCACGAAAATATTCTGCAATAGTAGTAGCCGTTTGACTGGCTTTGACACGAGCGAGTGGGGGTTCATCTGATGTGGCAACGACAAGTACACTGCGTTTCAGCCCTTCTTCGCCAAGATCATTTTTGATAAATTCGTTGACCTCACGGCCCCTTTCACCAATAAGAGCGATGACGTTAATGTCCGCATTTGTGTTGCGCGCTATCATGCCCAACAATGTGGATTTCCCCACACCACTTCCCGCAAAAATACCCACACGTTGACCTTTGCCCAAAGGCGTAAAACTGTCTATGGCTTTGATGCCCGTGCTGATTTGTTCTTTGATAAGGGTTCGTTCGAGGGCGTTGGGCGGCGTAACGTCGACACGATATTCTTCTGAAGCAGCGACTCCACCCAAAGAATCTATGGGCTGACCAAAGCAGTTGACCACTCGTCCCAGCAGATCGTTGGATACCAATATTTTGAGTGATTCGCCCTGAGCAATCACTTTGTGACCGACGGCGATATCTTCGACTTTGTTGTAGGTCATAATATTGACTCTGTCTTCGTCAATGGAAACAACTTCGCCCCAATAGCCTTTGTTTTTTTGATTAATGATTTCGCAGACCTCACCCAAGACAGACCAAGGGCCGTGTGATTGCAAAAATGTAGCGCCGACTTTTTTTATTTTACCGGTATATTTAATGGGTTCTAGCCTAGCAACGGATTGCTTGTATTTATTCAAGAAAAGAGCTTGCTTCATTACAGATTTTCTCCGCTACTTTCTATGGGCTTTAACTTCATGATTTCTCGTTCGAGGTTGGCAAGTTGCGTGGAAATGCGCGCGTCAATTGAGCCAAAATCAGTGTCTATAATACAGCCACCTCTATCGACGGTGTGATCTTCAACGAGGCTGAGTACATGATTTTTGCTCACCCTTTCAAGGATTTTTTCTTTTAATTTATCCACGGCTTCAACATCAGCACTGTTGAGTCTGACAATGAGTTCGCCGTCTTCTTGGGCTTTTCTGATGGCGACAAGCACGTTGTTGACGACAATTTTTTCATCGCTTTGTGACAGTGTTTTGACTATTTTCCTAATAGATTCTAACAGCAAATCTATGACTTGCCCTTCTATTTCGGCGAAAATCTGTTTACGTTTGTTGAGAATATGCCCTGTGATTTCATGCAATTTGTCAATCACAACGTCGCTATTTTCAAGCACAACCGCTATGCCTTCTTCCTTGCCTTTTTCATAGCCTTCGTCATGGGATTGCTGTTTTTCTTGCTCGAGAACTTTGCGGTGTTCTTCCAACTCGTGTTCTTTTTGCTCCGCTAAACGAGCCATCTCTGCCTGATATTCTTCTTGCCATGCTTGTCTGGCGTTCTCGACTTCGGTCGCAACCTCTTCTCTACGCACATCCAATTCTTCATTGACAACATATTTTTGACGCTCGAGTTGATGCTCTTGTTCAATCAATAATGCTCTTTTTTCTTCTTCAAACTTTCGCCTGAACGCATTGGCTTGGGCTTCTAATTCATCAATAGAAGGGCCGTCGTAAATAAGTTCTTCTTCAAGCTCTTCAACAACATCATCATCATAGCCCTTTAAAAGGTATTTAACATTATCGACATTGCGTACTTGAGACGAATCAAACAGATATCTTACACTCATTTTCTACCCTACCATCTCAGATTCACTGGTTCTAATCACAACAATTTCACCTTTTTCTTCTAACATACGTATGACACCGACAATACGTTGCTGAACTTCTTCAACATCTTTTTTACGTATGGGTCCCATAAATTCCATATCTTCTTTGAGCATAGTTCCCGCACGTTGCGACATATTGCTAAAGATTTTTTCTTGCACACTATCTTCACAACCTTTGAGGGCTTTACCCAATTCGGCCTGATCGACATTGCGTAAAACAATTTGTATAGAAGCGTCATCGAGCATAACAATGTCTTCAAAGAGAAGCATACGTTTCTTGATTTCTTCTGCCAATTCGGGATCGTCTTCTTCGAGGTTTTCTAAGATACTCTTCTCTGTTGTTCTGTCGGCTTTGTTCAAAATATCAACGATACTTTCAACACCACCAGCTTCACTGAAGCCTTCTCTCGACAAGGCAGAAAGTTTCTTTTCTAGCACTCGTTCTACTTCACGCAATACCTCTGGAGATGTCCTTTCCATGGTCGCAATACGTTTAGCGATATCGGCTTGGACATCGCCAGTAAAATGAGATAGTATTTCTGCGGCCATTTGCGGGGGCATATAACTCAAAACCAGTGAAATGGTCTGGGGATGTTCTTGTTGCAAAAAGTTGATTAAATGCGCTGGATCAAAGGATCGTATAAATTCAAACGGGCGTGTTTTTTGCGCTGAAGTTAATCGGCTGATCAACTCTTCTGCTTTTGATTCGCCCAAGGCCTGTATCAACAAATCTTTTGCGAAAGGGATACCACCGGTCAGAATAAAATCCTGTGCCATCATCATTTCTTTAAATTCTCGTAGTACAGATTCCTTTACCTCGGGTTCTATCACTTCAATACGAGCAATTTCAAACGTAATCGCTTCTATTTCATCGGGTTCTAAGTGTTTAAAGATTTCTGCTGCAAGTTCTGAACCTAAACAAATAAACAAAATTGCGGCCTTATCTTTTCCGCTCAGCGCTTCTTCTAATCGAGCGTCTTCTGGTGTTGCTTCTGCTTCTGCATCTGCCATTCTGTATTCCCTTTCAATATAAATAATTTACAGTTTTCATGTAAAAACAAAATGTTGTTTTAAATAAAGCTATTTTTTATCTTCTCGTAGCCACGTTCTTACTAAACTCGCGACGTTTTCAGTATTTCCTTTCGCCAATGCCGAAACTTGTTCAAGCAATTCATCAGACATTACTTCATAGTCAAGATCTGGTGCTAGGTCTGTATTAATATTACGCAAAGCTTCGTCTCTCGCCAATGCTTGTTGACGCATTAACTCTTCATCTTTTAATCTTTGTCGTCGTTTTCTCTCAAGTATAACGGCTCTAATCACCATAAAGATGATCACAAGACCCGCAAAAGTAAGGCTTAAGATAATGGCTAATCTTCGCTGATTAAGGGCTTTGATGTAGGCGGCGTCTTCTAGGGCAAACTCAGCGCTTCTATCAAATGGCAAGGTTGTGACGGTAACCGAATCTCCTCGTCTAATATCATAATTAATAGCGTCTTGCACCAAGCTTTCAATGCTGGTAACATCGGCGGCAGAAACGGGTGTATAAGTTCTGCGAATGGCGCCTTTCTCAACGATGAAACTGCCGTTAGGATTTCTATCCTTGGTCCAAACTCCATCAATAACAAGGGACAAAGAAACCTTATTTATTTGGTACGGCGTCTTGTCAGAAGTGGTATTTTTTTGGTTAATTTCATAGTTTTTCGTCGCTTCATCTCTGTTATACTGGCCGTTTAAATTGCCGAGATCCTTGTACTGTGGCGGGGTTTGACCTTCTTGACCGGCTGGCCCTTCGGGGTTAAAACCTGTACCTGTAAAGTTCTCTGTTAACTGGTGTTCGCCAATCACAACATTTTCTATAACTTCTTGCTCGCTAAAAGGAGTGGTAGGGTCATCGGGAACAATTTCAATAGGAGTAATTTCTTGTTGCTCGACTCTGTCGTTGTCAAAAGTAAGATCAATGTCCATGTTCACCAGTTGAATTCTGTCTGGATAAACGGTTTGTAAGGCGTTGTTAATTTTGAAGATATACTTGGTTTCTAACAACTTTTTTTGATCAAGCATGCGAGAAGCAATTTGTAAACGATCAAAATCTTGCGTGCCTTCAAAATTATTGAGGACGACACCATTATTATCTATGATGGTGATATTGTCTTCCTGCAATCCTGAAATAGCTGAACGCACCATGCTGACAAGACCCTGAATTTTCGCTCTATTGGTGCTCAAATCGCTGTTGGGTTTGGGGGTCACCACGATGGAAACGGTTGTCGGATCTTGCTGTTCGGTGAATAATGTTTTTTCGGGAATATTCAATGTCACACGAGCTTGATCGACATCATCGAGAGCTTCTATGTGTTGTGATAGATTTTCTGTCAACGCTCTTTGCAGGGCAATGTCATTGTCAAAATCAGTCTGCGTCCATCTTTCGGTGTCAAAAATAGCCCACGGATCCATATCCTTGGGAATCAATTGTTCACGGAAAAGCAAGGCTCTTGCCCGTCTTGCCATAGCTTCTGAATCAACACGGATCAAACCACCTGCATCAGCACTAGCATTAATACCTTCTTCATCTAATTTAAATAGAATTTGACTCAGTTTCACTTCATCCGTAATGGGAGCGGAAAAAATAGTTGCACTAGATTTTGGTCCTGCAAATTGAGGCACAAGTATCAGAGCCATGATCACAACTACAACAATAAAGCCTGCAATGAGCCGCTGTTGCATTGTCCAGCGTGTCCATGCGCTTACACCTTTAGCCAAAAATTCTTTTATTTTTTCATTCATATCTATCCTCGTTGAAAAATTATTTTTTTATTAAAGAGCAGACCTGAAAATTCAGCAGGTCTCCTATAAACAGAAAGAGCGAATCAAATTAATATTCGATTCGCTCTTTCTGTTTAAAAGTGTGTTAAATTAACGGAAGCTCAGTATTTCCTGATATGCTTTGATGCCTCTATCAATAATGGCTTTGGTAAGACCTATGCCCAGCTCAGCTTTCGCCATCGCAATTGTCAGATCTTCACTGTTCACCGCCGATGGATCTATGGCTGCCAAAGAACTCAAGTTGCTCGCTTCTTGTTCGGCATCACTGACATTTTTCAAGCTGTCGAAGATCATCATTTCACCAAAGGATTTTTCGCCTTGATTTAATGGCGCACTCAAACCCTCTGCAGTTAGATGCTTAGAATTAGTCCGCGCTAAATCTATGCTTTCATTTGAAACTTGATGCCTGTTTAAAACACCACCAAGTTGATTGTTTATTTCCATAATGACGTCCTTATTATGTTTTTATTTTATCTACCTATTTCTAAAGATTTACGAAACATGCTTTTTGCACCTTCTATGATGGCGCTGTTTGCTTCGTAAGCTCTACTCGCCGATATCATATCGACCATCTCTTCCACCACATCAACATTTGGGAAAGCCACGTAGCCTTTGTGTGGACCACTTTTTGCAGCGTGGGGATGACTGGGCATGTACTTGTATTTAAGCTCTTTGTCCATGTCCAAGGCAATAGATTTTGCCTCAACACCCGTGCCCACACCATCGTTAAACGCACGGGGAGTCAAAGGACTTTTCCATATTGTTTTTTGATCCACAGGCGCCAAGATGACATTGCTACGTCTAAACGTACCGCCTTCTTCAGAACTTGTGGTTTCTGCATTCGCAATGTTATTTGAAATAACATCTAACCTTAAGCGGTCAACGGTTAAGCCCGAACTTGCTGTATTAATTGCTTGAAACATTCCCATAATTACTTCTCTCTATTGCGTCTTTAGGCGTAAACGGTTTTGATCATTTTAAACTGGTGATTGATCGCTTGACTCATCAATTCGTAACTCATTTGATTTTTGAGTAACATTGTCGTTTCACTTTCTATGTCTACGTTGTTGCCGTTGTTTTTTGTCGTCGATAAATAATCTGTAACAATACGCGGCTTAATTGTTCTGTAATCTGTAGGCTCGTGAATAGCAAGGTGATTTTTTCTGGTCAATTTTTCTGCAAACACAGGTTCTTTTTCAGATGCAATCGCTCTTTTCACAAAGGATTCATAATTAATATCAGAACGTTTAAAGTTGGGAGTTTCTGAGTTAGCAACGTTATTTGCCAACACGTCTTGTCTCATCCACGCAACATTCATGCTGCGGTGTAATACATCAACGGATCTATTAAAACTGCTTATTCCTAACATATGTTCACTTTCCTTATACAAATCTCAATTTTATATTGTAGATATGTAAACATTCGTCACTTTTTTAATTTTCTTAACAAAAAAAAGTGAAAATATTAATGTTTTTCACTTTGCTTACCGACGAATCGATACAGGTAGTTTGTTGCAAAAAAATATCAAGGGCTAAAACAATACCTCCTAAAAATATAGGAGGTGCAAAATCTGCCTTAAAAAAACTATAAAATATAGCGAAGCATATCTCTGTTTTCTCTGATATCGCTCAATTTATCCGCAACGTATTCTCTGTCTATCACCACTTTCGTGCCAGCAAACTTTTCGACATCATAAGAAATCTCACGCACAACCAGCTCTAGCAAAGTGTGTAAGCGTCTCGCTCCTATGTTTTCGTCCAAACTATTCACTTCGTACGCCAGTTCTGCAATGTGCATCACACCGTCGTCGGTAAAGGTCAAATCTATCTCTTCTGTCGCCATCAGTGCAATATATTGCTCCACCAAAGAATGCTGTGGCACTTGCAAGATATTCTTGTAGTCTTCCACTTTCAGGTCTTCTAATTCCACGCGCAATGGAAATCGTCCTTGCAATTCTGGTATCAGATCAGAGGGTTTGCTCATGCTAAAAGCACCCGCGGCAATAAACAAAATATGCGTTGTATCTATCACCCCAAATTTGGTATTGACCTTAGAGCCTTCTATAATAGGCAAAATATCTCGCTGTACGCCCTCTCTAGAAATATCTTGGGATTTATGGCTGTCCGCACTGTGTGCAATTTTGTCGAACTCATCAATAAAAATGATGCCCATGTTTTCGACTCTGTTTTTAGCGTTTTCCATAACGGTTTCTTGGTCGATAGAACGTTCTAGCAATTCTGATTGAATGAGGTTGCGTCCTTTTTCAACAGTGACACGACGGCGCTTTTTTTCCTGCCCAAACATATTCATCAGACCGCCCAATTGCGTCTCTAAATCTTCCATTTGTCGCCCAGACAAAACTTCTATCTTAGGCGCTTTATTCTGTTGCACTTCTAAATCGACTGGGCTGTCTTCCAACTTACCCTCTCGCAACATTTTGCGGAATTTTTCACGTGTGGAAGGATCTATTGTCGCAATAATTTCGCTCGAACCGTCTGTTTGATTCGTTTCTCGACTTTCAGGTAACAGGGCATCGAGAAGGCGTTCTTCAACTTTAACCTCAATCTCTTCCCGTATTTTTTCTTCTTCTTCGGTTTTGACCATGCTAATTGTCAAAGCCATAAGGTCTCTGATCATGGATTCGACATCACGTCCGACATAGCCCACTTCTGTGTATTTTGTCGCTTCAACCTTCAAGAATGGAGCGCCCGAAAGCTTAGAAAGTCGGCGGGCAATTTCTGTTTTCCCCACGCCCGTAGAACCTATCATCATAATATTTTTAGGCGAAACTTCGTTCTGTAGTTCCGTATCTAATTTGGCTCGTCGCACTCTATTTCTAATGACTAAAGCCATCATTTTTTTTGCATCATCTTGACCAATGATATATTTATCTAGTTCTAAAACAATGCCTTTGGGCAACATGTGATCTAAATTTATTTTAGCCATTTTATACCTACTATTTCAATTCTTCTATAATGATATTATCGTTCGTATAAACACAGATTTGGGATGCGATTTCCAAAGATTTCTGCGCAATATCTCTGGCCTCTAATTCGGTATT
Organism: uncultured Spirochaetales bacterium; assembly: GCA_964425555.1. Classification (GTDB taxonomy): domain Bacteria; phylum Spirochaetota; class Spirochaetia; order SP-2023; family CAYRNA01; genus CAYRNA01. The sequence continues at coordinate 9,644 of CAYRNA010000019.1, forward strand.
TTCTAACAACGCCCACGCCGCAGAATAGGCAAAATTTCCACCACTGCCTATGGCAATAATATCTTTTTCAGGTTCAATGACATCGCCGTTTCCAGAAAGGAGCAAGGTTTTTTTATCGTTAGCGACAAGAAGCATGGCCTCTAAACGGCGCAACATTTTGTCTGTACGCCAATCTCTAGCAAGTTCAACGGCTGCTCGTAAAACATCACCCTGATACATTTTCAGTTTCGCTTCAAAGCGTTCTTCCAAAGTAAAGGCATCGGCTGTCGCTCCTGCAAAACCACACAACACACTGTCATTAAATAAACGTCGTACTTTGCGCGCATTACCTTTCATAACAACAGCTTGCCCAAAAGTCACTTGACCGTCACCAGCCATCACTACTTTACCATTTCTACGCACCGCTATAATAGTCGTGCCTCGTATATTATTTTCCATATTTTCCCTTATCCTTTTTACTTCTAGGATGATATTCTCTGTGTACGGCCTGCAATTTTTCCAAACTCGTATGCGTATAAATTTGTGTACTCGAAATAGAACTATGCCCTAAAAACTCCTGTACATTTCTCATATTTGCCCCAGCGTTCAATATGTCTGTGGCAAAGGTGTGTCGCAACATATGCGGATAAAGTCGTTTTTGCACGCCTGCTAACATGCCCCATCTATTTACAATAGTATAGATAACTCGTGTCGTTAAAAGCTTATTTTTTTCACTCACCCACAAATCATCGCTGCTTTCGGCTATTTTTTCTGCTCTTCGCCACTTCTCATAGCTCAACAAAGCCTCTTGTGCTTTTTCGGTAAAAAAAACCCAGCGTTGTTTTTTGCCTTTGCCTAAAACCAAAATAGAAGACTTGCAACACAACTCTGTGCCGTCTAAAAATATCTGTGATCGTTGCAAATTTGCGACTTCGCTAATGCGCATTCCCGTGCTATAAAAAACCTGAAACAAAGCCATTTCTAAAGCATCTTCTTGCCTTGTCAACATATCACGAATCTTATCTAATTCTTCTATACTCAAATAATCAGGTATCTTAAAATCTTTCTTAAAGCTTAAAAAACTGCGTGTCGGATTTTTTTCTAACAGTCCTAATTCAACAAAATGCTGATAAAAGGATCTCACGCTTGCAAGCTCTCTGTTCAGCGTGCTAGCCTGTCTTCCTTGCTCAAACCTATCCATAAAATACTGGCGAATTAACGTTTGATCAACAAACAAAAACGCCTGCACAAAATCGGGTATTTCCAAATCGTTGCAATCACTTTCAAGCAATACAAATTGTGCAAATCGCTCTATATCTTTTTCGTAAGCTCTCAGTGTGTGCTCAGAAGCTTGTTCCATTTGCTTAAGAAAATCTAAGTAATAATGTTTCAAGCTCGCAAACGAGTGAAATGAGGCTAATGATTTTGTTCCTACGCTAATCTGATTCATCTTTTTGGAGGCCTGAGGCATAAATACTATCCCTATGCCTGATCACCTCATGATCTAATTCTTTCTTCAAACTTTCAACCAAAGGGGTGCTGTCTTTCCAGCCACTAAAATCCAAGCGACCTTGTTGCAAAGGATGACTGTATTTGTTCCACTCTTCAGCTAGATCATCAAAACTATCGAGCGCCTTGGCTCCATTTTCATGCAATTTCCTGCACCCTTCGTTTTCTTTTGATGTCAGTAAGTTGCTATGTATGTAAATATCACGCCCTTCATCCACCGCATTATAGGCCGTAATCATGGCTCCCGATTTAAGCGGCGCTTCGCTGACCAATACCCCCCGCGTCAAACCGACAATAATGCGATTACGCAAAGGAAAATAATAATTTCGGGCTCTCACCCACGGTGCATATTCGCTCACCCAAGTACCGCCATAATCCAATATTTGGTACATTTGCTGGATTTGCTCTTTAGGAAATAAATGTTGAAATCCACAACCCATCACAGCCGTTGTCGCTTTAAATACTTTCAGAGCACCAGCATGGGCAAAACTATCGATACCCCGAGCACCACCAGAAACAATGTGGCACCCACTTAAACTCGCTTCTAGCGCAAACTGAAAACTGGTTTGACCACCCTTGTGAGACGGTTTACGTGTCCCAACAATGGCTAAACTCTGCCAAGGATCATAAAACCCCTTCCCTTTGACATACAAAATAAAGGGCGGTTTATGAATTTCTTTTAAGGTAGTAGGATAAACCCTCGCCGTCATAGGCACAACTTCAACGTTGTGTTGTGCGCAAAGAACTAATTCTTGTGCTGATTTTTTATAGCACTCTTCAATGTCCCACTCGCCCTTAAGGTTTTTATGTAAATGAATTTCAACATCACTTAAACGGCTCGTTAATAATTGTTTCTCATCTTGAAAAAAAGCAACAAGCAAGCACTTTTCACGACTATTAATTCCTTTGATTTTATCTACGGTTAAAGCTAATTGCTGTTTAAATTCATTCAAGAGATCACTCCTGAAAGTCTGTTTAATTTACACTATTAAGCAATGCCGTGCGGTTTTCTTCTGCCGCTTCTCTATCAATCTTGCTCTTTGCAGATTTCGCCAATTGTGCATAAAGACTCTCTGCTTCTTGTAACCGTCCTAAAGCACTTAACGCTTGCGCTTTAGCAAAATCTGCTTCATCTTTTTGCTCTGTAAAATTCGCCCACAAATCTGTCAGCGGTAAAGCCTCTGCGTATTTATTCATATAACCCATGTACAAAACAACAAGATCTTTGTAATATTCGCTGGCTTCGGGTCTATTCTGTATGGCGAGTAAATAATGTTTTTCGCTCTTTACCAATAGCTTGTTTTTTTCGTACTCATCAATGGTATTGATTCCTAAGAGCTTATAGGCTTCTGCAATATGTGCGTGCATTTTTCCACTGGTTGGAAATTCGTTGAGGCTGATCTGGAAATTCTCAATTGCTTTTTTGTACAAACCATTTTGAAAGTATAAAATAGCGAGTAATTCTATGTAATGGATTTCATTTAAATCTGCGTAAATCTTATAATTAACAGCCTCGCCATAAAAAGCAACTTTGCGTTCTAACTCTTTCATTTCTTCAGTACTTGCGACCCCGCCGCTATACTCGTATTCTGCCAATTGTTTTGCCAGTTCTCTCTGATATTTTGGTCTGCAACTTACCAATAATATGACCACAAATAAGCATAAATAAATTTTATGGAACTTCATTTTTATCCCCTTTGATCAGGATGGAATTGTTTATGAGATTCATGCAAATCTCTTTTGTCTAAATGTGTATAAATCTCTGTCGTACTAATATCCGCATGCCCCAGTAATTTTTGTACGCTCAATAAAGGGGCGCCGTTTTGCAACAAATGCGTGGCAAAACTGTGTCGTAATGTATGCAATTTCCCCTCTAAACCAAGAGCCAAACTGCGTTCTTTAAAATTTTTCCACGCGCCTTTGCGACTCAATGGATGACCCAATCTGTTGACAAAAATAAAATCATGTTGTTTGTCTGTGGGCAATTTTTGCATCAACAAAAACCGTGCATTTTCACTATAACGTTTTAACCATGTGAAGGCTTCTTCGCCCAAGGGTAAAAGCCGTTGCTTGCTTCCCTTTCCCATCACCTGAATCAAACTCATGTTCCAGTCTATGTCTTTTAATTTAAGCGCCAATGTTTCACTGATGCGCAAGCCACAACTGTAAATAAGCTCAAATAATGCTCTATCACGCAAGCCTAAATGCGTACTCACATCTATGCTTTCTAGTAATTTTTCCACGTCTTCTAGTGCGAAAAAAGTAGGCAAACTGCGTTCTTTTGTGCTGGGTCTCTTCAGTAAATCTAAAGGATTTTTAGCTATTATTTCTTCTTTATCTAAGAAATGGAAAACTCTGTTGAGAGCGCTGTACACTTTCGCCAAACTTCTCACATTCAAATTATCATTTTTCTGCCTCGCATTGAGGTAGTCAAGAACAAGTAAATTATCAATTTGAGTGAGTTCTAAACTCTGTGTTGACTTCTCACTTGTTGGGCAATCTAATTGCTCCGTGGCACTTGCCTTCTCTTGCCCTTGATGATCTGCAAGAAAATGCAGAAATCGTTGCCATTCTTTCTCGTAAATTGCTATGGTTTCTTGACTTAAACCATAATCAAATAAAAGTGCTTGGCGAAGTAATTGATCATCAATTTTCACTAAATTTATTGTATCTAATCGAGGTTTACAATGTTGCGTAAAGAATCATTCGCAGGAGAAAACGCAGGTGTGGCACTTTTACCGTGTTCTAATTCATTGCGCATTTTCATAAAATCTGATGATTCTTCGGTGGATTCAACAGTGCGAGTTTCTTGCTGTAATGTTTTAAACCCAGTGGCGATAATGGTCACAGACAATGTATTATCTTTGCTGTTATTGGCGACCATACCGCATTTAATATTGGCGGTATCAGCACTCAAGTCACTGATGCTACGCATGATTTGTTTGTATTCGTTCATCTTGATATTGCCACCGGTTACATTCACCAAAATGCCTTGCGCACCCTGTATGGAAACGTCGCTCAACAGCGGATGTTTGATGGCCTTGTTCATGGCTTCTAAAGCGCGATTTTCGCCTTCAGCTGTGCCTATGCCGAGCAATGCGTTGCCTTGTTTTTTCATGACCATGTTCACATCAGCAAAATCAATATTCATATAACCTGTTTGTGTAATCAGGTCAGAAACGGAGCAAACGCTGGTATATAAAACGCTGTCAACTTTAGAAAAAGCTTCGTCTATTGTAATGTCTTCTTCCATCAAATCAGCAATTTTATCGTTGCGCAAAATGATCAAAGAATCAACATGCTTGCGTAAACCCGTTAAGCCGTCTTGCGCTTTTTTCATTTTCTCTTTGCCTTCAAAATCAAAGGGTAAAGTGACAACGCCCACAACCAATTTCCCCAGATCTTGCGCTATTTTAGCGACATAGGGAGCAGCACCTGTACCAGTTCCGCCACCCATACCAGCCATGATGAACACCATGTCCGCATCTTGGAGTAAATCCATCAGTTCTTCTTTGTTTTCTTCGGCGGCCTGTAAACCCACTTCGGGTCGTCCACCAGCGCCTTGACCACTTGTCAACTTCTTGCCCAAGACAATTTTTTGATCCGCTTGCAAACGCCTCAAAACTTGTACATCGGTATTAATAGAAATACAGTCAACACCGCTAATACGTTGCGAAAGTATCCTATTAATAGCATTATTACCTGCTCCGCCAACACCAATAACTTTGATTTTCACCACAGTATCATTGTGTATTCCCGAAACATTTTCTATATCTAAACTCATAAAACCCACCTAGTTATGTTAAATTCTTTATTACTTTATCGTATGTATTTTTAATTTTATCTTTAAAGGAAACCAAGCTACTGCCAACGTTTTCCATTGTTAATATTTGCTCTGCGTCCTCTACTGTTTTTTCTGCAGTCATCGCCTTCATCAAAAGACCAAAAAGAGGCGCATTAGGCACAGTTCTTCTGTCATCAAATTCTTTGCGGACACCTATCAACGGATAACAATAATAGCTTTTGCAGTGCGATAAATATTCATAATATTTATCCAAAAATTTTATCTTAGAAGCCAATCCCGAAAGGAGTACAATTTCGACAGAAGCCCAGCCATGGTCTGCAAAATCTTCTGCTAAAGTAGCAAAAAAAGTTTTATTGACACTGCAAATAGCGCTCGCAATTTTTTCGTAACGGACACTGCGATTTATTTTTTTGTTATTCTCAAATACTTCAAACTGATACCAATCTTTTTTGTCATCTTCAAAGCTACAACTGAATAAAGACTGTGGCATATCCATGGCAGCTTCACGGCCCATTCCAAGATTGACATCCAGAAACTGCAAGATTATTTTCAAGCCAAAATCATAAGTCTTAACAACTCTTTCGTTGTTAGCAGTTGTCAGATAAACGCTGCTTTTATCTATGCCTATTTCTATGTTCACTATGCTTTTATTGCGCCATTCTTCTCTCGAACCAGCCAATAAGCTCATGTGAACCCCAGAATATATCGCCGACGAGTGAAAATCGTATTTTTCGACCATGGCTTTTAGTTGCGAAACGAGCTGATGCTTAACGCCCACCACACTGGCTCGTAAAAACACTTGCTCGGCCTGATGCCCTGCTAATTCAACGGTCAACTCTTCAAGATCCAAAGTATAATTAATAGGCTGACAATCTACCGCTTCCATTTGTTTTTTACTGGGTAAAAGCATGGCCTGTTTTATAAAAGATTTTTCATCTTCGTGAGTGAAAGACCTCACCCCTTGCGATAATTTTCCCTGAATATTTCTATCTATAGACTCAAATTCTGCGCCTGAAATAGCGATATAAACATGCGAGACAGACGACACAAGATCAGCTTTACGGGCAAGATCCATTAACAGCATGCCTATCTTGTCTTCCAGGTTGGCAGGATGAACAATGCTTCCTTTCTTCAATCCATCCCATTCTAGAGATTCGAATGCGATGAGACTCGACTTGGGTTCAATTTGTAATAGCGCACCATTAATCTCTAAAAGATTAAGATCGAGTACTATCACATAACGAGCATTCTTCATTCTTCTCATTCACCTTTATAGCTTGCACGTCCAGACTGTAAATCTAGGTACTGCGTTTTGATATTTTTTTCCTTAAAAAACTGCAAGCTTACCAAGGATTTTTCAAGTAGATTAACATTAATCTGATTATCAAAAATCAACGGAAAATATTGCTGATTAAGATACACAACTGTTTCTATGGACACGCCCCCAACCAATCTTATCTGCAATTCAGAAATAAGATTATAGAGTGCAATATTTGTTTTTTTTAACTCTGCTAAATCAGAAATAAGCGGTTTAATGCTATCGGGCAAGGAAAGGCCTCGTTGAAAAGATTGTATTTCAATGTCGCCACTCAAAATGGGGAAATTCCAATTATTGACTTCGCTTCCTTGCAAAAAAATGACCCCGTCTTTATCAAAAATAAAAGGTTTGACGTGCTGGTTTTCATCTAAATGAATATAGATTCCTATGGGCTCAGATGGATTGATGCGAAAGATCAATTTGTCTGGAAAACTGTATTCTATTTTAACGCTTTCTACTTGAGGTTCCAACTTTAATTGTCGGGCTAATTCGTTCAACGGCAATTCACCGAGCACGTAATTTTTTTGCGTAAGCCCCAATTTTCTCAAGACCTGAGTCGACGAAAAAGGACTATTGCGGGACACTAAAAACTTGCTCACAATCGCTCTGTCTTTAATGTATAAAGTCGATCCAATTTCGGCTAACAATGTAAGTATAAACAGCAATAATGAAATTTTTCCTACACGGACAATCCATTCATATTGACTAACACCAAAGCGACGCATTGTAATCCTAATCGCTGCTTGCGACGTTGCTAAATTCTAATTGTTCTTGCGGTTCTGCTTGCACTGTTTTTTCTTGCCACGGCAGTCCTATTTCTATGTCATCAGAAAATAATACTTTGCGCAAAATACCAAAACTCAGTAAAAATAACACGCTGGCACTTCCACCTGCGGATAAAAATGGAAAAGGTATTCCTGTCGTGGGAACTAAACCCACAACAACGCTCAAATTAATGAGAATCTGCATGAAATAAGTTGCCACGATACCAAAGCCCAGATACCAAGAATAAAGATTTTTTTCTTTCAACGCTGCCGTCAATCTGTAACAAAAAATCATATTCACCAGAATCAAGGCTGTGATTCCTATAAAACCAAATTCTTCGCCAAAGGCGGCGATAATAAAATCTGATTCAGCGACGGCAATTCCACCGTTTTTTACTCGCCCGTTTCCTAGGCCAACGCCCCAGAATGACCCTGCGTTTAAAGCCGTATAAGCGCCTTTGAGCTGATAGCTAATGCTACTCGTATTAAACAAACCGCCCAAATAGCTGTCGAGGCGTCCCACACGGAAAGCCACAGTACTTATCATCAAACTTCCTAATAACACGCTTGTGATTAACATAATCACAAAATAACGTTTTTTGACGTGTCCTACAAAAAGCATGACCAAGACAATCATTCCTAAAAATGCGGTCGAAGAAAAATCATTTTGTCCGTAAACCAAGGCTAAAAGTATCACAATCAAAACCATTGCTTTCCATGGCTTTTTTTCAAACTTGTCAAAATGACTCTGCCGTGAATCTAGGATATGAGCCAAGTAAAGAACTAAGCCTATTTTCATCATTTCGGACGGTTGAAATGACACGCCAGCAATTTTTAACCATCGCTGCGCCCCACGAATATTTTGGGCAAAAACATCGACATAAGTCAAGACATTTAACACCAACGCAAGCAACAAAAACAAGGGCGTAAAATAGCGTATTTTCTCTAAAGAAACACGCGCGCAAAGACAATAAAATGTATAACCAATGAGGTATAAAAAAGCTTGCTTTCTAACAAAATAAAAAATAGAACCTTGTTTCAAGGCAGCATAGTAAGATGAAGCCGTAAATAGCACAATTAGACCCAAAATGATAAGCGTTAAGAGGGTTAAATCGTATTCAACTTTAGTTATTTTTTTCATTTTCTCATTGTATATAATGTTATTTTTGTCATCAAAGACAGGGAAAGCTTCAAGTCTATTGCACTTTTAATGATAACAGGGCGACAAAGGCAAACAATGTTCCAATAATAGTAAAACGTGTGACTATGGTGGGTTCAGCCCAACCAAGGAGTTCAAAATGGTGATGTATCGGTGACATTTTAAAGACACGTTTACCCGTTCTTTTGAAATGAATCACTTGTATCATCACTGATAAAACTTCAATAATAAAGACTGCGGCAATCACAACCAAGAGCAATTCTCTTTTAATGAGCAAGGCGATAACTCCCAGTGCGGCACCCAAAGACAACGATCCTGTGTCGCCCATCATTATCCGTGCGGGGTGGCAATTGTACCACAAAAACCCCAGACACGCACCAAATAAACTGGCGATAACAATGGTCGTTTCACCCGCATTTCTCAGAAAAGGAATGTTGAGATAAGAGGCAAATTCACTGTGCCCAGAAAGGTAGGCCACAATACCAAAAGTACCGAGCGCAATAAGAAGCAAAGAGCTTGCCAAACCGTCAAGACCATCGGTTAAGTTGACCGCATTAGATGCACCAACAATAATGAAAACGGCCACAGGAATCCAGAAAATACCCAAATCAAAAATAGGGAATTTGTAAAAAGGCATGTATATTTCAGAAACATAAGGATTACTTTGAATAACATAAATCCAACACGCAATAATAATGGCTAAAACAAATTGCCCTGTCAGTTTCACTCGTGCCATCAAGCCGTCTGAATTTTTACGATTTATTTTGAGCAGATCATCTATGGCGCCCAAAGCACCAAAACCGACAATAGTAAATATCAAGATCCACACATATTGATTGGAAAAATCTTGCCATAAAAAGACAGAAATCAAGGTGCTGCCAATAATAAGAATCCCGCCCATGGTTGGCGTACCCGTTTTTTGCAAATGCGCTTTGGGTCCATCTTCTCTGATACTCTGATTTAACTTCCACCTTGTTGTTATTTTAATAACTAATGGTCCTAAAACCAGAGACAATACCAGCGAAAATATCGCCGCCATCGTTACTCTAAAACTGATATAGCGAAAAACATTTAACTCCACCCACTGTGAAGACACCCATTCTAACATATTTAAACTACCTTATTTTCCTACTTGTGGAAATGATTTATTACTTTATAAATTTGTGTGCTAAAAGCACCTTTGACATAGTACAAATCCGTATCTAGAAATGTATTTTCTACCGTTTCAATTACATCATCTATTGTGTCAAAATGCCTGACATCCACTTTTTTTTGAGCCGCAACGACGGACTGTACCGCAAGCATTTCTGTGCCATAAAGATACAGGGCATCAAAATTGCTTTCTATCAGTTTTTTCGCCACTTCTAAATGCGCCGTTTCTGTATATGTCCCCAGCTCTTTCATGTCTGCCAGTATCAAAATACGGCGACCTTCGTAAGCTAGGCTCGAAATAAAATCTATACCCGACAAAACGCTCTGCAAACTCGCATTATAGCTGTCATCAATCCACGAAGGTTTTCCAGCGAGGAAATGCGCTCTGCCCGCAACCGATTTAACATCGCTCAAAGCCTGTTGCAATAAAGCAATACTCACACCCAGATCACGTGCGCAAGAAAGTGCCAACACCGTATTAAGCACAAGCGCTTCCCCCAATAAGGGAAGGTGAAATTCTTGTTTTTCAAAAAGGAAAGAAGTGCCTTGCAAGCCATGCGAGCAAACATTTTCAATAGACTGCCAAGCTATTTCATGGCAACGGCAATCTTTTTTATTTGCATCAATAAAAGATGCTAATTCTCGTTTTTCATTGTTGTAAGTCAATGTTTGTTGGGGAAAATAAAGCGTAGCGTTCTTTTTATTCTGATTAAAAATTTTTATTTTTTCGCTCGCAATCGTAAAAATGTCGCCAAATTGTTCTGCGTGAGACAAGCCAACGCTCGTCAAAATAATAACATCGGGTTGTGCGATATCAACCAGTAAATCCATTTCTCCCACAAAATCTATGCCCAGTTCCAATATCGCAACTTCACTCTCTGGTGGAATTTGCAAAGTTGCTAAGGGCAAACCTATGTATGAATTTAAATTTCCAGGCGAAACAAAAGTCGCAAATTTTGCTCGCAATAAAGTACCCAAAATTTCCTTTGTCGTTGTTTTGCCAAAGGAACCGGTAATGCCCACGATTTTAGTTTTTTCCAAACTCTGTCTGTAATAGCTGGCTAAACTCGCCAAACTTTTTGTGGTATCGTCTACGTAAAATAATTCAACGCCGTTTTTTTCAGCCAGCGCTGTAATCTGTGTAGAGAAACTCACATCCTTCATGCGTTGCTGAGAAACAACCACGGCAAGAGCGCCTTGTTCAATAACAGACGCACAAAACTGATGTCCGTCTACTCTTTCACCTTGCAAGGCAAAGAAAACACAGCCCGCACTAATTTGTCGGGAATCAATGCAAAATTGTTGGTAACTGTAATCGTAACGGGGGGCGTTGATGGCTTGCAAACCATGCGATAACTCATGTGTTGTCAAACCTATGACCCACCTTTTTCAATATTACTCATTTAATCCCTTCATTATTTATCTCTGTTAAGGGGGAAGTAAATGATATAAGAATCTAATTGTACAATTCTAAAATAATCATATTTTCTAAGGGAAGAGGCTCTAAGTCATTGCCTTCGACAGCTTTTTCAAGATTGCTAGGAGATTCTAAAAAACTAATATCTCTTAACATTTTACGCTGAACGTCTAAATATCCTTGTTGTTGCCTGAGCAACATTTCTACGTCACGACTAAGATCGACATAACGCCAAGAAAACCAAACGGTATAACCGAGCAACAGCGTCAAACAAAACAAGGCTCCTAAAGGCAGGAATTGCTTTATTTCAAAACTCTTGCCCTTTCCTATATTAGAAAAAATTTTCATCGTATAAAAACCTCTGTTATTTCATCGAAATCAACTATGCGTCGTCTTTATAGTCGTCACTTTTTTCTAAGAATAAAGTCACTTAAACCTTTTTTCAACAACACGTAATTTCGCACTGCGCGAAGGCGGATTTGCCAGAACTTCTTCAGCCGAAGGCAAGACAGGTTTTTTTGTCAAAATCTGAATTGAGCCATCATTCATATGACGCTTGAATTCATGTTTGACCAACCTATCTTCCAATGAATGAAAAGAAATAACAGCCAAACGACCGCCCGGTTTCAAACAATCTAGCGCCAAGGGTAAAACTCGCTCTAATCTGTACAACTCTTTGTTGACAGCAATTCTTAAAGCCTGAAAAACCCGTGTCGCAGGATGAAGTGAACCCATTCTATTCACAAGCGGAACAGCCGATTGCACGACCTCTGCAAAGTCTAGAGAACTCTCAAAGAGTTTTTCTTCTCGTCTTTTGCAGATAGCTCTCGCTATTTCTTTTGCAAAACGTTCTTCGCCATAACGCACAAAAAGATCACATAAATCTTCTTCCCCTTCCCCATTAACAAGAGTGGCCGCCGAAACAGGCTCATTCTCATTCAGTCTCATATCTAAAGGATCGTCTCTTAAAAAAGAGAAGCCTTTGAGACTTTCACTATAATGCAAAGTAGAAATTCCTAGATCCAATAAAATTCGATCAAAAAATTCACCCTTTGCTTTTTTTTCTTCAAAAAAATCATCAAACCATGTTAAGAAAAAACTCGTCCTATCCGTAAATCCGTTTAGGGTATTTCTTGCTTTTTCTTGCATAAAGGGGTCTCTATCGACTCCCAACACTTTCAGGTGAGGATAAACACTCAAAAAAGAATGTGAATGTCCTCCGCCGCCCTGAGTACCATCAACAAAAGAAGCTTCAGTGCTTGCCTTGTCCAATGCCAACCAGTTTAGCACCTCTTTCATCATCACAGAAACATGTTTCTGCTGATTCATATATAAAGCCTATACATCAACTACCTCTCTTATCCTTGACCTAATTCCTCCCAAGCACCACTGAGATCGCCACTATGAGCTACTTCGTATTCTTGATAGGCCTCTGGGCTCCAGATTTCAATGAAATCGCCCATGCCAATAAATAAACATTCTTTATTTAAGCGAGATACTTTTCTCAAGTGTCCCGCAATTTTCATTCTGCCGCTTGCATCAACCTGTAATTCTTCTGCAGGTCCCACGACACGGCGTTGTATCATCATACCTTTTCTATCAAAACGCGAGGTGTTAGCTCCTAATGTCTTTTGAATATTTTCCCATGCGTCGGGCAATAATAACCACAAGCACTCATCCACGCCACGGGTCAGTATCAGATCTTCGCTCAGATCGAGTTGTTCCTTCAACTTCAGAGGAAGAAGAACACGACCTTTGTCGTCTATAGAGCATTCAAATTGACCACGTACAGCCTTATTCATATTAAAGTAACTTCAAAAACACCTTTCCCCACTTTTTCCCACTTTTTATATATTGAATTATTGTATTTTACCACCAAGAAGTCAAGAAGTACTTCGCAAAAAGAATGTTTTTTTTTCAGTCATTGATAAAGCTTGTTGTTGTCAATATTTATAGCAAGAAATTATATTGTTTTTTTATGATCATTTTTAGAATAAAAAAACCCATCACACAAAATTCATAATGAACTTGTGCGATGGGTCTAGCGTCGTAATATGTAAGAAAAGAGGTGTTAACTCAAAATCATGATATATAATCTTTCAGGTCTTCGAGCTCTGGCATCTCCTTGAGTTTGTTTATGGCCTTGTTTTCTATTTGTCTGATCCTTTCTATCGACAAGGACAATTTATCAGCGAGTATCTTCAAGGTTTGTTTTTTGCCATCAACAAGACCATAGCGTCCTTTGATCACATCAGCTTCTTTTTCGCTTAAAGAATTAACCGACGCCATCAATTGCTCCTTCAAATCTTTTTTCTCATAAGACTGTGTGGGATGATATCTATTATCTTTAACATCATAGGCATAGTCTGCGTCGTCGTCACTTCCTGTAAATTCTAATGGTGAAATAGGTCTATTATATGATAAAAGATCATCGACTTCTTTCGTCGCCATATTCAATTTTTCTGCAATCATAGCATTGTTAACATAGTCTTTTTCTTTTCGCAACTCTTCATTAGCATTTCGAATTTGCATGAGAGTAGACACTTTATTCATGGGCAGACGAATGAGTCGACCGTGAGTATTAATGGCCTTGAACATAAATTGTTTGACCCACCAGAGAGCATAGCTAATGAAGCGTACCTTGGCATTCAAATCAAAAATAAAGATGGCATGTCTTAGGCCTAATAAACCTTCTGTGAGTAAATCTTCGAGGTCAAGGCCTTTGTTTTTGTAGTTCTTCGAGACTTTGATAATATACTTCATGTGTGATTGCATCAAGTCGAGAGTCGCTTGCTCATCACCAGTTTGGGCTAATTGTAATAATTTTATTTCTTCTTTGGAGTTTAAGTTATTTGTGCTAGGAATAAAATCTAAATAGTTTCTGATACCTAAAGAATTAGGATAAATTGCATTCATAATAAATTACCTCTTCTTTTGTATAAGTATTTTATTATATAAAAACAACAACATTTTAATATTGTCTTTAATATTTGTAATTTACAAAAAACAGACTAAACTCTATCTTAATTTAATCATTGATAAAGGGTTTATATGTTTGTAGTTATTAACAAGAAATTTATTTTAAAAATCATGCTCGTATTACTGTTTAACATCGCTTTCTACGCTACAGCACAAGCGGAATCCATTTTCCCACTGCTGAAAGATGTTGTGCCTAAAAATAGGTTGCACGAATTACCGCGCCCCTACGGTTTGAGTTATGTTTTCTTTCAACAATTTAATCAGTTTTTTTTGGATACGGTGGAATTAAATGACAGAGAAATTCCTAGCGGTGTCACAGAGAGGGTGACCGTTTATAATATCGCTAAAACAAATAGCTTGAGAGGCGATGTATGGGTTTTGCCTTTCTTGAATTTGTACGGACTGATAGGAGCGTCGTCGGGGCAACCCATCACCGACATAAAGGTGCCTAATCTCGCTCAAAGTAATCTAGATGTGGCGCTTGAGTGGTCGGCTATCAATTATGTTTTTGGGGGAGTTTTTGCTTTTGGATTTCAAAATATTTTCAGTAGCATTAATATCAATAGGGCATGGGTTTTCCGTGATGGAGCGACACCTATTAAAGCATTTTCAACAGAGATGCGTGTAGGTTATAAATTTAATAATATAAGACCTTTTGTCGGTAGCATGTATCAGTACATTCCAGCGGGACAAAATGGTTCATTTGCAGTGGGAGGACACGAGATTGCATACAATACAGTTTTAGCGCGTTCTAATCCATGGAATTTTACTACAGGTTTTGTCGCAAACTTTTTTGATAAGGGATTGGAACTTGTTATGGAAGTCGGTTATGGCGAAAGGATTCAAACGGCAATTAACGTCGGTTATCGCTGGGGAAATAATCTATAATTTATAGTTTTTCGGAATGCTTTTGTGCTTCTTTTTGCATTTTAAAGATTTTATTGGTTTTCTTTTGTAATTCATTAATTTTGTACTCTAAAGAAGTAAGAATCCAAAACTGAAAATGATTAACTTTTTGTTGTTGGTACATCATCCAAACAATTTTAGCGGAGACAAGGAGAACGCCGACCTCTAAAGATACGAGGTGGTCTATCCAGCCCGTGAATACGCTGAAAATAAAAATAATAATCATGGATATAACAAAACTCCAGTTGACTATTTTTTCTAAAACAAGGTTGTGGGCTCCACCTATTTCACCAATGATTTTCCTAACACGCTCTTTTTCTATCTTGAATTCGTCGAGTTCTCGTTTGAGTTCATCAAAATCCAATTGTTTATCGTCACTCATAAATGAATAGCCCTTTATAATAATGCTATATTATTGTTTTAAATGAGAGAAAACTCATGTACTGTCAGTTGCTCATATACTTCTTCTGCCATGAATTCTATACGAGGAAAATGCTTGTGCGAAGGAGCGTCGGGCCATGCCTGTGTTTCTAAACATAAACCTGCATACGCTTTATAAATGGTATTTGATTTACCTACGGGCTTAGGACCAAGAAAGTGCGTATTATAAGCCTGAACTCCTGGTTCTGTGGTTAAGACACGCATAAAGCGTCCGCTTGTCTTGTCATACATCTCAGCAGCAAGAACAAGATCATTGCACTTCGATCGCTGTGCTTGTAATACGTAATTGACATCTAGTTTGCCCTCAGGAAGAGCCTGTTGATTTTCGCTCATTTTATGCTGAGACAAAAAATCATAACCCGTGCCTTTTACCGCAAGGAATTCACCCGTTGGCAAGCTACGCTCATTTAAGCTTGTAATTCTATCTGCGGGAATTTTCAGATACTGTTCCCACACAGATTTACCATCGTGACCAGCGAGGTTATAAGCACTGTGATTAGTCAAATTAATCAGTGCAGGCTCACTAGAATGAGCTTTGTAATAAAAGGAGAGTTTATTGTCAGCACACAGTCTGATTCGGTGTTCTACTTCTATGGGCCCGAGATAAGGAATATTGGTGAATTTTGCATGAAAAATAACTTCATCATAAGAAGCACAACTCTTGGTATCAAATTCCCATACATGATGACAAAAGCCACCCTTTCCACCGTGTAAATGTGTATTATTTGCGACTTCATTCACTTCAAGGTCGTAAACATGAGAGCCAACATGAACATTTTGAGGGGTCAATCTATTGGCAACAGGCCCTATAATAGTACCTAAATAAGGTGACTGCAGATAATCTTCAGGCTTATCAAAACCAAGAACAACATCTTGCATTACGCCTTGCTTATTTTTCACCCACAGTTGTTGTAAAACGCAACCTAAGTTACCTACAACGGCTTTCATACCCTTACTATTTTCTAAAGTAATAAGGGTATAAACAGCGCTTTCATTCCACTTTTGTGTAGAAATCATTGATTAACCGATGAAATCAAATTTTTCGTCTAAATTAAGTTCTTTCAAACTCATCCACACACGATCAGGTTTAGAACTCAGATTCTTGCAGGCATTAACAATGCAATATTTCTTGATATTATCATCGTTATTCTCAAAAAAAGTATCATTGAGCTTAGCTAAACCATCTTCTGGGAAATTCCCTTCAAACTCAAAACTCAATTGAAACAAGGTTTCATCATATTTATCGAGTAAAGACAGGTAAACATCTTTAATACTACTCTGCTGCTCTAAGAAATTTTTAACTTCACCAAGATAGTCAAAAACCATTTCATCAAATGAAGAATCAAATTCTTCATTATTTACTTTTTTTACCGAAATGTATTCATTTTGGTCTGCTTGCATAAAAACAACAATGTCATATTTCATATAGATACCCTTTTTACTACGATAGAATTAAGAATTAAAATTAACTAAAGATGCGAAAGAATCGGCTTCTAAAGATGCTCCCCCAACCAAAGCACCATCTATGTCTTTTTGTGACATCAATGCTACTACATTATTGGGTTTAACAGAACCACCATATTGTATGATGATGCTATCAGCAACTTTTTGGTTATAGAGTTCAGCAACTTTTTCTCTGATTGCTTTGTGTACTTCTTGCGCATCTTCAGGAGATGCGGTTTTGCCTGTACCTATGGCCCATACAGGTTCATAAGCAATGACAATTTTAGACATTTGCTCTGCAGTGACACCAGCTAAACCTTGTGACAATTGTGATTCACAAACAGCATTCGCTTTGCCTGCTTCGCGCTCTTCTAAGCTCTCGCCAATGCACAAGATAACTTCTAGTCCATGAGCTAAGGCTAATTTGACTTTTTTATTGATAAGGGCATTATCTTCATGATAAATGCTTCGTCTCTCAGAATGACCCAAGATCACACCCGTAACATTCAATTCTTTAAGCATGAGAACTGAAGTTTCGCCTGTATGTGCACCGTCTTCAACGTCCGACATGTTTTGCGCAATCAACTGCACATTTGTACCTTTTACTGCTTTTGCTACATCACTTAGACAGACGAAAGAAGGGGCTATCATCACTCTATTTTTTGATGATGCACTTTTACTCACAACTTCTTTTGCTAATGCAACGGCTTCGGCTGGAGTTTTGAACATTTTCCAGTTTCCTGCAATCAAATAATCTCTCATATTATTTTCCTATTATTTAAATATTGACTTGATATAAAAAAAAGCATATGTATTACCATATGCTTTTTGACTATTTCCTAAGGATTGCCACCCCTGGTAAGACTTTGCCTTCTAGATACTCTAGAGAAGCTCCACCACCAGTTGAAACATGTGACATTTTATCACCTAGTTTATATTGATTGACAGCCGCAACAGAGTCGCCACCACCAATAACGGTTGTACCAGAACATTCAGCAACCATTTGAGCAACGGCTTCTGTACCTTTGGCAAAAGAAGGCATTTCAAAGACACCCATAGGACCATTCCAAATAATTGTAGCGGCACCTTTAATAACAGGTCTCAGCATTTCAATTGTTTTAGGACCTATGTCCAGAGTCATCATATCTTTAGGACAACTCTTTGCATCAACAATCTCAATTCTTCCTGCTTCGCCAAATTCGGTTGAAGCAACCTGATCAACAGGAATATATACTTTTGCACCTTTTTTTTCAGCTTTTTGGATGAATGAACGTGCAACATCAAGGTAATCATCTTCAACCTTAGACATGCCTATCTCAGCACCCTGCATCTTTAAGAACGTACTTGCCATAGCACCGCCAATAATAAAAGAACTGCAATGCTCTAATAAGGCTTCAAGCACACCTATTTTTGAAGAAACTTTCGCTCCACCAATAATAGCTGTCATAGGCTTGGCTGGATTTTTCAGAACCATGTCGAAGAATCTACATTCTTTTTCCATAAGAAGTCCAGCTACCGCAGGCAATAAATGTGCAACACCTTCTGTGGAAGCATGGGCTCTATGAGCAGTTCCGAAGGCATCATTCACATAAACATCTGCTAAACTAGCGAGCTTCTTCGCAAAATCAGTATCGTTTTTCTTTTCTTCATTATGATAACGAGTATTTTCTAAAAGAAGTACTTCCCCTGGCTTTAATGCTTTCGCCGCATTTTCTGCAAGTTCTCCCACGCAATCTTCTACAAACTTTACATTTGTACCTAAAGCATTGCTTACGGTAGGAACTATTTGTTTCAAACTAAATTCGGGTTCCTTCGCATCGGAAGGGCGACCTAAATGGCTGGCTAAGATTAAAGAACCGCCTTGCTCTAAAATATATTGCAATGTAGGAATAGCGGCTTTTATACGTGTATCATCTGTTATTGTACCATCTTTTTTAAGTGGTACGTTAAAATCAACGCGTACAAAAACTTTCTTGCCCTTAACATCTATATCTTTTACTGTTTTTACAGACATTTATGTTTAACTCCTAAGAATTAGCTAATTTTTTCAATAAGATCAACTACACGACTTGAATAACCGAATTCATTGTCATACCATGATACAACTTTAACGAATCCATCACCAAGACTCATAGTAGAAAGAGCATCAAAAACGGAAGAATGAGGATTACCTTTAACGTCAGATGATACAATAGGATCTTCTGTATATTCTAGGACACCTTTCATAGCACCTTGAGCTGCTGCTTTAATAGCGGCATTAACACTTTCTACGCTAACGTCTTTTTTCAATTGAACAACGAGATCCACAACTGAACCAGTAGCTGTAGGAACACGCATTGCTGCACCGTTCAATTTGCCTTTGAGTTCAGGAATAACAAGCGCTACTGCTTTTGCGGCACCTGTGCTGGTTGGGATAATAGAAAGAGCGGCTGCTCTAGAACGACGTAAGTCTGAGTGAGGTTGATCAAGAACATTTTGATCGTTTGTATAAGCATGAATTGTGTTCATGAATCCTTTTTCAATGCCGAAAGTATCGTTTAACACTTTTGCCACAGGAGACAAACAGTTTGTAGTACAAGACGCATTAGAAAAATAAGTTTGTGATGTATCTACGTCAGAAACGCCTAAAACAACAGTGTAAATATCATCTTTGGCAGGAACTGTCAAGATCACTTTTTTTGCACCAGCTTTAATATGATCACCATAACCACCTTTATCGCTTTCACGTTTTGTGAAAACACCAGTAGATTCGATAGCCACGTCTACACCCAATTTGCCCCAAGGAAGGTCTTTAGGGTTTCTTTCTGCGGTAATTTTAATTTCTTTACCGTCAACAATGATTGCGCCATCTTTTGCTTCTACACTTTTATTATAGACTCCGTATGTGGAATCATATTTTAGCAAATGGGCCAAAGTTTTGGTATCTGTTAAATCGTTGATGGCAACGACTTCGACTCCAGGTCTTTCTGTTGCAATTTTAAAAACATTACGGCCTATGCGACCAAAACCATTAATAGCTACTTTCATGAGCAAATCTCCGTGTTATATTGAAATAAATCTCTATTATTTTTAGTATTATTCAATTAAAATAATACAATATTTATATTTAAAATATAGAGATAGGGCCTTATAATGTCAATCTATTCTTTACTTAAAAATTCATCTTAAAAAAGTTCTCTCATCCATCCAAGTCGTT
>CAYRNA010000020.1:0-29708 GCA_964425555.1 uncultured Spirochaetales bacterium
CAGACAGGCAAGCAAATGAGACTTTCTTTTAGCTTTGAGGAAGTGGCGTTGCGGTTTGAGGGGAATGCTGGGAGAAATTAAACAGTAGGGCGTAAACGTCGTATTTCCACAGGTTAAATTGAAACTTGAAGCCGTAAACCCAGCCCGACCCTGTGACTTTTTGACTGACGGTGACAGCTTTCAGGTGTTTTGTTTGTATTTGAACGGTAAAGTGTTGTTGCACTTTCATGCTATGATTAGTAAAAAGGGCTCCCCCGCCTTCGGATAGATCTATCAAAAGACCGCTGTGCTGTTTGTTTACTTGAACGTAGTAGTTTTGTCGTCGAGGTGCATAACGAATGGACTTTCTTCTTTCGTGCAAGTTTTTGCTATGGGGATAGGGCATGTAAAATTTATCAGAGCATGAATTTTCAATAAAAAATGAACTTTTAATATTTAATGAAAGTTGCTCTTGCTGTATCTGGATTAAAATCTGTTTTGTTTTTCTTGAATGCGAATTTTTAAATTTATGAAATGATAGATTTTTTCTTACATCATCGTTGGCATCATCATGAGAAAGGACAAAGCCTTTTTTTTCTTGATCTATAATGGTGGCAGTAAATCCCTTGCTGAAAATAATTTTATTAGAGACGTGTACTTCCAAGAGGTTTTTGTAAGCGAGTCCATTTGCCAGAAGGTATTGCTTCAAAATATGGGTGCGGTATAAGATAAGCAAAGTAAATTTGCGCAATAAGGGAAAACTAGATTTGTCTCGTAATTGCTTGATGGAGCGTAGAATCATTGTTTGTTGAAAAAAAATCAATGCGGGAATTTGCTTGAGATACAAGGCAAGAATGATAAATATAAATGCGCCATAAAATACATTTATTTTTTTCTTGAGGGCAAGCTTTAGAGCAAAACCATAGAGTAATTCTTTGGTATAGTACCAGCATAATACTATGAGAATGATTGCAATAAAAAGAGAGATCAATAAAGAATCTTCATTGATCTTTTGGTAAAAAAATAACATTTTAAAACCTAAATATGATATAAAAATGAACGGAGAAAAAGAATATTACCAATGGCGAGAAAGGGGAGGGATAAGAGGCTCAAAGGAGATAGTACGTGAAAAACCAACAGATAAAAGCCAATGTTGAGGCAAAGCACACTGATGTGAAAGCGTTTGTTTTCTTGTTTTTTTTGAAAGAGTAGCACAATGGAAATAAGCGTTTCGAGTACACACATTGTAAACATTAAAATGTAAATAGACGGCGGTTGTGACACATAAAGATAAAATGGAGAGGCAACGAATGGAATTATTTGAGAGGTTGGAACCTGCAGTCTGAAAATCACTAAGGCAATTAAAAACATGATGGAGAATAAACTTCGCACATGCAAGAGCTTTTTTATGGATCGAGAGATTGCAATAAAGAGGAGTAAGGCTTGAGCAAAAAAGACTTGGCTAAAAAATAAAATAGAAATGGTCCAACGAGAAATGTTTAGAAAGGGGAGGATGTCGGTGGCAAGTAAGACGCTAGAGAAACTGACGAGTATGGTCATAAAACTCAAATAGAGTAAGATGATTTTATTTTTGTCGCGCCTGAGGTAACGAAGAAAATATATATGAGCAAACAAGGCCAATAACGCAATAAATAAAAAGACAAAGGCAAGCGTCGTGTTCAAATATTGGTGTTGAAAAAAACTGTGAAGAAGAGCATAAGCAAGGCACAACATTATGAGAATAATCATAATGGCTGAAAGGTGTATTTTTTTGTTACGTCCTAATAATATTATTTTCATGTTTCAAATCAACCGTGTGGTACGTGTTTTTCCGCCTGAGAAATTTCCTTTAAGGTTTTCGCTGGCGTACGATAAATGGTCGCCAACGTGATACTTATAATAATTATAGCGACAAGTACAAGTTCTGTCACGCTGAGCGTTTCTTTAAGGAACAGCCAACTGAAGCCTAGGGCAAATACAGGAATGAGGTTGGCTCCAAAAGTGGTGGTGAGCAGCCCCAGATGCGCAATGGCGTAGTTGAAGAGACTGTAAGCAATAAAGGAAACGATGGCGCCCAAATAGAGCAGAACAAGCAATCCTTTGATGGGAACGTCGGAGGGGAAGTTTTTTGTGATGAGAAGGTGTGATGTAAAAATGACGCAGCCTATGAGACTTTGTACTGTGGTCAAAAAGATGACATTGTAGCGGTTGCCTAGTTTTCGCACCGAAACCATCATTCCGACGCTTGCAATAACCGCGCAAAATTCCAAGATATTGCCTAAGACTGGCCGTGGAGAACTGGTGGTTTCCGTGGAGTTTAAAGTCAGCAAAATAGTTGCAGCAATAGCGAGTATGATGCTTGAAAAAGAAATAATGCTTATTTTTTCTTTGAAATAGAATACGGCTGGTAGCATAATGACTATGGGCAGTAAACTGGCAATGATGGCTGCTTGCGAGGCCGAAGTATAAATAAGGGCTTGCGTTTCAAAGTAGAAATAAATACCTGGCTCGGCAATTCCCAAGGCAAGAAGGAGCATCCAATCATTTTTTTTGTATTCAAAACGATATTTTTTAAACGCGATAAGTCCTATGATGGCCGAGATCCATACACGAGAAAAAATAACAAAATATTCGTTATGCCTGAAGATTTCCAGCGCTACTTTCATCGCCGTAAAAGACGAACCCCAAAAAATAGCCGCAAATAAAAGGGCCGCATAACTTAAATAATTATTTGTTTTCATTGTTCTAGAAATATCCCCGCAATCGCTGAATTAGATGATAAGAGCAATAGATACTCTTCCGTTTTTTAATGATGACGCAATTTGTATCGTAGTCTAAGAAATAGTGTAATAGGTAACATGAGAAAAACTATCACCAAGCCTAACCACACACCATAAACGCCCAATTGTAAGTTGTGCGCAAGGACATATGAGAGAGGTATGCCTACCAGTCCATAGCAAATAAATAAATAAATTGTGGGAACAAAAGTATCGTGCATACCCCTGAGTACCCCTAAAAGCACCATTTGTATGCCATCATTCATTTGAAAAAAGACAACCAGAATGAGTAATTTGCTCGCTACGGCAACAACTTCGGCATCCTGAATGAAGATATAAGGTAATTTGTGGCGCAAAAGGACGGTGATCAAAGAGTAGGTGAGCATAAAAGACGCAACGATAAAAATGTTAGAATGAGCGATGGTGCGGACATAACTGAAATTTTCCAGACTCCATTCTCGTCCTAC
This sequence comes from uncultured Spirochaetales bacterium, assembly GCA_964425555.1. Classification (GTDB taxonomy): domain Bacteria; phylum Spirochaetota; class Spirochaetia; order SP-2023; family CAYRNA01; genus CAYRNA01. The sequence continues at coordinate 3,224 of CAYRNA010000020.1, forward strand.
ACGAATAGATGCTGCTTGACCAAAGCCCGTCATCAACAGGAAGCCCAAAATGGTGATTTGCGAAATGACCGTGTTAGCAGATCCTGCAATTGCTCCAAACTGACCGGCGATAATACCGCAAGTAGAAAACAGCGCACCTTCAAGAAACAATTGTGTAGCGGTTGGCAGTCCTATTTTGATGATTTTTTTCATACCTGCCAAGTGCATTTTTACTTTGGTATGGAAATCAAGGAATATACGCAACTTTTGGTGCTTCGTATAAACGACGAGCATGGCTAAGAACATGAAAATTCTTGAGGCCAGAGTACCAATGCCCGCACCTGTTAATCCCAATGCAGGAGCGCCCCATTTCCCATAGATAAAAATATAGTTACCGACAATGTTGATGACATTACCCACAAGGATAACATGCATGCCGAGTTTGGTTAAGGTTAAGCCGTCGGCAAAATTTTTCAGCCCTGTAAACAATATAAAAGGGAGAAAGGAATAAAGTAATACCTCAAAATAAGGAAGAGCTTGGGCAAGAACTTCTTGGGGTTGTTGAAAAAAGGGTAGGATGTTTTTGTAGCTTAAAAGTCCTAGGGCTGTGATGATGATTCCCACGAAAAAAATCAGCACGATAGCATGCAATAATACGCTTTTGCCTTCTTGTTTGTCGTGTTTCGCATCGGCACCTGCAGAGAGAGGCACTATAGCCAGACCTATACCTATGGCAATGAGGAAAATATAGCCAAAAACTGCATTGGCAAAATTGGCTGATGCCAAAGGAATTCGTCCGAGCTTTCCGACCATAATTGTGTCAGCAAACTGAACCGTCATTTGACCGAGTTGCGCAATTATAATGGGATACGCTAAGTGAAAATTGATTTTAAATTCTTTTAAATGAGTTCTCATTTCTAACCTAATGTATATGTAATTGTGTCTGTTGGAATTTCTTGAAGTTTCTTGTATCACATTAACGCTCAAGAAGAACAAGTATGAACTATTTTATCTATTTAGAATAGGGGGTATTCTTATTATATTAAAGACTTTCGATAAATAAATTTATATAGATATCTAGAAATATATATTGACAAGACTTTAATTAGTATGGTATAGTATAAGTAATTTCAATAAATACAGTATAATCGAAGGAGATATTATATGAATTTACGTATATTAGTCGGGTTAGTAATCGTTTTGGTGTTTGGTTGTGCAAAAAGCACTACTGAAACTGGAGACGGAGTTCTCGATATTTTAGCCTATGGTAACACCTCGAGTCCCGATGGTATTGCTACTCGTAAAGTAATGGAAGCCTATATTGCAGAAAAAGGACTGACTGAAGATCAGTACACAATAGAGTATTTGTATGACGAAGCTTATCACCAAAAAGCACAAGCACGTCTTTTAAGTGACGATGTGCCCGACGTGATGTATGCATGGGCTTCTGAGCGTGCTAGCTATTTATATTTGAGTGGTCAAGCCGTTGATTTGGATACCGTTCTCGATACCAGTAAATTGAAGGATGCGGTGAAAGTCGTCAATTCTCCCATGGATGGTGTAGATGCAGGTTTCTACGTGTTGCCTCTTTCTTTGGGTGTAAACTCTGTTTTATACGCCAATAAAGCCATTCTCAGTGAGTTAGGCGTAGGCGAGCCACAAACATATGAGGAATTGCTTGCGATAAAAGCACCTGCAGAAGCAGCCGGTTACACACTTGTAGCTATGGCAAATGCTGATCAATGGGTAATGAACTCTACTTTATTTGGTACTTTAATCGCCAGAACATCGGGTGATCCTAATTGGTTGAGAAAAGCTGCTCAGGGAGAATATAAATTTACAGATAAGCCCATGGTTGATGCACTCGCTATGGTAGAAAAAATGTATAGCGATGGTGTTCTAACCAAAGCTAATGTTCAAACTGATTACGGTACATCTCTTAGTCAATTTGTATCAGGCAAGGCTGTTTTCACTATAGATGGTCATTGGCGAATAGGTGGGATGGAAGATCCTAATTTTGTTGCTAATGTAGACATGCTTGCGTTCCCAACTATTCCTGGCGATAAATTGCCTGGAGCTGTTGCTGGTGAACCTACCCCTGGATACACTGTCACAAAAACGGCGCTTGAAGACGGCAAAGTGAAAGACCTTGCTGTTGGCTTGTTAGAATATATGATGAGTCCTGCTGGTGCAAAAGTATTCCAAGAGGAAGCTTCTCTTATTCCAGCAACAACAGAAACTGTTGATGCAAAAGTATCTCCACAGTTAGCATTGAAGATTAAATTCTACGATTCTGTGAAAGTTTTAGCGAATACTCCTGATCAAGTGATGGATACAGCTACAACAAATGCTCTTAATAACGGTTTACAAGAAATTGGTTTAGGTGTGAAAACTGCCCAAGAAGTTGCCGATGCAATTGAAGCTGCCGCAGCGCGTTAAGTTTTAACCTTTTCAAGGAGTGCTATTGTTGAAAATGACAATAGCACTCACTACTGACAGACGCAACTGTTCTACTTATTTAAATAGAGGTTCAAATGGTACGTACCAAAAAAAGAAGCTGGGGATTTTATTTGTTAATGATTTCACCTGCATTATTTCTATTAAGCGTTGTTATTATCTATCCTATCTTTCGTTCGCTCTTTTTAAGTTTTACTGAATTTAATGCATTTCAAGCGGATAACATTAAGTTTGTTGGACTAGATAATTACCTGCGTATGTTTAAAGATCCTATCTTTTGGCGAGCTTTTAACAACAACATGTTTGTTGTAGCGATTTCTGTTTTTTGTCAAATTCCTATTGCTATTGCCTTAGCTTATTTGATTCATAGAAGCAGCATCAAAGGACGCCATTTTTTTCAAGCCATGGTATTTCTACCTCAAGTTATTTCCACTATTGTTGTGGGTATTTTGTGGAAATGGATGGTCATCAATCCTAATGGAGTTGTCAGTTATTTCTTGCAACAAATTTCGGGTGATCCCAATAAAATATTCGGTTTGAGTAGTCAATTAAGTACGGCTATGTATCCCATAGGGTTCGCTCTGATTTGGATTTATACCGGTTTTTATATGCTGATCTTTCTTGCTAGCTTGCAAAAGTTAGATTATGAGATTTTTGAAGCGGCCATGATAGATGGTGCTCAAGAATGGCGTGTCTTTTTTAATATTGTTTTGCCTGCGTTGAGTGGAGCTATTGTAGTCAATGCTATCTTAGCAATATCGGGGAGCTTAAAAGGCTTTGATTTGATCTGGGCAATGACAGAAGGTGGACCTGCTGATTATACTACGGTATTGCCTATTTATATGTACAAATATGCCTTTCAAAGTAAGAGCATAGATGCCTATAGTTTTGGGAGTGCCGTTTCTATGGTCATTGTTGCCATTTCAATCATCATGATAGTGATCACACAGTTGATCAGTAAAAAAGTGGGAGATAAGAGTAATGGCTAAAAATAATAACGAAAAAAGTGCATATACAATATTGGCTTACACACCTTTTGTCTTATGGACAGTCTTGACGATTTTACCTCTCTTTTGGCTTTTCTATTCTTCATTGAAAGAACAAACTGAAATATTGGTCAATATGATAGCTTTACCGCAAGAATTTTACTTTCTCAACTATGTGAATGCGTGGGTGAAAGGGCAATTAGGCGTGTATTTTGGTAATTCCATTATTTACACGACAGTATCGACTGCGTTGATCTTGCTGTTTGCTATGATGGCGGCTTTCGCTCTGTCCAAAATGCCTGAGTTTAGTAGATATAATAAAATTTTCTTAGGCATTATTACTCTTGGTTTGTTGATTACAGTTCATGCTATTCTCATTCCTTTGTTTATGTTATACACGCAAGTAGGTCTTATTAACACTAGAATTGCAGTAATTACAACCTATGTAGCTTTAGGCCTGCCTTTAGCCATTTTCTTAGGGCAAGAATATATGGGAGGACTTCCCGACGCTCTTATGGAATCGGCTCATTTAGATGGTGCGACAAATTGGCGTATTTTTTTCCAGATTTTACTGCCAATGTCTACGCCCGTGCTCGTTTCTATAGGTATATTAAGCTTATTGGGGAATTGGAATGAATTTCTTATGGCGTTTATTCTTACTTCAGAAGAAACAAAAAAAAGTTTACCCGTAGGTATTTTGTCATTTTCAGGGAGAACAAGTACACAGTATGGGCAACAATTTGCAGCATTAGTGATCGCTGTTGCGCCAATTATTATTTTGTATCTATTCTTCAATAAGAAAATTACAGAAGGCGTGGTCGCTGGTTCTCTTAAATAAGATGTGTTCACGTTCGCATTAAATTATGTGAATGTGGAAATCTATAAAATTTGGTGTTATAGCTGTTTGATTACGATGAATACTAGCAAATAATATTTTATTTATTATACTGTAGAGCATAAATTGAGAAGGAGTTTAATTCCATATTATGCCAGCTATTTCACCTATTATATTATCATATAAAAAAACTATTATCGATGATGAATTTAAAGGGTTTCTTAAAAAATACAATCCTCTAGGTCTCATCATTATGCAAGATTCTTGCCACAACCCAGAACAACTGAGCCGATTTGTGGCAGACTTTAGAGATTGTGTGGGACGAGAAGATGCCCCCGTTTCCATAGACCAAGAAGGTGGTAAAGTCCAACGACTGGGTGGGACTATTTTGTTTGATAATAATCATCAGAAACTTGATTCACACCCTGGTGGCGAACACTGGCCTTATTTCCCTGCCGCTGCTCTACTGGGAGAAATCTACCATCAAGATGCAGAGATGGGCAAAAAGGTGAGCTATCAAGCTGGCAAAGCCCTTGGAAGTGTACTCGCTAGTCTAAAAATAGATTTAGATTTTGCTCCTGTTATAGATCTTCCTATTCCACAAGCCGATAAAATTATTAGTGACAGAGCCTTTGATAATGATGCGCATGTCATTAACTTGCTCGCTCAAGAATATGTTAACGGTCTTCATCATTTTGGTGTAAAGAGTTGCGTCAAGCACTTACCAGGACACGGACGGGCTTTAGTTGATTCGCATAAATCACTCCCCGTTATCAATAACTCATTAGCAGAACTGGAACAAAGCGACTTCATTCCAGTCAAACACTTCAATAATAGTCCGTGGGCCATGGTCGGACATGTTGTGATGTCTGCGATTGATAAGAACAATCCTGCAACGCAATCATCACGCATTATTAATGGATTGTTACGTGAAGAATTTGGATATCAAGGTGTATTGTGCACGGATTGCATCTGGATGGAAGCCCTTTCGGGTAGTTTACCAGAGAGAGCGATGACTTGCCAAAAAGCGGGCAATGATGTGATTGTTGCAGTGCACGGAAACCTTAATGAACAAGCAGCCATCATGGATGCACTCGAACCCTTGAGTGACATTTCGCAGGAAAGATTACAGCGAGCGAACGGGCAAGTACCTCTTGCCAAAATGGACGGTATCGCTGAAGTCAACTGGAAAAAAGAATTTACGGAACTAGAAAATATTATTCATGGTCAAGGTTTGACAATAGAAGAATCTCATTAGGAAATTAAAATAAAAAAGTAGTAGCAAAAGGAGGCTCTAATGGAAATAGGTTTACAACTGTACACATTACGTAATGAAGGTGACTTGGGGGCGCAACTTGATCTTTGTCAGGATGCGCAAATAAACTTGGTGGAGACCGCTGGTTTTCATGATCTGAGTTGCAAAGATTTGATTAATCTTTTACAAACTAGAAATTTCACGGTAAAATCGGCACATATAGGTCTAGAAGATTTGCGTGACCGCTGGGATGATGTCATTCTTTATTGCAAAGAAATGCAAATAACACACTGCGTTTTCCCTTATTTTGTGAGCGAAGATATTGCTGAATGGCGTAATTTAGCCACAGAACTCAAGCATTTTAGTCAGCAATTAAAGCAAGAAAACATTAATCTGGCCTATCATAATCACGATCACGAATTGCGCCAAGAAATTGACGGCCAAACAATTATGGATTTTTTACTCGCAGAAGTACCCCTCTTATCGTGGGAAATGGATATTGCGTGGGTTGATTTTGCGGAGAAAAGCGTGGAAGATTACTTGCAAAAATATGCGAAACGCATTCCTCTATTGCACGTCAAAGATTACAAGGGTTGCAACGAAGATAATCATCCTCTTTTTTGTGAAATTGGCGCAGGCGATGTCGCCATCACCCCCATTGTCTCTCTCGCTCAAAAGCTCGGAGTGAAGACTTTTCTTTTGGAAAATGATGATGTTGGAAATGCAGAAAGCTTCTTGAAAAATGGACGAGCGTATTTGCAAAAAATAGGTGAACGATAGCGATGAGTAAAAAAATAAAAGTAGGAATTTTAGGCTGTGGAAATATTTCTAGCCAATACCTCAAACAAGTACCTTATTTTGCAAAGCAAGATTATTTTAGCCACCTAGGTGAAGACTGGTTGACAATGAGCAGTTGTTGTGATCTCGATGCAACAAAACGAAAGGAAGTTGCCGAAGCGCATAATTTAAAGGCGTACGATTCTCTGACGACATTTTTCGCAGAAGATGATTGCGATATCGTTTTAAATTTGACACCTCCGCAGTTTCATTTAGAGGTGATAGAACAGGCGCTTAAACACGGTAAAAATGTTTATACGGAAAAGCCTTTGGGCAACGATTTTGACGAAGCACAAAGGTTGGTCAACCTTGCTCGTTCACTTAAGCTGAACATTGGTTGCGCTCCCGATATGTTTTTGGGTGCGCCTTTACAGCAAGCAAGAAAATTAATCGATGCGGGAAAAATTGGTCGAATACATGGTGGCTTGGCGACAATGTTGGGTCGAGGTCCAGAAGCATGGCATCCCAATCCTCACTTCTTTTATGCCAAAGGTGCAGGCCCACTTTTTGATATGGGCCCCTATTATATTTCTACATTGCTCTACCTTTTAGGCCCTGTCAAATCCATTATGGCACAAAATCATAAGATGCTGGAGCAAAGAGAAGTTGGAAGCGGCACCCTCAAGGGTGAAAAAATTGCTGTCGATGTTCCTACGCATTATCAGATTTGTCTTAATTTTGTGAGCGGTGCGAGCGTGACGCTTATCATGAGTTTTGATGTGGTTTCTGCCAATTTTAATAGCAAGATAGAACTTTATGGAGAAGAGGGGACGTTGCTGATGGGTGATCCCAATAACGCCGATGAACCCAATAAAATTTCTTCTCTCGCAGAACCCGAAGCACGAGAGGAAGCTGTGCAATCACCGTTGCCCGACGGTTTCCGTGTGCGAGGTCTGGGATTATGTCAGATGGCGCAAGGGATAGTTGAGAACAAAGAAATTATTGTTAATGCGGAGCTTGCACTTCATAGCCTCGAGATCATGTTTGGTTGCGAAAAAGCTGCCGAAGAGAATCAGCTTTATTATTGCCAGACGTCGTGTTCACGACCCAGTTTATTAGAAGATGTGTTATCATAAAAATTTATAATAATTTCCTTTTGTCTTTTTTATTGAATTAAGATATTAAGGAAAATGCCGTATTAGTTATTAGTAAAAAACACTGCGATAAAAGGGTTGTGATGAAAAAACTAAGACGCTATAGTAAATTTTATATATACCTATACACTCTTTTTTTAGCTTTCTTACCGCTAGAAGCACAGTCTACTATGGATTTGATTGAAGGCGGTAATTTAGAGGAATTGCGGAAAAATCTGGTTCCCAAAAATGATATTGATGAAGTCAATATTGCAGGTCAAACAGCCCTTGTGCTTGCGGTTGTGAATGATGATATAGATCTTGTCAATTTCCTCTTATCGCACGGTGCTAATCCTAATATTGTGGATAGAGAGGGAGACAGCCCCCTCATTTATGCGGTAAGAATTAACAATCCCGCAATAATACGTACTTTGATTAAAAATGGTGCGGATCATAATATAACCAACTTAAGGGGTGATACCGCTTTTAGTTTAGCCTTTGAATCACGTGATATAGACTTGATTGAGAGTTTGATTAATACGGACAATATCAATGAAAAGTTGAGTACTCTCAACTATCCTATACATATTGGAGCAGCTCTGGGAAGTGAGCGACTGGTAAACTATTTTATCAGTTTGGGTGCACGCATCAACGTGAAAGATAACAACGGTATTAGACCTCTAGACATCGCTTTGAGCGTTGAAGATTCTGTGTCTCATGCAAGAATTGCTCAATTATTGATTGAGAAAGACGCCGAGAGACCACGCAATAAAAAATATTTTTTCTTTTACTTTGCCGTAAGAAACAAGAATTATTCCAAAATAGCGAGTGATGGTAATACGCCTTTGTTGGAAAGTATCGAGGCTAATTTAAAAGGAATTTTTGACTTGCTCATTGATGAAGAGATAGATATAAATCATCAAAACAATCAAGGAATGACAGCCTTGCATCTTGCGGTAAGACGTAGTGATGCTTATATGACAGGTGCAATTTTAAAGAAATCACCTAATGTGAATGAGCGTGACTTTAAAGGCAATACACCTTTATTAGAAGCTGTGTTATTTAGAGGTTATGAAGATATTATCCCCTTACTTGTTGATGCGGGAGCTTCGACGAGACTGGTGAATAACGACAAAGATGGTCTCTTACATCTGAGTGTGCTCAATGGCGGAAGCGCTGATAATATCGCTCAGTTAATAGATTTTGGTGCTGATATCAATAACCGTAATGCAATGGGTAGAACTCCTTTGTTAGAGTCACTCTTGCTCAAAAATTATGATATTGCAAAGCTATTAGTTCGGTTTGATAAATTGTATTTTGCTGAGAGTAACGATGAATGGGATTTCCCTTATATAGATAACGATTTAGTACCTGTGTCTCCTGGAACCGTCGCTTTGAGTCAAGGCAAGGATGTAATGGAGTGGCTTTTCCCCGCTGATATTAGCGATATCCAGAATGATGATGGAATGAGCTTGTTGCATTATGCGGTTTTGATGGACGCAGACCCTGATATTTTAACATTTCTTTTAGAGAGAAAAAATAACATCAATGAGGTCAACAGAGATGGGAATACGCCTTTGTTTTTTGCTATTGAGCAACAACGCATAGAACAAGCTAAGTTCTTGAAAAATAACGGTGCTGACCTTTTTGCGGAGAATAATAATCAAGAGAGCATTTTTAGTGTATTATATAGGCAGAAACTGACTTTTATAGATAATTTTTTTAAAGGAACAGGGAGCGCATCAGAACAGAATAGCTTAGGTGAAAATTCTTTGTTTTATGCGATTAGAGAGGATGCTGATATTGACATTCTTAATCTCTTAATTTCCTACGGATTAAACCTCGGTATTACAAATAATCAAAGTCGTAGTCTTTTGCATGTCGCTATAGATCAGGATAATAAGGGAACGATTAGGCGTCTTGTTGCCAGTGGTGTGTCTTTGGAAATACAAGATTTGAATGGCTATACCCCTTTCCTTTATGTCGTAAGTTTAAAGAAAACAGATTTCATTCCCTTCTTATTGAGTTTGGGCTCAAATATTAATGCTCGCGCCAAGGATGGTAATACGGCTCTGCACCTTGCAACCTTAAATAATGACTTGGAATCCATTGCGTCATTGATAGAGTTTGGTATCGATTCCGTTATCGTCAACAATCTTGGACAGACAGCATTTTTCATCTCGGTTACCAAGAGTTATATTGATATTCTGAGCTACTATATCTTAGTGACACCAGAAGCAATAGGAATTAGAGATGAGGTGGGTAATACCGCTTTGCACGTTGCTATTCTCAATCAAAATGCAGAAGTTGCCAAATTAGTCCTTCCTTTAAATGATCCTTTTACCTTGAATTCACGGGGCGATTCGGCCTTTAGCTTAGTATATAAATTGGAAGATTTTTCCATTCTTGGGCTATTGTTAGAGCGTTATATTAATAGAACAAATACAGATGGCAACACCCCTCTGCATCTTGCCATTCTGAGAAAAACGCCGCTCTCTGTTGTGCGCTATATTGCTGAATATGACGGTGTAAATTTACGCATGAAAAATGCCGCAGGACAAACACCTTTGACCTTGGCCATGTCGTTAAATTCATCGGCGGTTGTCGCTTATCTGAGTAACCTATAATATTACTGAGATACGAGGTGGATAGCCTTTATGTCATGATAAGTGATGTAGGGAATGGGATTCCAGTCGTGCCATTTTTCTAGGTTTATCATTTGTTTTGAACTGTTGTGAAACAGCGGAATGACGGCAACTTCGTCTTCGATAAATATACGCTCCGCTTGCGATAATAATAAATTTCTTGTTACAGAATTGCTTTCTCGTCCTGCTAATTGAAGGAGCTCATCGTATTCAGGGTTGTTGAAATTAATACGATTATAGCTGACACCAGAAACAAAGAGTTCAAGAAATCCGTTGGGATCAACATAGTCTGGTCGCCATAATGCTCTTGCTATATCATAATTTTTGCTTGATCTATCGCTTAAATAGCTTCCCCATTCTAAATTAATAAGATTGACATCAATATTGAGAGTCGTTTTCCACACTGCTTGTAAAAATTCAGCCACTTTCTTATTTTCGCTGGAAGTATTGTAGATATATCTTAAAGGCGGAAAATTTTCTCCGTTAGGATAACCCGCTTCGGCTAACAGCTCTTGGGCTTGTTGAATGTTGAACGCAATGCCCTCCACGCTGGGGTAGCCCTCTAAAGGGGGAACGATGCCATGAGCCGCTGTTTCTCCACTGCGTAAAACATTGTCGACGAGTCTATCTTTAGGGATAGTCAGAGCCAACGCACGTCTAATTCTGACGTCTTGTAATATAGATTCCTGAGAATTGAGTTCAAGGTAAGAAGTCGCAAAAATAGGAAAGGACTGAAAGGATGAATTAAGTTTTAGGTTTTCAATTTGTTCGGGAGGTACACTCACAGACCAATCAATTTCGTCTTCTAAAAATAAATTTAAAGCGGTAGATTCTTGTTCTATGGGTAAAAAATCCACTTGGTCAATTTGGACATGAACACTATCCCAATACAAAGGATTTTTGACGATACGCAGGTGATCTCGTGGCACCCATTCGTCTAAAACAAAGGGACCGTTTGAGACCCAGTGTGTGACATCCGTCCATTGCTTTTGGTATTGGGAGATAGTGTGGTTGGGGACAATGGCAAAAGCATAGCCTGCCAAGAGTGATAGAGTATAAGGGAAAGGCCCAAGCAGATCCATTTGAAATGTTTTTGCATCAAGCGCGCGTATCTGTACCGCTTCAGGACCAGCTTGATTCGTATAATAATCTTGAGCGCCAACGATAAAAGGCAAATAGAGGTAGCTGACAGCAGAACCTGTTTCGGGGTTCAAGGCTCTGAGCCAAGAATCAACGACGTCTTGAGCGGTGATTTCTCGACCATCGCTCCACTTCGCATCTCTGAGATGAAAAGTATACTGTTTTTTGTCATCGCTAATATCCCACGATTTTGCCAAAGCAGGTTGGGGAAGCCCTGTCTCACCTGATATGCCGACGAGTCCTTCAAACAGAGAGGCATAGATTTTTTGTTGAACAAAGGCTTTCATAAAATGGGGATCAAGCGTTTCGGGCTCTATTCCATTGGCAATGGTAAATGTGATAAGCTCCGTTTCTTCTTTTTGACAAGCTGTAATAAAAGTAGTGGAAATGAGAACGATGGTAAAAATCAGTTTCTTTAGTAGGCCTGTAGACATAAAATATTTCCTTTCAATTGAATAGAATAGTAAATGAGTGGGACTGTGATCTCTTGCCTTGACAAGAGATGTAAATTATTACTGAGATAGGGGATAGATTTTTTTTATATCATGATAAGTGATGTAGGGAATGGGATTCCAGCCGTGCCATTTCTCTAGATTTATCATTTGTTTTGAACTGCTGTGAAATAAAGGGATGATGGCGACTTCATCTTCTATTAATATGCGTTCGGCCTGTGATAATAATAGATTTCGGGCCTGATCATTGGTTTCTTGTCCTGCTAATTGGATAAAATTATCGTATTCTGAGTTACTAAAATTAACACGATTATAACTGACACCAGTAACAAATATTTCTAAAAAACCATTGGGATCAACATAATCTGGTCGCCACGCTCCTCTTGCTATATCATAATTTTGGGTAGATCTATCGCTTAAATAGGTGGTCCACTCTAAATTAATGAGGTTGACATCAATATTGAGAGTCGTTTTCCATATTGCTTGTAAAAATTCAGCAACTTTCTTATTTTCATCAGTAGTATTATAGATATATCTGAGAGAGGGGAAATTTTCTCCGTTAGGATAACCTGCTTCGGCTAGCAGGTCTTGGGCTTGTTGAATGTTGTTAGCAATACCATCAACACCAGGATAATCTGCCAAAGGCGGAACAATGCCGTGAGCAACGGTTTCGCCACTGCGTAAAACATTGTTGACGAGCCTATCTTTAGGGATAGCAAGAGCCAGTGCACGCCTAACTCTAATATCCTGCAGTATGGGTATTTGAGAATTAATCTCAAGGTATAGAGTAGAAAAAACGGGAAAGGAATGAAAAGAGGGGTTGAGCTTTAAGCTTTCAATCTGTTCGGGAGGGACGCTCACAGACCAGTCAATCTCATCTTCTAAAAATAAATTTAAGGCCGTGGTTTCCTGTTCTATGGGTAAAAAATCAACTTGATCTATTTGGACTTGATCGTTATTCCAATATAAAGGATTTTTGACGATACGCAGGTGATCTCGTGGCACCCATTCGTCTAAAACAAAGGGACCGTTTGAGACCCAGTGTGTGACATCCGTCCATTGCTTTTGGTATTGGGAGATAGTGTGGTTGGGGACAATGGCAAAAGCATAGCCTGCCAAGAGTGATAGAGTATAAGGGAAAGGCCCAAGCAGATCCATTTGAAATGTTTTTGCATCAAGCGCGCGTATCTGTACCGCTTCAGGACCAGCTTGATTCGTATAATAATCTTGAGCGCCAACGATAAAAGGCAAATAGAGGTAGCTGACAGCAGAACCTGTTTCGGGGTTCAAGGCTCTGAGCCAAGAATCAACGACGTCTTGAGCGGTGATTTCTCGACCATCGCTCCACTTCGCATCTCTGAGATGAAAAGTATACTGTTTTTTGTCATCGCTAATATCCCACGATTTTGCCAAAGCAGGTTGGGGAAGCCCTGTCTCACCTGATATGCCGACGAGTCCTTCAAACAGAGAGGCATAGATTTTTTGTTGAACAAAGGCTTTCATAAAATGGGGATCAAGCGTTTCGGGCTCTATTCCATTGGCAATGGTAAATGTGATAAGCTCCGTTTCTTCTTTTTGACAAGCTGTAATAAAAGTAGTGGAAATGAGAACGATGGTAAAAATCAGTTTCTTTAGTAGGCCTGTAGACATAAAATATTTCCTTTCAATTGAATAGAATAGTATAACAAATGAATATGATGGTGACTATGATTTGATAGATTTTTTTAATCGTAGCATGCTAGGTGCAGATCTGAGAGATGTCTACTATATAGTCTTCTTTAAAGCATTGTTGGTGTTGGGGGCAAGAGATAAGGTGGTCGTTGTAAATTCCAACAGCCTGTAAAAAGGCATAGCAAATTGTTGGGCCAACAAAGGTAAATCCCCATTGTTTTAATTCTTTGCTCATCGCTTGCGAAAGGGGCGTTTCTGTGGGAATACTTTCAGGGGTTTTGTGATAGTTGTTGATTTGTTTGCCTTCTGAAAAATGCCAAATAAATTGATTGAATTCCCAACCTGCCTCTTGTAATTTCAAAAAACCATGGGCATTTTTGACTATGGATTGTATCTTGAGTTTATTGCGGATAATGCGTGTATCTTGCTTGAAATCGCTTTGTTTGTCGGGAGAAATATTCGCCACAATCTTTTCCGCATTAAAATCATAGAAGAGTTGACGGTAGCCTGCTTCTTTTTTTAAAATGGTCAGCCAACTGAGTCCTGCTTGTTGACCATCAAGGCATAACTTGGCAAAAAGGCGTTGACTGTCGGTTTCAACACGGCCCCAGTGATGATCATGATAGTGAGTATAGAGAGTATCCGTTGTATACCAAGCGCATTGCATCAATCAGATTCTATTAATAAATATAGATTTTTCCAGTTTTTCCACTCTTTTTTACTTTTATTGTCCATTCATTAAGCATTCATACTTGCGAATTATAATGTATCTTAACTCTCTGCGGTAGACGGAGATAAGACAACGGTTGATGAACGAGGAGTATTATATGCATAGCATGAATAAGAAAATTTTATGTGGTTTAATTTTAATAAGTGGTTTGGCTCCGCTTTTTTCACAGGGATGGGGCAGGAATGATAATCATATGGGATGGGATCGTAGTGATGGCTATTCAGATAGGGCGGGTATCTGGCAAAAAGATCTTGAAGGCGAGATCAATTTTGTGCGAAATGATTTGGTTTTCACTGTTGGGAATAAAGATTATCTCTTAAATCTCCGTGACAGATCTGTCGTCGATGCCCTCGATTCGGGCATGCAAGTGAGTATTTCTGGCTATGAATATAGATCGAATAGTTATTATTCTTTAGAACCACAAACATTATCAGTCAATGGTAGGGTTTATGTTCTAAGCAGAGGTTACAATGATGGCGGAAATTCACGAAGACATCACTCTAGCAGAGATTCATCAGGTCATCATTCTGGTAGAGGCTCATCAAAGCACCACTCTTATTAAAACCTGCTATTTTGAGATAAAATGATTTTATGAATGGTAAATTGATAGCAAGGAAAACTATATTATTGCACATTTGTGTTAATTATTTTGATGCGAAAAGATAGAATAACAGTAAGTATTAATCTTTTGGTTTTCTTTCATCAAACATTCATAATTACGAGTTATAATATATGTTAACGATCTGCACTTGGCAGACAGAAGAACAACGATTTATGCGTAAGGAGATATTTATGTATAGTACGAACAAACGAATTTTTTTTGGTTTAATTTTAATGGGCGGTCTGGTCTTAGTTCCACTTTTTTCACAAGGATGGGGAAGAGGTGATCGCCATAGAGGATGGGATAATGATAGATATTCAGACCGTGCTGCAATCTGGCAAGAAGACCTTGAAGGTAAGGTCAGTTTTGTGCGAAATGATTTGATTTTAACGGTTGGAAATCAAGAGTATTTCTTAAATATACGTGATAGATCTGTCCTTGATACCCTCGATTCTGGTATGACAGTCAAGGTTTCTGGTTATGAATATCAAGGGCGAGATGATTCTTATGGCTTAGACGCTCAAAGTGTGACTGTAAACGATACCGTTTATATTCTCAGTAGAGGCTCTGGTGGTCGAAAATCATCAAGATATTCTGATCAAAGCTGTTGTTATTAAGAAGTGAATCCGTGACCCCCACAAGCAATGTAGAGAAATAGGGAAGTGTACTTATGTCAACCATTTTAATCGTAGAAGATGAAATGAAAATTGCCACGATGATAGCAAATTATTTGCATAAGAACGATTTTCAAACTTTCATTGCGGAGGACGGGGTCAAGGCATTAGAGATGATCAAATCGCATAAAATAGATCTTATGCTTTTGGATTGGATGCTCCCCGTTTTGGATGGAGTGGGGGTTTTAGACTGTCTGAGAGAGAACCGAGTCTTCGTTGGAGAAACGGTTTTAGCTTGGATGCCCATCATCATGCTTACTGCAAAAGATAGCGAAGACAACAAGATAGAAGCGCTGTTGGGCGGTGTCGATGATTACATTAATAAACCCTTTTCACTCAAAGAATTAGTTGCTCGCATTAATGCTCATTTAAGACGCATTGAAGGCATTAAAAATATAGAATCTGAACATAATATTTTGCAAGTTGGGGCGTGGGAGATTGACCTTGAGCGCAGAGAAATTTTTCACAACAAGCAAATAATAGAACTGACAAGAATGCACTTTGACATGCTCTATCTTTTTCTCAAAAACAGTGGCAAGGTTCTGCCACGAGAAAAAATTATGGAATTTATTAGCCCCGATGGATTTTACGACGGTTTCCACCGCACAATAGATGCTCATATCAAAAACATGCGCAAGAGAATAGAGCCAGATCCCAAGCAACCTGTTCATATTTTGACTGTACGTGGTGTGGGTTACCGCTTTGAAAGTTAATCTTTATGCTATTACGTTATAGAATTTCGGTGGCGAGCTCTGCCATTCTCCTTGTGTTTAGTTTATTCATCTTGCTAAGCACTATCTTTGCATCCCATCTTTATTTTCGAGATTACGTTTCTAGAGAGGACAAAAGGATTGCTGAAGCAATAGCCAATGAATTAGAGAGAGAATATCGCAGAAATAACTCGTTGCAAGATGTCATTGCCTATGTAGAAGACACAGAATCGCAGTTCGATGAAGGGACATTATGGACTCCTAACAACGACAGAAACGACCGTCGTTCAGGAAGGGGTCATCATTCTAAAGGGATGCATCATTCTCAAAGAAAAGAAGACGTGTGGAGTGACGCATTTCGTTCACTGTTATTGATCACCGATAGCGAAAACAAACTGATTTATTCTTCTGAACCTGTTGATTTTAATTCTCACCAAATGAAAAATCGAGGGGTTCGTATCAAGGATCTGCCATCTCAAGGTAGAAGAAATCCAAGAAAAATAATAGGCTATGTTTACGTGGGAAGTCTTTACGATAAAGAATTATCCCCCGCGGCAAATAATTTTTTGTCCCGTGTTATCTTGATGCAACTTATCCTTACTTTAAGTTTTCTCGCTCTTGTTTTTATTCTATTACCCGTTCTCATGCGTCATTTGTTCAAACCATTAACCCTACTCAAAAATAGGGCAGAAAAAATAGAGCACGGAGATT
Organism: uncultured Spirochaetales bacterium; assembly: GCA_964425555.1. Classification (GTDB taxonomy): domain Bacteria; phylum Spirochaetota; class Spirochaetia; order SP-2023; family CAYRNA01; genus CAYRNA01. The sequence goes on from CAYRNA010000020.1 coordinate 19,980, forward strand.
ATTTGACGGCACTTCCCATTGATTCTGATGACGAAGTTGGGCAATTAACACGAGCTTTTAACCAAATGTCACTGAGCCTTTTAAATCAGGAAAAATCACGTGAGCAACTTATGAGTGACATCGCGCACGAATTGCGCACGCCTTTGACGCTGTTAAAAGGGGGCATAGAGGTGATGCTTGAAGACGCTGAAAATAGTGATAAAGCAGATTTAGAAGCTCTTGCCATAGAAGTGGCCACCTTGGAAAATCTTTCCTATAAAATACGTGTAGTGAAACCCCATATGGCACGTGTGGTGGATAATGAAACGTTTTCGTTGCTAACGTTATTAGAACAAATTAAACATTCTTATGCCAAGGAATGCGTGCAAAACAATAAGAAAATATTGATTTTTGAACAGACAAAGTACGTCGATGTGAGCGGTGATAAGATAGATCTCAAACGCCTTTTTGTGAATCTCATTGAGAATGCATTTCGTTATGGAGACACCGTTGAGATTCGATTAAAGAAAGGCAAGCAAGAAAACCTTTGCATAGAAATTGAAGACAATGGCATAGGAATAAAGCCCGAATTTTCAGAGTCCATTTTCAGTCGATTCTTCCGCATAGACGAGGCTCGCAGCAGAGAGACGGGCGGTCAGGGGCTTGGTCTGAGCATAGTGCGAAAAATAGCTTTAGAGCAAGGCGGTTCCATTTATTGCAAAGAATGTGAAACGGGAGCACTGTTTGTGTTGACCTTGCCCTTGGCGAAAAAAACTAAAAAGAATCCCAGTTAAACGTAATGAGTTTTTCTATTTCTGGGGCCAAGCTATAATGCACAGGACAAGTATGAGCGCTTTTCTCTAAAATTGTCCGTTCTTTTTGACCAATTTTACTGGGTAAATTGATCTCTACTTCTAGTTTTGATATGCGTCGAGGCAGGTCTGCAGACATGGTTTTCACAACCTCAAGAGTTGTTCCTTTCAGGTCTATGCCGAGGTTTTCAGCCTTGATCCCCATAATCGTAATCGTGCAGGTCGCAAACGCTGTCGCTACAAGATCTGTGGGTGAAAAATTTTCACCTTTACCATGATTATCCGTTGGCGCATCCGTACAAATGATGCTCTGCGATTGATTGTGCTTGCATTCAGTATGTAAATGCCCTTCGTAGCTTATGCTCACTGTTGCCATAAAAATCTCCTTATCACTAATATACTAAAATTGCGCACCCATGGCCTTTATTAGGCAAAGTTATAACAGAATCATAGCTTAAATAAGGCGCATTGTCGATGTCTTTGTTGTTGTAGTAGCGTATTGTTTGCAACGACCAATCGGACTTCCACCTCTTTAAATCATAGACCGCTTGCGTGCTATCAAGATTAAATATGATGATGAGCAAAGTATCATCCACATAGTGATAAACACGAATCAATAAACCTTTTTGCAAGGACCAGTGAGCGATATTCATGAACTTTTTTTTGTCTAAGAGCTGTTTTAATTTTGTCGATTGTAAAAAATTAGATTGAATCTGACGCAAATCAGTAGCAAAATATTCTTTGTTTAAAGTGCGTAGATATTTGATTTTTGCATTGAAATCAAAGTAAGAGACAAAATTCATAAAGGTTTGTAGATTGTTGTGGTATTCTTTGCGGAAGGAAAAGAGGGCGTTTTTGTTGTTATTAAACATGGTATCAATGCTGTCGACATGACTATTTAACTTGATAAATTGCCCTTCCCATTTTTCGCTGATGGAATGCACTTGATCAACGGAAACACTGAGAATCAAGGCTACATGAGACTCCATTTTTTCTCGTAAGGGCTGGTAAAACAAACTGAGTCCTGAGAGTGATTTCTGTGAATTATCATCTGAGTGTGTCAAAAAATGAGCGACATTATCCAGTTCTGATTCGTCAAAAACAAGCGCCGTTGCATGAAATTTATCGACTATAAGTTGGCACAACTTCAGAAAGTATTGAAAGGCAAGGGTGTCTACCGTCCGTTTGATTTCTTCGTTGTTCTGTTTGATATTAAGGAAAGTGAAGGGTACAAGGCTGGGATTATTTAATAATGTACTCGGTAAAATCCCCCAATTATAAAGGGTCTCTTCTGGAGGTAAATTGGGTTTTTCATGATAGCGTTCTGCTATGCGTGCTTGGATATTTTTCTGATATTCGGGCGTTGCATAGCTTGCAATGAGAGCGTCATCCTCAAAATAATTCCACGTTGCCAAAGACGTTTCTTTGTACAAGAGGGGCGACCGTGCGGAAAATGTGAGAGGAACGGAGTACATGAGCGTTTTTTTGAGCAAATGGCTGGCTTCGATAAAGTATAAATAAGGCGCAGAATCCGCAGAATTGAGATCAAATATCTGTGTCCATATCGCATTAAAGTTTTCATGCGAAATAACACCGTTGTCATCTTCGAGAAAGAGCTGATTCAATAAAATGTTCTTTTCTGGAATTGCAACGAGGAAGGCGCAAAGATAAACATAAAATAACGGCTTGTCTTCTGCATTTTTATCATGCATAGCCTCTATGACTACCGTGGGAAGCTCATTGATATTAAAGGTGAAAGTGCGTTGCTGTTGGAACCACGAGGGCGACTTCTTATTATGAGCAGGAGAAGTAGAATTTTTTAAGAGAGCTAAGCGATAAAAAAAATAGATCCACGTTTTTTCTTCTATTGCTAAAATTTGCTCAAATGATTTAAACAGCAGAGAAAATTCATTGTACTGGTGTAATAATGCAAGACTACTGTCTTTATGACGTTGGGAGAAAGAGGTTTGCTTGTATAATTTTTGCCACAGGCTCATAAATAAAAAGTGTTCTTTTTACTAGATAATCGGATAGTCTCAACTCGAATTTGAGTAAAATCAAAATATATTCTTTTTTTGTATGAAAAATTGCAGCGGGCTTAGAGGGCGTCGTTGTTTCGACAATCTCGCAGTTTCGCTTGGTACCACGTGGAACTTTGCATGAAACGCAAGGTGAAAACGCCTATGATCAAGCCCGAAGCAATGGCTATCCACAGCAACGTCAGAACTATGGGCCACGCGTGTATTCCCAGTATAAAGAAAACGGCGAGTGTGCTTTGGCTGATCATGCTACAAAAAGAACCCATCAGACTAATGCCCACCATAGATATTTTTTGCGACCAATACTTGTACAAAGTGTACATCACGATGCCGCTGCTATAAGTGCCTGTTAGCGACAAGAAAAAAGGGTAGGATAAGAGCGTGCCATTAATGATACCTTGGCCCAGCACTTTGATGAGAATGAGTACAGAAAATTGTTTCCAATTGAAAAGCGGCAAAGAAAGTAAGAGGGGGATGTTGGCTAGCCCCAATCTCATAAAGGGAATGGGTTTGGGGAAAAGAAATTCTAAAGAAGCGAGAAAGAGTGATAACGCTGCCAAGGTTATGAGCAGATTTTCGTCTTTAGTAGACTTGTGCATCTAGCGTAGATTCTTGTGCTAGACCCACGATCCGTGCAAAAACGGCATTGGGCAAGCACGCATTCCAGTCATTGATAAATTCTAATGCTGCGTGTTGTATGCAGATTTTATCACGACAATCGGATTTTACAAACGAGACCAAATGATTGCTGATTGCTATGGTTGTTTCGCCAATAGGGCCCTCAAATGTTTTTTGTAAATCTTTGTCCAAAGGGTAAAAGAATTCGCCTTCGGCAGTTTTAACGTAAAGTTGCTTCGCATCAGAATAGTTCGTTTGGCTCAAGATCAAGTGCATGGACAATAAGGCGACCAAGCAAAAAATCAAGATGCCCCAATCCCACGGTTTAAGGAAATGTAAATAAGCTATTTTCCGTTTTACCATTGCTGTTTCTTTTAGTTCAGTAAGTCTTCAGAGGGTCGTTGTACGTTTTGTGGGGGGGGATTGGGTTGGGCTGCGGGTGCAGTCGTAGTGCCGTCAACATTGAGCTGGAACGCATCAATATTGAGAGTTGGAGTTTGTAAGCTATTATTCGTTGTTGAGGTGTTTGAATTGCTTTGTCCCTGTAAGCGTTCCAATAAAATATTATGTTGATCATTTTCAAAATCTTCTTGGGTACTATAAGTTGTGGGTTCCGTGCCTTTCAAGAAAATTTCGTTGATGATTTTACTGGTATTTTCTGTGGGTAACAGTCCTGTTTTTGCAGAAACATCTACATAAATGAGATTTGACATGTCTTTTGGTAGGGGGAAACGCAGTGTATCGGGATCAATATTCTTATGAATTTCTTTCATATAGAAGGCCCACGCTGTACCTGAAGCCGTAGAACCTGTTAAATTAAGCCCCAAGCTATTGCCTCTTTTGTCAAATCCCACCCAAATAACCGTTGAATATGCAGGAGAGAAGCCAGCGGCCCATGCGTCTGCCCAATTTTGTGTTGTACCTGTTTTGCCACCAACGGGGAAATCTAGTCCTCCTGCTCGGCGAATAGGATTAGCCAATGTACCTACAGACGTCGTCGATCTCAGTATGCTGAGCATGATGAGTCCAGAGGATTCGTCCAGTACTCTATGTGTACGTTTTGCGGTTTCTTGAGGTGTGGTAAAATCAAAGAGGGTTTCGCCTTTGTTGTTTGTTACTTTTTGTATGGAATAAGGATCGTGGACTTCGCCAAGATTGGGGAAGGCACTGTAGGCACGCGCCAATTGCAAGGGACTCACAGAAACGACGCCTAGGGCAAGAGGGTAGCTTCTGGGGAAATCTCGCTCTATTGCTGCTTGTGATGTTACGCCTAAAAAAGATGCGCTACGCTGTATGGCTGCATCAAAGCCTATTTGACTCAACACATAAACCGCAGGAATATTCATGGACTTGGACAAGGCGGTACGTAGGAGTACGTCTCCAGTCAATTCACCTAAATAGTTATTCGGCTGATAAGTCGAACCATTGGGATCGATGAAAACTCGAGGGACGTCTTTGATATGAGTTGCTGCGGTAAACTTTTTTGAGGCAATAGCTTCGGAATAAATAAAGGGCTTAAAGGTCGAACCGGGTTGCAGGCGACCAAATGCCGCTCTGTTAAATTGGTTGTTGAGATTAAACTCAGACCCCCCCCTCATGGCTAAGATGCCACCCGTTTTGTTGTCCAAGGTCACGAGGGCGCTCTGAATCAACGATGCTTTTACATTTTTGCCTTGATATTGAATGGATTCATCAAAAAGATTTTGGGTTGTTTTAAGACCAAAGAGTTTGGAAATAAGAGCTACCGTGGGTACTAATTTTTCGCTCACTTCTTTGCGGACGTTGCTTCGCTGACTGCTCGTAACGCCTCCGCTGAGACTACGTTGCTTGAGATTGACGGAGGCTCCCAACAGCTCTAACAAAGGCAGTAGTTTATAGTCAGCGTAGTTCTGCCGAGAAGCTAAACCTCTATCGTGTATTCTGTTCCAATCTTTGATCTTGGCAGTCATCAAGGTGTCGGCAGCTTCTTGCATGTCTAAATCTAGGGTTGTATAAACACGCAAGCCACCTTTATATAAAAGGGTTGAGTCGTCATCGAGTATGCTGAGCATTTGAGCGCGTATGTATTCAGTGAAATAAGGAGCTTTGTCTTGACGAACAGAATAGGCGTTGTCAGAATTGCTAATCGTCCAAATTCGTGAGACGTTCCAATAATCGTTGATAAAATCATCAATTTCCTGTTGAGAAAAATAGCCGGCTTTTTCCATTTGATTTAAAACAACCGTTGAACGAGATTTGGCTCTTTCGGGATTACGATAGGGTGAATTTCGCCCAGGGCTAGACAATTGAACGACTAAAATAGCTGCTTCAACGGGGGTCATCTCTTCAGACGAATGTCTAAAAAAGAATTGGCTGGCGGCTTCGGCACCGTAAGTTGTATTTCCAAAAGGAACGTAGTTTAAATAATATTCCAAGATTTCTTTTTTCGTAAAATTCTTTTCCATATTCCATGCCCACCACAGTTCTATGATTTTACGATTAAGACTAAAATCACGTCTGTCGGCATAAATATAACCCGCTACTTGTTGTGTCAGTGTACTCCCACCAGAGACAAAGCGACCGAGCAATATATTGACCACCGCACGGGCCGTTCCCTGAATTGAAAGTCCGTTGTGATAAAAAAAGTCTTGGTCTTCACGTGTCGTTAGGGCAATGACGAGATTATTGGAAATTTCCTGTATGGAACGCAGCGTTCTTTTTTCGTCGGCAAAAAGCTCTGTAATGAGATTGCCATTCCTGTCCAAAATACGTGTTGGCAACGCGGGTGTGGTTTCTTCAAATACTTGTTGCGATTTCAGATTGTGGGAAAAAGCGATTATTTTTCCCCCTAAAACCCCAGAAATAAGAGTAGAGATCAGACCTAAGCTTAAAATAATAGTAAACTGTATAGATCTTGACTTATTGGAGGAGCTATAAAAGGATGTATTTTGCATCATTAGTAACTATAATAATAACAAGATTAACTTATTGCAATGAATTACGATAGGGTAATAAGAAAAGTTTCTTTCTTCACTCTATAAGATCGTCGTGCGCCAAGCTTATTTCGCCCGTATTAATCTTACTTCGCAGGTCTTGGAGCAACATTGTGAGAGCGGCTTCTTTCTGACTCAAGTCAACCATATCTAGGCTGAGTGATTCGTCTATCACTCTATAGCGTCTCAGAGTGAGGGTGTTTTCCAGCACGTTAATAAGGTAGTCTTTGTTTTCGTGCAAAATATAGGCCAAGACATCGTCTTCTACCGTGGTAAAATAATCAGCGAGAGTTCTTTCGGGAATCTTGGTGAGAATATCCAGTGAAAACACTCTGTTGCGGAGGCGTTCGCTTAATTCGGCATCGTCACTGAGTCCTGCTAACAAGCGATGCTCCTCTTGATAGGGCATGTTTTTTAAGATTTGAGTCAAAATGTCTTCGCCTTGTAACTCAATCATCTCCTCTGCTTCATCCAAGTTTTCACTTTTTTCTTTTAATCGCAATTCTATACGTCTTAAAATATCTTTGCTCACTTTAAAAGGTTTTTTGAGGCAGACTATGATTTCTTTTTGCAAAGTCGCTGAAAAACCCATCAATAACTGAGCGCTTAATTTCCCTTCGAGTTGTGAAAAAATAATAGCAATAATACGCGGACTCTCACTCTCTAAAAGTGCCAGTTGCTGTGGCTTAGTCAGCGTGATGAAAAAATTAAAGGGCGGTAAATAAAGATCTTCAAATCCTTCCGTATTTATGGCGTTACGCTGTGATTTTTTTTCTTCTATGACATCTTGTATCAGTTTTTCTATGCGTATGGCGTGGTTATTTTGACTAAACAAATCCTCTTGCAGTACGCCGAGCACCTGCTTGATTTCGTCGCCAGCAAGTTCGTGCAACAGCGTTTTGACTTGTTGGTTGGGAAGACCGTAGAGTAAATTGAGCGTTTTTCTTGAACCACGTCTGTCTTCTTTGCTCAAGTCCAGCGTCTTTTCAGTTTCCCTAATGAAGCCGTTTAATTTTTGTTTTGACAGGGGTTTTGTTTTTTTCACATTTTGAGGTTTTGCTTTGATGGGCGCAGTTTTTTGTGTATTATTCTTTTTGATTTGAATGACATCCTGATCATTTTGTTCTTCCATTAATCTATCTAGGGTTTTGCCCTGACTGATATTACTGGAAGATTTGGGCTTGTAGCTCGCTTCTTTTGCATAAGCTTGGCCCAAGTGATTCTTGAATGTTGTTGTATCTTTCTTGGACATGAATGAACCTCACTGTAAAAATTGCGACCGCTACGAATAAAAATAATAATCAAATACTCACTATTTGAGAATAAAATAGCGACAATATCTTGTTCTATATTTTTTCTAAGAGTGCATCCTTGTATTATGGAAGCTATTATTTACCCACTAAATCATAATAGTCTAACCTTGAAAAGAAGTGGTGATAACATGGCAAATGATAATGATTTAGAATCTATTTTGGATCAAATAGAAGAACTTTTTAACGATCAAGAGAAAACAAAATCACAAAGAAAGTTTTTACTCGGGTCTATTAAAGCAGAATTTGAAGACTTAAAACAGGCCTCACATTTGCAGGGTATGGATTCTTCTTTTTTTGCTATAAAGCCCATGATCAGTTATTTGGGTAAACTGAAATCCTTGATTCTTGTGATAATTATTATGCTTGCGGGAGGTTTTTTGAGTACTTTTGGAAGTTATTTGATCACTCGTTTTAGTGGCAATGAAGATCAACGTAAATACCAATTTGAAGCTAATTTCGTGGGTTATTTAAAGCCTTATAAAGCTCTGGATATAACCTTAGCCAATGTTGATATGATTAAAGAAGGTGTCAAAAGAGGCGAGATCATCAGCAATGATCATAATCTTAACAGAAATTTAGAGCGTTTGGTACTCGTTTCTATCACAGGGGTATTTAACATTATAATGATACCAGAAAATTATCAGATGACAAAGATAGCGCAAAAAAATAAGGAATCGGGACTTTTGCGTAAAGATCTTTACATTGTTCCCGTGCCTGAAGCGCTTGATTTTATTACGACAAGGGAACAATTACGCCGCGCACAACAAAACCCTAACATATTTTACAATGTAAATTTAGACATAGGCGGAGCGGTGCGTTTAGACCAAAATAATGTCATGGTTGGGTTTTCTCGACAAGAAATAAAAAAATTTTTCGATGTAGAACCCATCACCCTAAGCATTAATAATCTGATAGAAGGGAAGCGTCCGCCTCGTTTTGCGTACTTAGACGCATCTCCTATAAAATAAAGACATCTTTTTTCTGACATAGATTGATTAAAACCGCTATGATGGAAAAATTGTAATGTTTATGTCACAGATTTATTGAGAATGGATGTTATACTCTATTTCAAATGATCATATTTAGGTTATTTGAGGAGAGTATGTATTATGAATCATAAAATTAGTCGTGACGATTATCATCTATTGAAGTCTTATCTAGAATACATCGGTTTGAAAAAAGAGTGTTCTAAAGAAGAAGAAAAAAATCTGATTATTAAAGGGCAGGCAGGAGACATTCATGCTCGCAACATGGTACTGGAAAACCATTTAAAATTTGTTATTTATGTTGCCCGCTCGTACCAGGGCAATGGCGTTGATCTTGAAGATCTGATCAGTGAAGGAAATATGGGCTTGTTGCATGCTTTTGACAAGTTTAAATTTGGCTGTAATTCTTCATTTATTTCTTATGCGGCGTGGTGGGTAAAACAGTATATCCAACAAGCGATTAGAGAAAAATCTCGTCTGATTCGTTTGCCTGCAAATCAACTCAATGACATTGCAAAAATACGCAAAATAATGAATAAAATTGAATCTTTTGAAGAAGGTAAAGAGAAAGCAATTAAAGATCTCAATCTCAGTGAAGAAAAACTAGGTATGCTTTTAAATAATAATAAGCAGGTGAGTTCTTTAGATAACGAAGTTTTTCTAGGAAATCAGAATGGCACTTTGGTTGATCTGATTGTTTCTGAAGAAGATCCTTATGTGGATATAGAGCGGCAAGAACTTAATGAGGCTTTTAATGAGGCTTTGGAAAACTTAACAGGAAGAGATAAACTGATTGCAAAATATCGCCTAGGGATAGATAATAGACAAAAATTATCCTTGGTGAGATTAGGCAAAATCTTAAATTTATCAAAAGAAAGAGTGAGACAATTAGAAATGCAGTTGATTGATAGACTGCGTAAGTTATCAGGCTTGAACGGATTTCATTCTATTTCTGCTTAGAATTTAATCGCAAATAATAATGGCTTCTTCTTTTCATAGGAGAAGCCATT
>CAYRNA010000021.1:0-29393 GCA_964425555.1 uncultured Spirochaetales bacterium
ATTTGGGTACTCTATTTGATATGCGTTTTAGAAAATTTTTGTTTTATTTTATTCTTTTTTTGTCTTTCCAAAATCTCCTTGCTCAAGAAGATTTGTTGTGGCCTCAACCCACACCTGGGGAAATTGATATTTACCTTATTTCTATAGGTACGGGCGATCAACTCTATCAGGCATGGGGTCATTTTGGCATAGCTTTGATTACGCCAGAATTCCCACAGGGATATTATTATGACTATGGTCGTTTTGACCCGAGCAGTGAAGGTTTTTATATAAAATTTTTTGAAGGACTTATGCTGTATACGGGAGCACTAAGCAGTGCCTATCAAGACGTGAGACAGGCGCAAGCTGATGGGCGACGGGTTGTGTTAGACAAGCTCAATTTAACGGCTCAAGAGACTGCCGAACTGATTCAACTGTTGGAAACGTCTTTGTTGCCCGAGAATAAAGTCTACCAATATAACTATTATTATAACAACTGCGCCACCCTCATTAGGGACATGCTCAATAAAATTACAGGTAATCAATTTTACGAAAAAACACAGTATAAAGTAGGCAAAACCTTGCGCTATACCTTTGAGCAATACAGTTATTTTGTGCCGGCGTTCGACCTGTTGCTTGATATTATTCAGGGGCAAAATCTCGATTTTGAGCTGACGGCGTGGCAAGAAATGTTTTTGCCCGACGTGGTTTCGCAAGAAGCAAGAAAATTCCATTTTACTAACAGTGCGGGACAAGATATTCCTTTTGTAAAGAAAACAATAGTATACAATGAGGGCCACTATCCTATCAAGAAATCCCGCCCTAACAATTATGCCCTTGCATCATTTTTACTCGCCTCTGCACTCATTGCCCTGCTTTATTTCTACCACAAGACAAAAAAAACGTGGTTATTATTCTTGATCAAAATATACAGTTACGGCTATGCCATAGCGGGTACTTTTTTGGGTTTAGTGATGCTCTTTTTCACTCTACTTACCGATCACAGCGCGGCCTATAATAATCTCAACTTATTTTTATTTAATCCCCTTTCGTGGCTTGTCGTATTCTTACCGCAAGCAAACAGAAGCCTCAAATTTAAACGCATCATTGTACTCTTTTTTAGCGGTCTTCTAGTAATCAATCTTTTGCTCAAAATGCTTCCTACGATAGGACAATATCAGGCGTATTTATACGGATTCGTGCCTACCATGGCTTTACTGTTGTACATCTTTTTCTTCAGGTTAAAAACCTCTACCAAGTAAGCACCAGTGAACACTAGTATCCTTTGATGATTTCGCTATAATAAATACAAATCTCTGTCTCTTTGAGATGAAGTGCAAGCTGGGAAAATCGTGATGGCATTATTAACATTTGAAAATAAAAAAATACATATGATTGGCATTAAGGGCACAGGAATGACAGCACTGGCTGAGCTCCTTTGTTCTTATCATGCCACGGTGCAAGGCAGTGATACCGCTGAAATTTTCTACACCGATGTTTTGCTCGCACAAATGGGGATACGCCCTTTTGTGGGCTTTGATGCTCACAATATCGATGCCTCTGTGGACATGGTCATTTACTCGGCAGCTTACGGGGATGATAATGCAGAATTGAAAGAAGCTCGCAGATTGCAACTGCCCTGTTACAGCTATCACAACATATTGGGAAGCATCAGTCAGCTGAGCTTTGCTGTGGGAGTTACGGGCACGCACGGCAAAACATCGACGACGGCCCTACTCGCTATTTTGCTCAAAAGTAGCGCATTGCCCGCCTCCTTGCTTGTGGGAAGTGCTTTACCGCAGCTCGACAACAAAGCCACGCTCACTCAGGGGCAAGATATATTTGTTGCTGAAACCTGCGAATACAAGCGCCATTTCCTTAGTTTTCACCCCAACATCATTGTTATCACTAGCCTCGACGCAGACCACTTAGATTATTTCAAAGATCTCGACGATGTTAAGCAGGCATTTCACCAATACATTGAACGCCTCACAGAAGTTCCTACGCAAAAAGGCATCAAGAATTGCGTCGTTTATTGTGCCGATGAAGCCAATGTCGTGTCGCTCATTGCTCAGGCTCAGCATCAATGGCCTCAACTAGAATACATCCCCTATGGCTTTTCTGCCAGTGGCGATTTTGCTATTACGCAAAGTACAAGCCTCAAAGGAAAACAGCGATTTCAACTCGCTGGCTCGTCTCAAAACTATGAGCTCAGCATTCCTGGCAAGCATAACATTTCTAACGCAACGGCTGCACTAGCGGTGCTACAGCGTTTATTTTTGTTCGAAGAAAGAACACTTTCAGCGAAAGAATGGGAGCAAATCATTGCCGATCTCGCACAATTTCACGGGGCAACCCGCCGTTCGCAAAAGATAGGCGAAGCACACGGCATCACCATCGTTGACGACTACGGACATCATCCCGACGAAATACGCCAAACCATCATAGGCCTGCGTGAATTTTATCAGCCCAAAAGAATTATTTTAGACTTTATGTCTCACACCTACACTCGCACAGAAGCTCTTTTTGACGGATTTTGTGACGCTCTTTGTGCCTGTGACATATTGCTGTTACACCCCGTTTATGGCAGTGCGCGAGAAACCATCAAGCAAAGCGATGTCGGCGAAAGAATGCTCAACAAACTGACACAAACACAGGGCCTAGAATTATACGCCGTCGACGATTTTGACGAAGCCAGTCACTGCGCTTATAATTTGCTCGAATCGGGTGACTTATTTGTCACCATGGGGGCTGGAGATAACTGGCAAGTCGGTGAACGCCTGCTCAAAATACTACAAAGCAAGGGAGCCAACATAAGATGAGAGGAATGACAGGCTACAGCCAAAAAACCACGCATATCCAACTCCCCGAAAAAGACATCACCCTTAGCATAGAAATCAAAAGTTACAACAACCGTTATTTAGACGTGTCCGTTCACCTTCCCAAAGACGGCTTGGCTTACGACAACAAAATCCGTGCCTTATTGCGTTCTCATATTTCACACGCCAAGGTCGACTTTATTCTGACGTGGAAAAACTTGGGCAAAGACAAGCTTCACAAAATTAATATTGAAGAAGCGGTGTACGTTTACAACGAACTCAAAATCCTTTCTCAAAAAATTCCGCTGAACGCCATTTCACTAGAAAACCTGTTGCATTTCCCCGACGTTCTCAATGTAGCACATTCTGATGCCCTCCTCACATGGGAAGAACTCGAGCCTTACTGCCTACAAAGCATAGAATCGCTTCAAGCAGAATATTTGGAAGAAGGCCAGATTATCGAAGAAAACATAGCCGAACTCCTTCTCTCATTTCAGCAGAGCTATGATAAAATTTGTCATTTAGCCCAGCATACGAAAGATGATTTTCCCGCTCTGCTAGAAAGAAAGATGCAAATATTTAATAAAAACTTTGTTGCTGACAGCAATAAAAAAGAAAAATTTAAGGTCGACGTTTCTCGCTTAGAACAAGAAGTGGCTTTGTTGCTCGTCAAAACAGATTTAAACGAAGAGCTTGTGCGCATTAAAAGTTACATGGAAAAAGCCCGTGAATTTACTCACGGTTCTGAGCAAGATGTCAGCAAAAAATTTGATTTTCTCTGCCAAGAAATGAACAGAGAATGCAACACCATTAATTCTAAAACTCACCTCTTAGATATTAGCCACGAAATTATTAATATGAAACTGTACATAGAACAAATAAGGGAGCAATTACGCAATGTCCAATGATTCTAACTCCTATAGTCATTCTCACCACAAGAGCGTTATTCGCACGCAAAACAACACTTTACGCATTGCCATATCGGGGCAAAGTGGCTGCGGCAATACCACCATTGGCACACTCTTAGCCGAAAAACTACAGTTGAGTTTTATCAACTACACGTTGAGAAATTTGGCTGAAGATGAGAATATCGATTTTAAAGAGCTGTACGAATTGGCTCTTCAAGATGACAAATATGATAAAATCGTCGACGGAAAACAATTGGAATTAGCCAGAAAACAATCTTGCGTTCTCAGCTCTCGCTTAGCAATTTGGTTCTTAGAAGAGGCGAATCTCAAGGTTTATTTATACGCCAACACGGACACACGTATTGCGCGAATTTTTCAAAGAGAAGGCGGAAGCCTCGACGATATTCACAAATTTACACAAAAACGTGATCAAAATGATATTGCACGCTACCGCAAATTGTACGACATAGACACGACCTGCTACAAATTTGCCCACCTTGCCATTAATACAGAGTTTTACACTCCCGACCAAATTGTCAATATCATTATCAATGCCCTGTACCGCTGATCATGCTTTACGAACCCGATGAAGCCAGAATAGAAGTACTTCCCGCCGAAGTAGCGAACCGTATTGCTGCAGGCGAAGTCATAGAACGCCCCGAATCCATCATACGCGAATTGTTGGATAACGCCATAGACGCAGGCGCCACGGAGATTTCTGTTTTCTTGGAAGAGGGCGGCTTAAAATTGATCAAGATAGTTGATAATGGTAGTGGCATGAGGCGCGAAGATTTAGAGCTGTGTCATTATCCGCACAGTACCTCGAAACTCAAAAAAATAGAAGATCTCGACAACCTTTATTCTCTAGGATTTAGGGGAGAAGCCCTTGCCAGTATCGCTGCCAGCGCTCGCCTTCGCATTGCTTCGACACACAAAAATGAAGACTCGGGTTATGAGCTTTATGTGGACGGAATCAATGCTCCGCAAATAGAGCCAAAAGCCATCAACCAAGGAACGGTCATAGAGGTCAGCGATTTATTTTATGCTATTCCAGCTCGCAAAAAATTTCTGAAAAGTGCGGGGGCGGAATTCAAACGCTGTAAGCAAATTTTTATTGACAAAGCCCTGAGTTTTCCTCATGTCAATTTTAGACTGTTTCACAACAAAGAAAATGTAGAAGTTTTCATCGCCGAATCTTACGACCAACGCTATGTGCAAATCTTGGATAAAAATGAAATTACCCTCGAACACTGTAGTACTATCAGTAAAATTTGCGACAATTTTTCAGTCAGCATTTTGGCGATTCACCCCAGTCATTACAGAAAAGACAAAAAAGGCATACGCATTTATTGCAATAACAGAAGAATAGAATCTTATGCTTTTATGCAAGCCGTTTCCTACGGTTATGAAGCGGTGTTGCCAGGTGGGCTAGAACCTTATGCCTGTGTTTTTTTGGAAATAGAAGCGCAACTGATCGATTTCAACATACATCCCGCTAAAAAAGAAGTAAAATTTCGCAATCAAGCCGCCATTCACAAGGCTATCACGTCTCTGTTGCGTGACCATTTGCACCCCTATCAAGTCGATCCTTATGCTGAAAACGATGGTAAGCGTGCGGAAAAAAAACAGAGCCACCCTTTTGCCTCAATAAAATCACCAGACACCGACGAGATGGTTGACGACAAAATTGCTCCGCACGAATTTAGCTTTAATTACGAAAATTTCAAAGTAGCAGAACCGCAGTCTCAAATAAGCTATCAGTCAAGCACAGACCCTGCGCTTTTCTCTTCCGCAGAAAGCAACTTCCATTCCCCACAAATTTCTGCCGCAAATATTCTGCCACAACAAGATAACTTTAAACCTTCAGAGCTCGTCACCAGAGTGAAAGAAATACAGACGACCTCACACGATCAGCCTGTCATTTGTCGCTATCTTGGGCAATTGTTCAATCTTTACCTCTTGGTGGAGCATCAGGATGCCTTGTTTATTATTGATCAACACGCAGCTCACGAAACCGTCTTACTTCATAAAATAATGAGCAAACCACCAGCGTCCCAACAATTGCTCATCCCCATTTTATTTGAAACCGAAAGCGAGCAAAGCGAACTCATTAGAAGCAAACAAAATGCGTTGAAAGACATGGGGATTATTCTCAGAGAAGAGACGCCACATTTTTGGACCTTGGAATCTTTACCCGGGGGAAAGAACATTCCTCAGGATGAACTCATAGAAATTTTATGCAGTCCCTACCATGAGATAGAGCAACTCAAAGTGATACTTTATGAAAAAATGGCCTGTCGGCTCGCCATCAAAAAAGGCGAAACCTTGAGCGCTACGGCGGCAGAAGAGCTAGCTTTGCAAACCATGGAACTGACACAAGGTCGCTGTCCGCACGGAAGACCTTTGTGGTATCCTCTGTCTAAAGAAAAGTTGAATGAGTTGGTGTTACGCACAATTTAGTCAAATCAGCCTAATATCTCCACTTATATCGCCGTCTTTCTAACAAAATAATCAGACATCCTTTTTTAAAAAATATGATTTGTTTATTATTAAAGAGAACAAATTATATCGCAATAATAAAAGGTTATCTTCGTGATTAGAAACATTGGCATTATGGCACACATAGATGCGGGCAAAACAACCACCACAGAGCGCATTTTATATTATACAGGCAAGAGCTATAAAATTGGCGAAGTCGATGATGGCACAGCCACTATGGACTGGATGGAGCAAGAGCAAAATCGTGGGATCACCATTGTTGCGGCGGCGACGACGTGCTTCTGGAAAGAGCATCAAATCAATATCATTGATACGCCTGGACACGTGGATTTTACCGCCGAAGTTGAGCGGTCTCTCCGTGTTCTCGATGGTGCAGTCGCTGTATTTTGTGCCGTCGGTGGAGTTCAACCTCAGTCTGAAACGGTCTGGCATCAAGCCGATCAGTACCAAGTTCCTCGCCTTGCGTTCATCAATAAGATGGATAGAACGGGGGCTGATTTTTACGCTGTCATTGAAGAAATGAAGGCGAAGTTATCCGCAAATCCCGTCCCCATTGCCTTGCCCATTGGTAGTGAAAATAACTATAGAGGCAATATCGATTTAATTCATATGCATGAAATTTACTGGAAAGACGAGACAGGCGGACAAGAATTTACGACGCAAGCCATTGCAGAAGAACGCCTAGAGGATGCCCATTTCTGGCGCGAAAACCTTATAGAAAGTTTAGCCGACGTCAACGATGAGCTGGCAGAACTTTATCTGGAAGGCAAAGAAATTTCTCTTGAAATGTTGCTGGAAACGATTAAGCAAGGAACAATGACTCGTCAAATAGTGCCTACTCTTGTCGGTTCTTCGTTGAAGAACAAAGGGGTTCAGCCGCTTCTCGATGCTATTTTAAACTACCTCCCCAGCCCCACCGATTTCCCGACGATACACGGAGAAAACAAAAAGACGCATGCGGACATAGAATTAGAACGCAGTGAAAAAGAACAAACCTGTGCCCTTGTCTTTAAAGTTCAGAATCACAGAGAAATGGGATTTTTATCTTATATTCGTGTTTACTCTGGTAGCGTTAAAAGCAACTCAGCGGTGATGAATCAGAGTCGTGGCGAACGTGAGCGAGTCAATAGATTATTGCGCATGCATGCCAATACTCATGAAGTTATCACCGAATTAAAAGCGGGAGATATAGGGGTCGTGATAGGCTTTAAAAATGTGCAGACGGGTAATACGCTCGCCATGGAAAACTTACCTATTATCTTGGAACCCATACAGTTCCCCGAGCCTGTCATTGCCGTTGCCGTGGAACCACGCTCTGCCAATGATCAACAGAAATTTAATAATGCTCTGGAAATGCTCAAGCGAGAAGACCCCACCTTTCAAGTAAAAATCAACAGGGATACGGGTCAAACTCTGATTAATGGTATGGGCGAACTTCACTTGGAAGTATTGCTCACACGCATTAAAGACGAATTTAATGTCGACGCCAATACGGGGAAACCACAGGTTTCTTACAAAGAAACGATCACAGAAACCGTAAGCGTGAGTGAAACCTACACTGCAAGCATTGCCCAAAAAGATATCTTTGTAGAGCTCAGTCTCAAGCTAGAACCACTTCCCACTAATTCGGGGAATGTTTTTAGCAGTAATATTAATCCTAAAATCTTCCCTCAAGAATGCCAAGATGCCGTAGAAAAAGGCGCTTTAAATGCCCTCCTCGGTGGACTGATTATGGGATATCAGGCGATAGACATTAAGGTAACCTTACTTTCTGCAAGCTACGAGGAAGAGAACATTGAACTGGCTGCTTATGAGGCCGCCGCTTCTTTTGCCGTGCATAAAGGTGCTCGAGATGCGAGTCCCATCCTGCTTGAACCCGTGATGAAAATAGATTTAATTGCACCCACCGAATATATTGGTGATGTTATCGCACAATTTTCACAACGTCACGGACAAGTACATGAATTAGAAAATCGTGGCAATATCGAAATTGTTCATGGCGAAGCGCCGCTCTCACAAATGTTTGGTTATACGACTCCTTTGCGTAGCCAAACTCAGGGGCGAGGAAGCTATTCTATGGAATTTAGCCATTTTGCTCCTAAGATAGACTAGCATACAAGTATGAAAGAACTCTTTCTCACCATAGAATTACCCTTGGAAACCAAGGTCCGTTTAGATAAATACGTGGCTTCTTTAGGAATTTGTTCGCGCAGTCAACTGACATCTTTTAATATGCAAGTTTACAGGACGCACAGCGAAGATCCCATACGATTTTCTACTCACGTTAAAAATGGAGATGAATTACGCCTTTGTTGGGAAGCACCCGAATTGCTGCATATTAAAGGCGAACCTATAGAACTTGATATTTATTACGAAGATGACAACATAATCGTTTTGAATAAACCACAGGGCTTGGTCGTCCACCCTGGCAGTGGTCACCATACTGGCACTCTCGTTCAAGGCCTAATGTATTATCTCACAGATTTGCGTCAGCAATTTCCTGAGGATGACATACGCCCAGGAATTGTACATCGTTTGGATAAAGACACTAGCGGTTTACTTGTTACCGCCAAAAATATCGCCGCACTCAATTTTATGAGCCAGCAATTTATGGATCAAACCGTAAAAAAACAATATCTAGCCGTTATCAAAGGTCATATCCCAGCACAGCTACAATACATAGAAAGTTTTATTAGAAGAAGCCCTAAGGACAGAAAGAAGTTTGAAAGCCATACGAGCGAAGGGCGACAGTCTTACACCACTGTTAAAACTCTCAAAAAATGGCCTACACATTCTTTGGTTTTATTACAACCGAAAACGGGTCGTACTCATCAATTGCGCGTACACCTGCAAAGTATAGGATGCCCCATTCTCGGAGACCCTATCTACAGCAGAAAAGATAGTCACTTCCCCGATGCTAGCTTGCACCTTCATGCATTTAGTTTGAGTTTCAAGAAACCATTTGGCGAAGAAACTCTTTCATTTAAAACAAAAATCCCTGAAAGGCTTGCAGACACGATCAGGGAATTAAACCAAAAATAGATTATTTTGTGTTATTACATTCTACAATGTAACAACCGCTACTCCATTAGGGTTATTAAGATTGAGATCTATATTTGTAACTATTTCCATATTTGTAATAACAATAGGTGTAATTCTAGAGAGTCCTGCGGCATCTATGGCATCAAAATCTACTTCTAAAAGGACATCGCCTTGTTTAACCTTATCGCCTTCTTTGACGTGTGATGTAAATGGCTTTCCATCCATGGAAACGGTATCTAGACCTACGTGTATCAAAATTTCTAGCTTATTGGGTGTTTCTATCACAATGGCATGTTTAGTCTTGTAAAAAACACTTATCACACCATCGACAGGCGAAATTAACTTGTTTGAAACAGGAATTACACCAAAGCCTTCGCCCAACATATCTTCTGAAAATACTTCATCAGGGATCTCAGATGTGGGAATAAGTTTTCCTTCAAAAGGCGCTATCAATGTTTCTTTTTTCTTTTTGCCTAGCATGTGTTTATCCTTCTTTCCTTGCGAATCAATCACAAGGAAATCTATAAAATCTAGATTACTATTATAGTTTCTTTAACTCATCAGCTACAAATTCAACAGTAGGTCCTATGATGACTTGTACAGAATCAGCACTGGGCGAGAGTACACCTAGAGCGATTTTTTTGATAGCATCTTTATTAATAGTACTGCTATCCTTAACTTTTAAACGTAATCTTGTTGCACAATTGTCAATCTCAATAATATTTTCTTTACCACCAAGATATTCAAAAATCAACTGTGCTTTTTCTGCGTGAGAAGATGTTCCTATAGTATCTTGCGTCATCTCGTCTTCTTCAATCTCTCTACCAGGAGTTTTGAGATTAAATCGTCTAATGAGGAAAACAAAAAGGAAATAGTATATTGCCAAATATACGACACCTTGTACCAGTAACATATAAGGCATGTTGGCTAGAGGCAATCTAGAAGAGAGAACAAAGTCTACGAATCCTGCTGAGAAAGCGAATCCTGCAGTCCAATGAAAGGCCGCAGCAATGAATAAAGAAAGGCCTGTTAATACGGCATGCACACCATAAAGGGCTGGTGCTAAGAACATGAATGAAAACTCAACGGGTTCTGTGACACCTGTAAAGAAAGTCGCAAAACCAGCGGCCAACATAATAGAACCCACTTTTACTTTATTTTCAGGACGAGCAGTCTTAACAAAGGCAAGAGCAGCTCCAACAAGACCGAACATCATTACAGGGAAAAATCCTGCTTGATACATTCCTGTCACACCTTTTGTACCAGTTCCTGCCCAGAAATTTCCAATATCATTAATACCAGCAACGTCAAACCAGAAAACGGAGTTTAATGCATGGTGTAAACCAACGGGTAATAATAAACGGTTAAAAAAGCCATAAAGACCAGCACCTGCGGCACCTAAACCAACAATAAATTCACCAAAGCTCACCAAAGCATTGTATATAACAGGCCAGATGAACATCAGTGCAAGAGAAAGAATTGTCATGCTAACTGCTGCAAGTATGGGAACTAAGCGGCGACCCGAAAAGAACGAAAGTGCTTTGTGTAATTCGACGCTTTTAAATTTATTGTAAAGAGCGCCACTTATGGCACCAACTAAGATACCAATAAACTGGTTGTTGATCTTTGAGAATGCTGCGGGCACTAACTCTGGATCTATACCACGTATCTGAGCTACAGCTCCTGGAGCTAATAAGGTTATAACAACCTGAAAACCTACAAGACCAGATAATGCGGCTGCTCCATTTTTGTCGCTAGACATTCCGTAAGCAACACCTATTGCAAACAAAATTGCCATATTGTCGATGAGGGCGGCCCCAGCTTTGATTAAAAGTGCGGCGAGTTGATTGTCTGCACCCCAACCTGTTGGATCAATCCAGTACCCTATACCCATCAAAATAGCTGCTGCTGGTAATACCGCAACAGGCACCATCAATGATTTACCAATGCGCTGTAAATAGTTAAACATATTAGTCTCCTTCCAAGAACAAATTATAATCTTTATTTAATTAATTAATTAATCAAATTCTATCATACTTTTTAAAGTACGTCAAGTAACATTTCAATTTTGTATATATATAACAAAAGAGAAGTGTACTTATCTCATAACTTAGAACTATTAAAAGCCTGCTCCAGAAAGTAAGTCAGCATAATTTTCTTGTAGAAATTTCTGCGCTTCGTCGGCTCTGATGTTATCGCCTGCTCGTCTATACAATTCCCATGATTTAAATAGCGCCTTAGCGGCCATTTCACGTTGAGATGGGAATCGTCTAGCGACAGCCTCATAACTATCCGCAGCCCGTTGGTAATCTGCGGTCGCCTCATAATCCTCTGCTAATTTGAGCATAGCATCAGACATTTGATCGGCAGAGCTACTGTCACGAGAAATAATCTGTAACCATACGGCAATAGCCTCAGCATAATAATTATTATCATGGTAGTAATTACCAGTCACATAAAGTATCTCGTTCTTATCAGCATTGGTCGCCGACGCATGATTATAATAAGCACGCATAATGTCAAAGTCGGTACTGCTATTGAGTCCATAACTTTTATAATAAGCCAAGAATGCGGGCAAGAAAACAACTTGCGTACTATTCTCTAGTAGCTGTCTGTAAACATAATCAACAAGGTTGGGCGGAATCGTCGTATTAAATACATCAACGAGGGCATTCCCTGCAATATAGGCATCTGACGAAGCAGGATTATTCTTAATGAATTCAATCAGAATATCTACTCCCGTTTTGACATCATTCAAATAGAACAAAGAACGAGCCGAGCCTATCAATGCGGCATTATAATTAGGATTGACAGGATAATCGATACGGTTCAGCGTATACCATTTATACGCTTCATTATAATTTTTCTGTCTGAAATGGAATTCACCTATTTTAAAATAAGCTTCGGCTGGCAAGGCACTCTCGGGATCTATTCGACTAATTTCCGTAATGCTTTGTATACCAATATCTTGGCGTCCCAATAACACTTCAACGATACCCTTATAGTATAAATTTTCTATCCGTGAACTTTTTGGAAGAGAGAAATCTAATGCTTTGGTGAAATCCGTCAAACTTCTTTCATATTGATTTTTGAAATAATAAATCAAACCACGTTGAAAATAAGCCTCGCCCAATCTATTGGAACCAGCGTAGTTGGAAATAAGTTTATCGAATCCCGCTAAGGCCAAATCTTCATCAACGCCTTTGTTAGCCCATGCCGCCCAAAAGCTCGCCTCAGCTTTCAGCGCATCAGAACTCAATTTCTTTTCTGCTTGTTCAAAATACAACACGGCATCTCTATAACGTTTTTGCGCCAAGAGGATATTACCCGAATAGAGTTGAGCCTGACCAGCGGTATCACTGCCTGGGAATTGGTACAAAATCTGGGAGAAATAAGAAGAGGCGCTCGTGTATTCGCCCAAATTGAAATAGTTGCTACCTATGGCTAAAAGAGATTTAGCTAACATGGGAGAACCTTGCGGGCTTCTATCTACGAGGTATTCAAAATATTCAGTACTTCTGTAAAACTCAGCACGTGTCGCATAGATATAACCTATTCTATAATAGGCTTCTAAAACGATGCCCTCGTTCGCATTGGGAGCTTCTATAACCTGTTGGTAATATTTGAGAGCATTGGTGTCATTCTCTTGTGCATTGTCGTAGTAGTCTGCAAGCAAAAACAAGTAATAAGGAGCATCGGGACTATCTCTGTGGTAATTTACCGCAGTTACAAGCAGGCTTTCCCAAGAGACCATGTCATCCTGATTTTTATAATAATTAATGAGATCAGAAACAACTAAACCGGCATATTCAGACGTTGGATAATCTTGAAAAAGCGTAATAAAATAGCTGTAGGAAGTTTCTGGCTCTAATTCCTTAAAGTAAACTCCCGCAAGGTATAAACCAAGCGCACTAACATTTGCATCAGGCCCCGCAATTACATCATTCACAGCGACTTTAACCTTTGCACCGTCATCACCTTTTAGGGCTAACTGCTCTAAATTATAATTGATCTGTTGCAGTTGCATTTCATCGAGAAGATCTTTTTTCGCAAGCAAAAGATAAGTTTCAGCTTTAGCATAGCTATTAGTTGAAAGATAGAAATTTGCCAACAAAATAATGGCCTCATGTCGGAAGTCTGAGTTTTTATAGTCCTCAAGAAAGGCAACCAAGTAATTTTCACCCTTTGCCACGCTGCCCAATTTAAAAGCAGAAGAACCACTGTAAAAGAGTATATTTTCACGGAAGCGAGAATTCGGGTAATAACTTAGAAACGACTCTAATGCCGTTAATGCCTCTTGGTAATCACCTAGCTGATAAGCAATTTCTGCAATATAGTATTGTATATTTTCACTATAAGGTGAGTTGGGGTATTTTAAGAGTAATGAGGAATAGTTTTCGCGTGCTTCAGCGTATTTTTTTTGTTCTAATAAAACGGAAGCTAAATAATACCTTGCTCTTACCTCAACGTTAGGATTTGCTATTATTTCTAGCGCTGATTTGTAGTTTGTTTCAGCTAAAAGGTATTCCTGGTTTTGCTGTGCAAGAATTCCGAGATAATAATAGGACATACTCACAAAATAATCATTCGCCTGAAAACGTAACTCTTGACCAAAAGCATCTCGACTGAGCGTATATTCTTGCTCTTGGTAATAGTTTACGCCTATCCAAAAATTTATACCATTTTTTGATGTAAAGTCAATATTTTCATTTTTTAGTTGTATCAATATACCAAGAGATTTTTCATTATCATTTGTGTAGAGATAAGCCTGAGCTAGGCGCAATTTAATAGCACTCGTATCTCCCTTTTCTGTTTCTAAGAGACCATTATAGAGTTCAATCGCTTGGGGAAAATCTTGATTAGAAAAGGCGACTTCTGCGTCAACCCTATCCTGAGCATGCAGAGACAAGGGGACAATCAAGCACAACAAGATCACTCTTGTATATTTAATAAACATCCGACACTTTTCTTTCATTATTAACCTATCAACTTATCAAATCCAATACAGATATGTTCTTCTCACACAAATGATTAGAGACTATACTTAGATAGTATCGGCAAAAAGCATCAAAAATATATTACATTTTGTTTATTTCTAATTTTTTCTCATAATCTAAAACTTTTTTATGCACAATATCATAACGTCTTGTTAGCTTCAATAAAAATTTTGTAAGAGCCGTTTTTCTTCCATACGCAGCATAAAAATCTTCAATGAAATTTAATTGAAACAATTCAGCCAAGTGCTTAAATTCTAGTACTTTATTCTTCTGTCTAAAATACTGCCGTAGAGCATTTTGTTTATCACCATCATCCACGTAGCGTTCAGATTCCTCTTCCCACAATCCTCTAAAAACCAAGTCCGGATATTTTAATAACTTTGCAAAGTTTTTATATCTCTCATTTAGAAACACATGAAGATTGTCCTCTAGCCCTTCATAGCTAGTAAAAAGTTGTATATTTTCCGTTTGGAAAGGAACTAAATCATCATCAAATTCTTTCTCATAAAACTTATGTATATGTTTTATAATAACACTTAAATTATTAAAAAAGAATTGTGGTATCACTTTCTTGTGTATTCTTAAGTTTCCAAATTTAACAATTTCTGGCAACTTTTTTGTTAAAGGAGTCGCATATTTTTCATTAAAATCTCTTTCAGGATTATCAGATAGTTCACTCGGTAGATTATCAAAATATTCATGATAGGTTTCTGCATCAATAAAGTCTCCAGCACCAAGTATTTCATTGACTATACCACCAAAAAGGACATTCAATTGATCAATTTTCCCTTGTCTTTCTTCGGTTTCTTTTAACACACTATCACAAAAATATTTCAAGAAAAAGATGGACTCTGCTAAAATTTGTCCACCACTCCTGATCTGCCCTATTAAACGGGCTTGCATAGGTATTAATTTATCTAAAACTATCACTAAATGATGAGCTTTACTCTCATTTAAAGGACCTTTTAAATAGCGAAAAGCATCTGTATTTAATTTTGCGGTATGACTGAGCGTATTATTGCCCCCATCAAAAACTTTATCAAGGTACTCCAAACACAACTGACATATAACCAGCAACGACCTACCCGTAAAATAACAAGGACCATTATCAAAATGAGCCTTATATATCATGTTATCTTTCGCAAAATGTGAGATAGAAAACTCATCCATTAAACTCTTTTCAAAGAGAATCGCACGTGAATCCGTTCTCATTGGACTCTTAC
This sequence comes from uncultured Spirochaetales bacterium, assembly GCA_964425555.1. GTDB lineage: Bacteria > Spirochaetota > Spirochaetia > SP-2023 > CAYRNA01 > CAYRNA01. Next base: position 15,468 of record CAYRNA010000021.1, read on the forward strand.
GTAAAAAATCAAATACCTTGGCATCTTTTTGACAGATATAATAATCATAAATTTTGTTTTGGAAAAAAAATGGATCTCGAGGTTCTGTTAGTACAAAAAAATCAGGAACAACTTCTCGCCCTCTAGTAGCATGCACTAAAAGACCTATGCTCACTTCGGACAATTTTCTAAATACTGCCTCTGCCGTAGCGTATGTTCCTATCTGATCATCTAACTTATTTAGAAGCGTATCATAAGCAACTTCAGGTTTCCACATATTACACACCGCATCTATAATTTTAAATTCATGCGGCTGTAAAATGATTAGTGAATCAAAATATTGATATCGCAACTCTGGAGTTAATGCGATATAGCTAGGAGGATTGCCTGATATAGAACTTCTATTTGCCATTCATTACCGTTTAGAGAACTGGAATTGTTTCCTCGCTCCTTTTTGACCGTATTTTTTACGCTCTACCATTCTGGAGTCTCGTGTTAAGAACCCTTCTTTCTTGAGAACAGGTCTATTGTTTTCATCGACATCGACCAGTGCACGTGAGATGCCATGACGACAAGCTCCTGCCTGACCACTAATTCCCCCACCAGAAACATTAATTAAAAAATCAAATTTTGCTCCTGATTCGGTCACTTCAAGTGGCGCTTTAAGAGCTGAAATTTGATCGGGATTAAAGTAAGTATCGATATCTTTACCATTAACGACGAATTTCCCATTACCTTTTCTAAGATATACACGTGCGACTGAGGTTTTACGTCGGCCTGTTCCGTAAGCTAAATTTTTTACTGCCATCTTGCTTGCTAGCTCCTATTTATAACTGGATATTTTCGGGATTTTGTGACAAGTGTGGATGATTATCATCCGTGTAGATTTTTACATTCTTCAATAACTTGTTACCTAATGGACCTCTAGGCAACATTCCTTTTATGGCTAAACGTAAAGGTTCTGTTGGTTTCGCGGCAACTAATTTTTTATAATTAGTCGTTTTAAGGCCGCCGATATAACCAGAGTGTCGGTAATACAACTTGTCATTCACTTTATTACCTGTCATTTTAGCTTGCGCACTATTAATGATAATGACATAATCGCCCATCTCTTGGTTTCTTGTAAATGAAGACTTATGCTTCCCTCTCACAAGCGATGCCACTTTTACAGCAACCTTACCAAGTACTTCATCCTTGGCATCTATAACATACCAGTGCCTATCAGCGTCCTGCGGTGTTTCAATAGGGGTTTTCATACAATAAACTTCCTTAGATTCAAAATTAGTTAAATTAATACAATTAAAACAAAGCAGAATCTTTACACTACTTTGATAATCCACCTATATATCCCCTACAACAAATAAAAGAGGTACACACGGCGTATTATAAATATATATGATTTCATTTTATTGTCAAGATCAAATAGGGCTGTATTTAAGATTCAATAATATTATTCAAGAGTACTCTCTAAAATCTATTTGAATTTTAAAACCTTATTAGGGTTAATCACCCGTCCATTTTCATAAATCATAAAATGAAGATGTGGTCCCGTTGATTTGCCCGTATTACCTACAGAGGCAATTTGCTGACCGGTTTTTACCTTATCGCCTACTTTAAAGAGCGTTGAATTGTCCTGTAAATGGGAATAAGATGTCGTATAATTATCATGTTTGAGCGTAATAGTATTCCCATAGACACTGTCATAGGTGATTTTTGTAACAGTGCCACTCTTTGCCGCTAATACAGGAGTTCCAACAGGTTTGCCAATATCTAGTCCTTCATGCAGTCTCCATTTTTTAGTAAAAGGGTCTAAGCGATTTCCATATTGTGATGTAATAAAATCTTCGCCACCCTTAACGGGGAAGATGAATTTCTTGTCCAGAAATTCATTGCGTTTCTCCCCTCTAAATCTACGTCCTGGATAAAAATAACCACTCACCAAAGTCCCCGACGCAGAAGGTATAGACAAGGGGATAGCATCACCTAAATCTGCATCTTCTTTTAAAGAGAACAAACCCGTAATATTAGGAAAATAGATTGCATCAACCGCACTTAAGTCCGCATTATTTTCTAATGAATTGACAGACGCAAGGGTGTCGTAAGAAATTCCCAGCTTGGCTGCAATTTTAATAATATTATCTTTTGATTGAGGGGCGTACATATATAACTGAATGGCATAATCCCCATTCGGGCGACTAATCCACTTGTAGCCTTCTTCCACTTCAGAACTGTACCGCTGAAAGACCGCATCTTTCCTACTTAAAGTAGAAATTACACTTATGTTATTGTTTTTCTCGTTAGTATTTTCACCATTATTACTCTGTGCAGAAATAGGTAAAAAACAAAACAAAAGAAGGGAGAACCACTTTCTTATTTGCATATATAACCTAATATAGAGAAAGACAACTCGCTGCCTTTCTCTATATTAACTAAGATTTTAAATCATTTACCAACTATCACTAGGATTGTCTGCTTCGCTATCACCAGCATAAGCATATAAATCCGTAACAGCTCTCAAGTCATCAATATAGAAATAGAAGTCTCCGTAGGATTCTAACAAGCTTGTTTGAATAAGAAAACCTACAATCTCTAAACCATCAGGCACACCACTCGTACGAGGGAACTGCTTAACAGTTTGGGGAATAGGTACACTGATCTTATTCCAACCATTAAATGTTAACTTACCTGCAGGCAAAATCACTACTTGACCATCTGCATCTTTAACAACAAGTTCCAATCGGTGATCGACTCCACGTCCCGCAACCCAAAAACTAACTTCTTTTACTAAGCCGTCAATGCGTATAGGAGTGGTTGCGTTAACAGCAAAAGCATAAAGACCTCTACGTGCAAAAGTTACTTTACCGCCGAGGATAAATCTATCGTTCTCGGTTTCGGCATCATTTTCGAGACGTATGGGCCTACCGTTGATTTCAGTATACCTATCATTGCGTCTTTCATTCTCAGGATTAATCGCATCAGAACGGATACTCGCAAGAGGTTGTACTCTCGTCAAATTGGGTCCTCCGACAAATCGTCTTACAAGAAGAAAACCATAGTCTCGAGACATTTGTCCACTCCAAAAACCTGGATCACTAAACTGCGACACCGAAACTTCTTCAAGTATTTGTTGTGATGCCAAGGCAGGAAAGTTATCAAATCTTGAAAAATCTTGATCTACCCCATCATCAGTTGCGTTATTAGCACCTTGACCTTGATCTTGCGCTGCTGGAGGTTGTTCTCCCTGAGCAGGTGCCGCTGCTGCTTGAGCATATACACCTAGGGGAAACAACAACACCAATAATATTAAAAACCATCTTTTTGTTTTCATGTCATCCACTCCTATTGCCCTGCCGCTGCTGCAGGATCGGGTGCTTGTTCAGGGGGAGCTGCCGCTGCGCCATTAGCATCAACATTAGAATCTGCTGGAGTAGCTGGATCAGCTTGACCTGGTACATCCGCACCCCAAACTTCAACAATCTTATCAACTGTACCTAATTCATAACCATCGTAGAACTTATCATATTTAGTATCTGTTATCATGCGTAATTGATCAAAGTAAATATAAAAGTTATTTACAGGAACATCAACGGGTGTCGTAATAATGAACTGAACAATCTTAAGTCTGTTGTCACCTGTCAACGACGTTCCACTAAGAGAAGTCGACTGAGGGACGGCATTACCAAGATTCAAATACAAATCCTGCCAACCAAGAAAAGCTAAGCTTCCTGGTAGGTGCTCTGCACCAACTCGATAAAGAGGATGTCTACTAACGACACCAAAAGTATCTCGCAAATCCACTTCTATAGTATAATTAAGATTAGCACTCCATACCCACATATCAAGACTTTTAACTAGTCCAACAAGGGAAATCGGCTTGGCTTTCCAAGTATCTCCGTTTGCAACACCAGGAATCACCTTGATTTGGTTAAACTCAGGACGAAGAAAACTGCCCTGTATACCAAAAATTTGATATGTCTCAGGATTTTCAACTCTAGTCCCAAACAAAGCCAGAGGCCACTGCTCTGGTACATATAAACTCCGTGGATAACCTTCTGTACTATAGGCACTCCCTTCTAACTGCCACACAATTGGCTGTCCGTCAAAATGAGTTCCGCTACCCGCACCATCAAATGGATCAACGACAACCGACTTTAACGTAAAGTCCGACTGTGCGCTTATCGCAATGATTGGCATTAATAGATAAATTAAAACAATACTTTTAAAAGTATGTCTAAAAACTCCCACCATCTCATTTACTCCTCAATAAAATTCAACAAATATATATCTTTTACAGTATCTTCTAGCCTAGTATATCACTAAATCAACTTAATTACAATTAACATAAGTCTCTTTTTAAAAAAGATTTTAAAAAACTTTTCTAATATACCACATAAAAAATACAGATATAAGCTAAGAAGTCAATCGACGTTTACGTCTATTTAATTTAAACATTTTTATTAATAGCTGTCAATCTACATAAAAAAAATAAAAATAAGCCAATTAGTAGCGACAATAACAAAGAAAATACATATAGAAGCCCAAGATGATACATAGAGTGCTTTTTGGTTACTATTGCTTGCATGACCTTCTAAGTCTAATAGAAATAAATCTAAACTTTTCAAGAAATCTTTCCGTTTAATCTTATGTTTGTTTTGCATCAGAAAGTCTAACTTGCCGACAATCTGTACCCAATACCTCCCCCATTTACCCGGAAGTTTTAATTCTGGAGAAAGCGAAGCAAGCGAAAGGTAGATCATGCCTATAAGGCGAAAAGCTTTATTAAGGCCATTTGTCAGAGCCTGATCGGTGACCGTCACAAAGGAAAATTGTGCGAGGACTTTCCCCTGAATAGGGTATAAATTAACAAGGGTTACAGAAACCACAAAGGTAAAAAAGTAGAGAACGCTAATTCTTTTCCCAGATAAATGGGCTATACTTGCCCACAGTAATACGAGTAAAAACAGGCCTTTTGTATCGGTGATCACAAAAAAACAGGCAAGAGACAGCAAGCCTTGCCAGAGTCGCTGCTGAGGTGATTCTCTTTTTAAAAGAAATTTATTTCTCAATCTCTTTTTATGCAATCTTCTTTTCCTCAACAATACAATTAATTTCTTTGAAGGACATTCGTAGAAGAAAAACCTCTACATTACAGCCTCTTATAACAGAATCATTTCTTCATCTCTTTTATTACACTATATTTTTCTTAAAATCAAATCAACAAAAAAAGAGATCTTCTTTACAGAAGATCTCTTTACTGCTTTAAGCTAAAACAATTATTCCATTTCAGATAATTCTTCGAACTTTGCTGTAACAGCAGCCTCTAAATCAGCAGGATAAGTTTTGCTAGGGAAAAATGTACTATAAGGCTCGTGCTCTACATAGTAATTAGTACCATCGACTTCAACAAGGTATGTAAATTTTGTACTTGTTGCTTCAGTAATTTCTCTACTGTTGCTATAGCCCAAATTAGTATCAGAAAGATCTCTGTAACTTTTACCATCATCTGTTTTGACTGAGTAAGCACCCCAGTTATTTAACAAACTAGCATAGTTATCATCACCAGCATCAAAATCACCTGTAGGTAGACCCGTAGTTTCATCTACTATTGCAGTTACAAAAATAAATTCTCCATCTCTGTATTGTGCAGAAGATACAGTACCTTTAGCAACTTCAGTGTTAATTAAATTCACTGATGTATCCATTGTGCCGTCTGCAAGTTGTGCATAAACTGCCGTGGTTACCCATGGACTATTTTCACTAAACACGTCATTTGATAATTCTTCTTCTGAGGATTCATCTGATGATAATTCGTCTGCCGAGTCTGCGGGTGTGAGTACAGCTTCGTCTTCACTCTTAGTACAGGACACTGCAAATAAAGCGACAAGGGCTACACCCATTAGTAATAACTTTTTCATATAAAAAAAAGACCTTCTATGTTTAAAATTGATTGTTACGAAACTATACGATACAAAAAAAATAAAAAAATAAATAGACTATTATATTATAAAAAATAAAAAACACCTCTTTTTTACTAAAATTTCTAATTTTAATGAAAAAATGGCACGACAAAGAGAAAGAAGAAATCAAGAGAGATCGTTTATAATAGAAATTCTCTCCATAGTTTTAAACAAAAACTACTACGGTTAGCCATTGGTCTATCGCAATCGTTACTTATGAACTACTTGATAAGTCTATCATTGTCACAAGAAACAAGGCTACAAAAATGACCGTCAGTCAAAAAATGTTTTCACAAAAAAATCCTTTTTAAAATATTGTTACTAATTATTCTACCACAGAAAAAACCATATGTCTACTAAAAAATAAAAATGTTTATTTCATCTTATAGAATTCTATTACATCTTAGCAAGGCGTTGCTTGAAGAGAAGTAACTGCTCAGCAATAGCTTTGTCGCCCGTTCCTCCTGCAGAATTACGTCTCGCCGTCGATTTCTTCAAATCAAGATATTCGTAAATATCACTTTCAAAGAGATTGCTATATTCTTGCAAGGTTTCCAAGGAAAGGCTATTGAGCGAAGGAGATGTACGCGCATCTGTTTCTTGCTTTTCGGCAAGATTGACGAGCGAGCCTGTCAAATGATAGGCTTCTCTAAAAGGCATGCCTTTGCGAACCAAATAATCCGCCATTTCCGTGGCATTCAGAAAACCGTGATTCAAGGCTTGTTCTATGGCGTCTTCATTGTACTGCAAAGTCTGCAACATGCCATCCATTAGCGAAAGGCAATCTAATATACTATCGCTCGCTCGCAAAAAAGGTCGTTTATCTTCTTGCATGTCTCTGTTATAACTCATGGGCAAAGCTTTCGTCAACGTCAGTATTTGCATCAGAGCCGCTACAAATTCCGCACTTTTCCCTCGCACCAATTCGGCAACGTCTGGATTTTTCTTTTGCGGCATAATAGAGGAACCCGTCGTAAACTTTTCGCCTAAACTGATAAATCGGTACTGTTGACTATTGTATAAAATAAGATCTTCGCAAAATCGTGACAGATGCAGGCCAATAGATGCGCAGACACTCAGCGACTCTATCAAGAAATCTCTGTCGGAAACCGCATCCATAGCGTTGACAAAATGCTCCGTCCACCCCAATTTTTCGCAAGTCATTGCAGGCAAAATCGGATGCGTCGTTCCCGCCAAAGCACAGGCCCCCAAAGGACTAACTCTCACTCTTTTCAAGGCATCGTCTACCCGTGCGCTATCTCTATCAAACTGCGCCACATAGGCCAATAAATGATGGGCCACGCTTACGGGTTGCGCCGCTTGTAAATGCGTATAACCCGGTATGACAATGTGTTGGTTTTTTTCTGCGAGCGTCAATAACGTGTCTATTATTTGTTTAAGGGACGCTTTCCATTTCTCAAGTTCATTCGCTACATAAAGGCGAAAACTCAGTGCAACTTGATCATTGCGACTGCGAGCCGTGTGCAGTTTTTTGCCAACGGCACCAATTTTCTCAATCAGAGCCATCTCTATGTTCATATGAACATCTTCTTGCTCTTTGCGCCACACGAAAACATCGCTGTTAATTTCTGCTTTTATTTGCTCTAAACCTTCTCTAATCAGCTGTTCTTCTTCGGCAGAAAGAATGCCAACAGCACAAAGCATGTGAGCGTGTGCCAGTGAGCCCTGTATGTCGAAGGGCGCTAATCTGTAATCAAAAGACACAGATTCACTAAAATTGAGAACATCAGGATCAATGTCACTGGAAAACCGATGAGACCTTGCATTAGACGATTTTTGTACCATGGTTTTCATCCTATATGTTTGAGGAAAAGATTAAGTTATGATTTGAACGCCTTGATTTTCTTTTCTATTCGTTTCAAGATCAGAAACCTGTTCCCAAGCCGTTTTAAGCTCGGTTAAGCCGTTAATCACATCTTGCAAGTTGCCCGTTTTTTTGGTCAAGTTTGCTTGCGTGATTTCGTAAGAAAAAAAATCATAGAGATTAAACAGGTTTTGCGCAATTTCGCCGCCCTTTTCCATATCTAAAGACGTCATCAATTCCGTAACGAGATTGTTGGCCTTGACCAAATTTTTGTGAATACTTTCATATTCTGAGACATTATTCTTTTTCAGAGATTCCAGAGCCTGTTTCAATGAGTCAATTGCACCGCCGTAAAGCATGAGTATCAGGGTTTTCTGACTAGCTGTATTAAACTTAGTTTTTTGATACGCTTGACGTGATCCATAAGCCATTCGCATTACTCCTAATAATTCTATGAACTAAAAACTTGACAAAATTATTATCGGCAAGTCTCTCAAATATTTACTCTAAAATAATTGCCACCAATAAAATGATGAGATAATCTAGCAAAATCAAGTATTAGCTCAACAGCTTCTTCAATATTTTCTCTTGTACAAAAAAAAGTTTACCCTAAAATAAAAGCTATCATCTTTCATTTCCAATAGGGTTAATTATGTCCAAATACAACATATTCTTCTTGTCCTTGCTCCTTTTTTTTGCCTGTTCCGTAGACGAAAACTCCCATTCGACTCAATTCGTGGGGGTTATTACCACCGACTTTTCATCGATTTCCCCGCAAATAGAAAATTCGGGTGAAAATGAAAAAGCTCTGCGCAATATGAACGAAGGTCTCTTTCGCTACGATGCCATAGCCCAAGAAATTGTTCTCGGTTTGGCGTCAAGCTATGAACGTATAGCGGACAACCACTTTCAGATCAAACTCCGTGATAATATTTTCTTCCACAATGACGAAGCCATCACAAGCGCGGATGTCATTTATTCCCTGCGACGCTCTGCTGGATTAATCGATAATATTGCTGTGCTTGATCCTTCTCTTGCTGAAATGTTAGACCCACAACAAGGGGCAAAAATGACGAGCATAGACGACACTACGCTAGAATTATGGCTTAACCCCAAGGCATCGGGGGCATTGTTTTTTGCACTGCTTGTTGACACCTTTATTGTGCCTGCCAACTATAGCGAAGACGACCAAGAAACGCATCCTATAGGTGCTGGCCCCTATCTTTTTGAAAGCTATATTCCCAGCAGAGAACTTGTTTTAAGACGATTTCCAAACTACTATAGAGAAACTCGCATTATAAATGATGAGAACAAAAACCAACGGCCCGTAGAAACCGCTATTTTTTCCATTATCCACGATACCAGCGCCCAATACCTTGCCTTTCAAGCGGGTGAAGTTGACTACTTTGCGCTCTCTGACATTCATATCGCAGAGCAAATTAGAGAGTCTCCCGAGGGAAATATTATTTACGGTTTGGCCAATGACGTGAGAGCTTTACGCTTTAATTTCCGCCTGCCAAAATTGCAGAATAAAGCTCTGCGAGAAGCTCTTGCCTATGGCATCAACAAAGATGAAATCAACAAGACGGTGTTCAACAACGAAGCACCTTTGCTCAAATCTCACTTTTCGCCAGCCTTGCCCCAAGACTACAATGCTGATCTGCAAACCCTCTATCCTTATGACCCTCAGCTCGCCAAAGAAAAGCTTGTAGAAGCAGGCTTCCCCGACGGAATCACCCTCACTATTTCCACCATTTCTGAAAACACAATTGACAACGACATGGCTCTTTTGATGCAACAGCAGTTAAAGGAAGTGGGCATAGAAATACAGATCAAACCCTTGTTGTGGAGAGCCTATTTCCCGCAAGTTTATTTGGATCATGACTTTGAACTCACGTTGCTCAACAGAGTGGGTTATCTTGATGCTTATCGTGTGCTGCGACCCTATCAAACAGGCGAACCCAATAATATGACGGGCTATTCTTCGCCTCAATTTGACGCTTTATTGACACAGGCCAAAGCCAGTTGGGACACGGCTGCGAATTCCGCATTATACAAACAGGCTCAAGCGATATTACAAGCAGACTTAGCCAGCATTTTCTTGGTTGACTCGGGATCCTACGTGGCACTTTCCAAGGCATATTCTGGCTATCAAGTTTACCCCTTCCCCTACGTAGACGTCAGTTTGCTTTCTTATCAAGAATAGTGTATTACCTGAAGAAAATTGCATCAAACCTCCTCACTGTTTTTTTACTCACGTTGGTCGTGTTTGCCCTGTTGCAATTTTTACCAGGGAATCCTGTGGCGAGCAAATTGGGCATCAAAGGCGTTGCAAACTCACAACGTTCACAGCAATTATCTCAGCAATTTCAGCTCGATCTTCCTTTTGCCGTGCGCTATACGGTGTGGCTCAAAAAGGCCTTGCACGGTGACTTAGGTTCTAGCTTTCAGTATGAAAATTATAGCGTCACTCAACTCATCAGCCAACGAGCACCGACCACCAATCTGCTCGCACTAGGGAGCTTTATACTCAGCGTAATCGTCGGATTTTCGCTGGGACTGTTGCTCTATTACAGGTCAAACAAAAAAGATTACCGCGTTTTGCAATGGATCACTCAAATAGGCCTCGCTATTCCTCATTTTTGGATATCGCTCATTCTCTTGCTCATTTTTGCACTGCAACTACGGTGGTTCCCCGTGCAAGGTCGCATCAATTGGAATGATCTCAACAGATTGTTGCAAAGCTTTACCTTGCCTTGGATTGCGTTGAGCATAGGGCATAGCGCTCTTTTTGCTCGTCACTTGGATGTCTCTCTCAAGCAAGAACACCAGCGAGAATACGTGAATGTGGCAAGGACAAAAGGTCTCAGTTCCACCCGTTTATACTGGCGTCATCTGTTGCCCAACACGCTACTGACAATGATCACCATCATGAGCTTGAGTCTTATCGATTTACTGACAGGAAGCATTATTATAGAAAACATTTTCAGCCTCCCTGGCTTGGGAAGCCTATTGGTGAACGCCATCAAATTTGGCGACTACCCTCTGATTCAGGGCATAATATTGTACTATAGTTTCATTATTATTAGCATTAATCTCATCACCGATATCACCTATGGAATTCTTGACCCACGCATTTCTCACCGCAAAAAATATACCAAGCAATGAAAATCACGACGCTTAGCCCCCTCAATTCCACACAAAAATTGCTCGTGGGACTCATTCTCTTTTACATCATACTCTTGCTCGCAAGCGTCATTTTCACACCGCATAATCCCAATGCTATCTTTTCAGAGCACATTCAAGAAAAGCCCAATGCTCAATTTTGGCTAGGCACAGATTCTTTGGGAAGAGATATATTTTCACGCATATTAACGGGTACGCAATCCGCATTTATCATAGGTTTGAGCTGTGTCATCATCTCGTCAATCATAGGCGTAACTCTGGGCATTATTTCGGGTTATGCCAAGCCGTGGGTGGGTGAAATCATCAACAAGTTTTTTGACGCATGGTTGTCCTTGCCCAGCATCCTGATTATTCTCTGTTTCATCGCAATTTTTTCTACAGGAATTGTGCAAACCATTATCGCAATTAGCCTGACAGGTTTTACCAGCTTTAGTAAAGTTGCTCGAGCAAAAACCTTGAGCATCAAAGAAAGACACGAAGTAGCGTGGGCGAAAACGATGGGGTTTTCAGAAGCAAATATACTTTTTCACATTGTTCTTCCCGAGATTTTACCCGCCATCAATACCATAGCCGCCATTCATTTTTCGACGGCGATTTTAACAGAGGCAGGACTCAGTTACCTTGGTCTAGGCATACAAGAACCGCAGGCAAGCTGGGGCAATATCTTAAGTAGAGCCCAACCCTATATGCTGACGCAACCGCAAACCGTTCTCGTACCGGGCTTGCTCATTACCTTGCTCGTTTTTACCGCCCACACGCTTGCGGACAATTTCCAACAACAGCAACTTAATCGATAGAATTAAGCAGGTCTTCTTCTTTTTTCTTGCGTCGCCACGGTAAATTTTCTAACGCTTTCGCAATGGCTCTGCTCTCTTCTTCTTCCAGCTCTTCCAAGGTGACCTGACTCACCAATTCTTTGGGAATTTCCTCTAAAAATGAAGACGGCTGTTGGGCTTTCGTTTCGTCTCTCACCTTTCGTGTCAGGCAACTGCTCAAAAACAACTGCTCTTGCGCTCGGGTCACCGCCACGTAAAACAAGCGCCGTTCTTCTTCCAGTCCCACCTCGCCATAATCTTCAAGCGAGCGAGCATGAGGAAGTATGCCTTCCTCCAAACCAACGAGAAAAACAACCTTGAATTCGAGGCCTTTAGAGGCGTGTATCGTCATTAAATTGACCTTGCCTTGCTGATCGTCATTGCCGTCGCTACGAGTGATCAGCGTAATGCGATTGAGCCAGTTGATCAAAGTGGGATCTATCAGGTCAGGATTTTTTTGCCACCGCTCGCACATTTCGACAAAAAATTTGATGTTGTCATATTTCCATTTGGCAATTTTATCATTGTCAGAATATTCCTGAATGAGGTAGGCGAAATAATCGACTTCGTCCACAAGAGATTGTATTTTTTCGCCAATATTAATCTTAGGTTGGAAGAAATTGCTGCGCGCGCTTTCTATTATATTATAGAATTCAGCCAGCCCATCTTTCGCCGCCTTGCTCAAAGAAGGCACAACCTGATCGTCAAAAACAATGGTGGCAATGCTGGAATACAGCGAATGCTTATTGCGTTCTGCGTGATCATTGATCATTTCTAGACTCCGCCGGCCTATGCCCCGCCGTGGCGTGTTGATAATGCGCCTGAGATTGACATCGTCATCGGGATTGACAATGATGCGCAAATAAGCAATGACGTCTTTAATTTCTTGGCGTTGAAAGAAACTCTGACCGCCCGTCACGGTATAGGGAATATTTGATTTTAACAGCGCATCTTCAAGGACACGAACGAGGGTATTTGTTCTCACCAAAATGCCAAAATCTTGATAAGCGATTTCTTTGTCCCTGTGAATATTGAGGATGTGATCGCCGATAAAATCCGCTTCGTCAAAATTATCCTCTGGGTAGCGCAAATGAATAGCGACATCATCAGAGGTGAGGTTAGTCCACAGCTCTTTCTCTTTTCTGTTGGTATTATTCGCAATGATGGCGTTGGCGGCCTTCAAAATATTACCCGTTGAACGGTAATTTTGCTCGAGCTTTACTTCAAGACGTTCGGGATAATCTTTCTCAAAGTTAGTAATATTGGCATAATTAGCGCCCCGCCACGAATAAATGGACTGGTCGTCATCGCCCACGCAACACAGATTTCTGTACTTTTTTGCAATAAGATCGATGAAATGATATTGTAGCATGGACGTGTCTTGAAACTCATCGACCATAATATATTTGTAGCGATTTTGCACATCTTCAAGCACTTCCGCATTGTTTTCGAGCAAATTGACGCTCTGAGCAATCAGGTCATCAAAATCGACCGCATTGTAAAGTTTGAGATGCTCTTGGTATTCGTTGAATAATTCTTTGTGTTGCTCTGAACCGCCGTCCCATTGCAACTGCCGAGATTTAATCTTGGAGAACAGTTCCGCCAGTGTTTTGAGATCGCTGTGATCATAAGGCAATTTCAACTCTAAACTGGCATTTTTCAAACACGATAATTGGTCGGGCGCATCATAAATAGTGAAGTTGGGCTTGTAGCCTAATAAATGCCCGTATCGCCTGAGCAATTCCATTCCAAAAGAATGAAAGGTGGAAATATTCAGGTTGGTCATTTTTTTGCCTGAACGCTCTTTCACCCTTTCACGCATTTCTGTCGCTGCCTTATTTGTAAAAGTCAGTGCGAGTATGGCACTTTGCGGAATGTCGTGAGCAAGCAAGTTTAGGATTCTGTGAGTGATCACACCTGTTTTGCCACTGCCTGCTCCCGCAATAATGAGTATAGGCCCCTCTATGTGATCAACGGCTCGTTGTTGCTCGGGATTTAATTCCATGGTTAACCTACATCCTTGCTTGTTTTATTTTCGGCGTACAAAAAAATATCGTGACTTTGCCCAAAATTTTAATTAAATCTATCTGCTTAATTAAACGGAGTATCAAGCAATTTTATTAGAAATAATAAAATGAAAAAGAGGATGTGATTATTTTCTCGA